>JAIRKZ010000007.1 GCA_031259845.1 Tannerellaceae bacterium | reverse complement strand
TGGATTTAAGCGGTATATATCCTGTCCATTCATCAGTTACAACATCAGCATCTTTATCAATATATTTTTCAAAGAATGGCTTAAATGAATCGGATGATGCATCCTTGATACTTGCAGCACAAGCTCTTCCAAAGCCTCCTCTAACAATTTCCAAAGCGATTATTACCAACCGTTTATTTCCCTTGCCTCTACCCCTTTTACCACCTTCTTCTTCACCCCCAACGTAAAACTCATCTACATGAACCAGGCCCTTCAGAGGATTACGCCCACTACTTTGCATAGCTTGTTGTATTTTCCATTTGAACTCCCAACAGGTCTTTTGTCGAAGTTCAAATTCTTCCGACAATTCCTCTGATGACATCCCTTTCTTTTTCGTACTTATCTTAAACGCTATATGAAAAGCTATCAACAGGGAAAATTTGCATTTATCGAACATAGTACCTGCGGTGGGACTTTCATCATAATTGCACTTGGTACACCTGCGGGAATAGGGCTTCTCCCCCTTGCCATATTTCGTATAGCCACACCGTTTACATTGGTAATCTTCTAATGACCACTTTATTTCAGACAAATAGTGATAACAATCTTCATCACTCTGAAAGTGTCGGTTGAATTTTATTGAGTTCACTCCTATAAATTGTTCTCTTGTTTCCATGCTACAAAAGTAGCATTTTTGATTTTTTTTAACAGCGGCTTAAACGCCTAATCCTAAAAAGTTTATTGCATGAATAAGAAGAAGTTATAGCTTAACCAAACAATATTGAGTTAAAAATAGTAAAAATATTTAGAAGTTAACATAGAAATCGTATTCCTTTCCTCAAGACTTCGTCATGTTTTCCCTGAATCCTCCCGCAAAACAGTCGATACCTGCTCATTTGATTACGAAGACAATCGAAATCGCCCTCTGGATTCCCCCTTTCCCTCCAAAACACCCGTTAGCTGAAAACGCAAATTCCTTAACATCTGTCAGCAAACAAGCCTTTATGGTAGCATCTTGTAAATATGATTATCGGGGAAAGCTGTGCGAGGACTATCCGAAGCACAAGGGGGAATCGTCTGTTCCCTGACGGAATTTTACTGTTCTTTTCAGGTTAATAGATTCTTTTTTTTACTTTTACATCAGAAAAAAATTATGTTATGAGGAATAATCTGTCACTTCTTGTCGTTGGCTTTGTGTGTATGATAGCAGGTTCGTGTGC
This sequence comes from Tannerellaceae bacterium, assembly GCA_031259845.1. Taxonomy (GTDB): domain Bacteria; phylum Bacteroidota; class Bacteroidia; order Bacteroidales; family Tannerellaceae; genus DFXE01. The sequence goes on along the minus strand of JAIRKZ010000007.1, from coordinate 18,018 downwards.
ACAGGAAGCAGGGAGCGAACCGGCTGGCGTCCCCCGACCGGCGTTTGAGGATAATCTTGTGCTTACTGCTTCGGCAAAGACGGTGGGGCTGTTTGATAATATGTCGTTCGAGATAAAAACCAGCCAAAAGGATAACGGGAAGGGCGGGCTTGCCTACTATCTGGGCGAACGGTTGGATTCGGTAGTGTGGCAGCTTCCCGGGGTATTCAATGAAGTATATACGGGATATCGTATGCCTATCCGTTTGGAGCAGCGTTTTTATTTACCCGGAACGTATATGGCGAAGGTTACGGCCTATAGGGACAGCCTGGTTGCCGGGTGCGACTCTGTGCTTGTGGAAGTGAAACTGACGGGGGATTTTCTCGGGATAAACTGGGGTGTGGAGGAGGAACCGGCGTCGAGGGCTTTTGACTTTGTTTCATTGACCGAAGGTTTTACCCTCACCCTTTTCCATTCAATTTCGGAAACGCCCTGTATGCTGCTGTCTTACAAGGTAAACAACTATCCGGGCCGGGACAAATATAAGGAAGAAATAGCCGCCACCCGTTCATTCCTGTACAATTACATTACCGCGCTATATGGAGAAAGCGAGGCAGCTTATGAAGGAGAAGACGTAACGCAGTCTCCCCTGGCCGGCGAATACGCGGAAAGGTTTGCCAATACATTGAACGGTCCGGTTACGGGCAATATGCCCTATTATCCGTTAGCCCTCTGGGAAGCGCCGGCCTGTCATATAGCATTAATAGGTTCCGCTCCTTCTACGTCGGGCGATATTTCCGTTTCTTATTATAAAATAATAGCCGAACCGGTAAAAATATCTATGTAAATGCGTATCTTCAACGCGATTTTTTAATGAAATGATAACAGCAACAAGAACTGCATCTAATAAACAACGGTTATGAACGGTATTTTATATTTATTGATTGGGACTTATACATTCGGACTGAGCGAAGGTATATATGTATATAAATTTAATACGGAGACAGGCGTTTCGGAATATGTCAGCGTGGTGGAGATGGACAATCCATCGTATTTGAATCCAGCAGCTGATGGCAAATTTGTATACGCCGTTAGTGAAAACGGGGGTGAAAAAGCATACGCCAACGCCCTCTCGTTCGACAAAGAGCAAGGCAAGCTAACCTTGCTGAACAGCGAAAAGACATACGCAGCCGCACCGTGCAACATAGCAATAGACGAAGACCGCAAACATGTGGTAACAGCCAATTACGGCGGCGGGAGTATCACGGCCTTTCCGGTTGAGGCGGACGGGAAGATTGCTTCAAATCCGCAACTAATCTTGTTTGAAGGGAATGGAACCGATACGGTAAGGCAGGAAATGCCTCATTTGCATTGTGTGAAATTCTCGCCCGACTATAAATATTTATTTGCCGCCGACCTGGGAACGGATCATATTTACCGTTTCGAGACAGCGCCATCGGATTCCTTATTCCTGAACCGGGATTCGTTGAAATCGTTTAAGGTAGCCGACGGCTCCGGCCCCCGTCATTTTGTATTTCATCCTACTAATAAATATATGTATGTGGTTACCGAACTGGCCGGAACAGTTATCGGATTCAATTATAAGGATGGCGAGCTAACGGAATTTCAAACCATTGAAGCGGATACTTTACATGCCCGGGGAAGCGCCGACATCGGTATTACGCCGAATGGTAAATTCCTGTATGCCTCCAACCGGCTGCAAGGGGATGGCATTGCTGTGTTCTCTATTAATGAAGAGAATGGCATGCTGACCAAAGCCGGCTACCAGCCCACAGGCGCTCACCCCCGTAACTTTGTTATTACGCCCAATGGTAAATACCTGTTATCAGCCAGCCGCGACGACAGTATTATCGAAGTATTTGAAATTGACCAAAATACCGGGTTGCTAAAGAACATTGATAAGAATATAGAAGTAGATACCCCCGTTTGCCTTAAATTCATAAACTGATACACCTGTGAAAAATCTTTATTTGCTCATGGTTACGATGCTTCTTTTCTCTACCTCATGCGTAACGAAACAGAAATATTTGCTGGCTGAAAACGGCCGGCTGGAAGCAATAGAAAGGGAAGAAAGCCTTAAAAAACAGTTGGTAAACTGCTTAGACGACAGTGAAAAACTAACCGACCGCCTGGGCGCTTTGTTAAGCGATACGGCCTCATTAGGCAAATCCTTACGCAACTACCAGGCGTTATTGTCGTCCAATATGGGCGAACAGGATAAACTAAACGCCCTGCTAAACCAAAAAATGGAGGAATTAAACAAACGGGAACAAACCATCAACGAACTGCAAGAAATAATAAACGCTCAAAACAAAAAGGTGCAAGATTTGCTATCCAGCGTAAAAGACGCCTTGCTGGGCTTTGGGAGCGACGAACTGACCGTGGAGGAAAAAAACGGGAAAGTATACGTAGCCATGTCCGACAAATTACTGTTCGAATCGGGTAGCGCCAGAGTAGACAAACGGGGAAAAGAAGCGCTCGCCCTCCTGGCCGGCGTATTAAATAAGCAAACCGGTATCGACGTCTTTATTGAAGGGCATACGGATACCAAACCCATCAATACCGTACAGTTTAAAGACAACTGGGATTTAAGCGTTATCCGGGCTACCTCCGTAGTGAGGATACTAACGAAAGAGTATGGCGTAAATCCGCTACAAATCCAACCCTGCGGACGGGGCGAATATATGCCCGTAGCAACGAACGAAACAACCGATGGCCGCAGCCGCAACAGGCGTACGGAAATCATCATGGCTCCCAAGCTGGATAAGTTATTGGAAATTCTCCGGTAAACCGTTGCTTTGCCGGTAGGCTTTATACATCCCGGCATGCGGCTTGAACAGCGCCCGAACGTCTTTCTTTTCTTTTTGAAAAAAGGAGTGTTCGGTGTCTGTCTTTTTATTTTTCCACGTACCTATTATCTCGCCGTCGAGCGTCAGTATGGGCGAGAATATCCCTGTCTTGGTAATGACAGTCCGGGTATATTCTTCTTTAAGAATGTCGCGGCGGTCCCGGTAGCCCACCAGGTATTCATCGAACGCCGGTAATAATAAGGCCGACGGGGCAGTATCTTCCGGAGGAAGTTCTATATCATTCCTGAACCAATAGGTTTCGGCGCCAATCGTTTCGCCGGTAAAATCATGCTTTATCAATTCAATCCCTTTCCGGGCGCCGGACATAAGAAGCCCCGACCACCAAACAAAATCTTTCAGAGTAGCCGGCCCATGACTGCTGAAATATTTACGGGCAAGCCTTTCGAGCGCTTCCTCTTTTGTAAGGGAATACGTTTTCGGCGCTTTCTCCTGCAACAAACAATAGGTTTGCTTGCTCCCTCTTACCTTTCCATTACAGACGACGCCTTCCAATTCGGCCCATGACATGATATGGCTGAGCCGGCGGTTGTCTGTACCTGTGCCTCTGCCTTCTGCTTTCAGGCGTTCTCCTATTTCCTGCCGGGTAAGATGGCTTTCTTTTGTCAGGATTTTTTCAACGAGGGAGAGCATCCTGTTCAGCCAGGCTTCATCGTCGCCGGTTGATTTGTTATAATTTAACATAATCGCTTTGATTCTTGGCGCGGTAAGTTCCAGCATCCAGTGAATATCGTCTGACGAAACGAAATGCCAGGTGGGGCGAAGGATATGGGTGCGTATAATATCCCCTTCATTAATGGCCTGCTCTATCATGCCACCGGTAGAACCGGGCAAACGCAAACCGATTGCCCATTTAGCCATTGGATACGCCTGGGCCTGCATAGCTCCCATCCACGAAACAACGTCTTTAGGCATTGTCAGTTTATGCGTTGCCAGTAAATGGTTATGCAAGCGTATCGCACGTATGTCATTCGTATTCATCAATCAGGTTTTTCAGTTTAAAGTAAGAGAATACGGCGGGCTTACCGGGGTCGCCGATATGAATTAACCCCGGACGGGCAATCCTGTCCCAGCGTACTAAACGGGAGCAATCGATGGAAGCGCTTCCCAACTGTTCCCAGGCGTTTCCGTCTTTACTCCAATAACAGGTAGCGTAGCAACCTTTTGTTATTTCTATTTTTAAAGAAACGGCCTCTTCTGTTACCGGCTGTTCTCCCAGGATTATTTCCCGGTTGCCGGAAACCATTTTCAATTCTACCTTATCACCGGCAAAAACCCATGCCAGCATGTTTTTATCGTCGCCATAGATGGTTAAGCCTTTTGAGCTGTTATTCCGGTCGGCTATTTGTGTTTCGAATGAATAATGCGGCGTGGCCGGGCGCAGGCATAAGGCAACGCCCGGCTGATTCCCGTCCTCCGGTTTTCCGCTTAATACGAGTTGGTTATTTATAATCCGGGCGTCTACATCGGCATAAACATAGTTCCAGGCCCATTCTTTTTTCAGTGTGGCTTCGTTAAAATCATCTTCAAAATCAGCCATCTTCTCCTGAACCATCCCGCTGAAAGGCGCCGGTTGCTTTATTGAAGCCAGCGAACCGCCGGCAAAATGAACCCAGTTGTCTTCCCCTACCGTCATCTCTTGCAAAATAGCCTGCCGCCCCAGATAAAAACCATCGCCGGGCAGGTACGCATGGCACATATAATACATCCGCCCATCGGGAGTAACTGCCGCCGTTCCATGCCCGCACGAAAGAAAATCGCCGCCGCCATGCAGAACAGGGTTTCCTTCATACGTTTCGTAAGGCCCTTTAAAACTTTTGGAACGGGCCGCATATACATCATAATTACTATCCGGGCCGCAACAGCCATGAGCCGAGTAAAGGATATAATAATAATCCCCTTTCCTGAAATGGTATTGGCCTTCCATACCTGTGTTTTCATCGTCTGTCAGTAAAGAAAAAGGTTCGCCTTCCAGGCGGAGGCCATCGCCGGACAGTTTGCTACCCATCAATTCTATCGGGCGTTCGTCTAATCCGTATGCTTTCCAGGTGATATATAACTGTCCGTTGTCGTCGAAAACAAAAGCGTCTATCGCTTCTGTTCCGAACGTTACCAGCAATCCGTGATCGGTAAACTTCTCTGTCTCCAGGTCTGGAGTAACAGCCACTCCTATATACGATACGCCGTCCGTTTCCCGGCGAGCCGTATAATAACAATATACCTTATTATTATAGTAGAAAAGTTCCGGCGCCCAGAAAGAAGAAACCGCCCATTCCGGCTTATCTTCAAAGATATGCCCCCGCAGCGCCCAATTCACCAGGTCGGTAGACGAATACAAGGGATAAAAAGGCGCCCATTCCGACGACGTACCCGTAGCATAATACGTTTCGCCTATCCGCAGCAGGGTAGGGTCGGCCAGGTCGCCCGGTATTACCGGATTAGTGAAATAACAGGTTTCCTGTTTCTGTGTAGCCGTGCATGCACAAGCTGCAATGCAAATAAAGGCCATAACGAATGTTTTCATTTTACGATTGTTTTATTTTTTATGCTTTACGAGCATGATTACGGGGTTGGATTCTTCGTCTAATCCGGCGGCGATTTCTTTCAGGCGGCCTTTCAGTTTCCCATTCTCGTAATCCCTGATGAGATCGGCGGGCTGTAAGGAGAGGCAGGCGGCTATTCCGGGATTTATAACGGGGGTCAGGTTATGAATATTTACGGATGTTTTACCGGTGTAATCGCCGTTGTAGACGGTGTAACGGGCAAAGGCCTTCTTCTCTTTGTCGTACATTAAATGAGTCGCAGGAAAACCGTCTTCTTTTTTTACCGCATCCATGAAATAATAACGTCCGGTAAAAAGGCTTGGAAAAAGAAATACCGTAGGGTTCATCGACTGGACGGACGGCGTCCTTGCTATGACGGGACGCATCGTGTGGCCGGGCTGGCAGGCGTACACCGTGTCGGAGGACTGGTCTGTAAGTATCCGGTTGTCAACGTATGGAATTATCGGATTATAGTTGTTGGGGATTGTGTTATAAAGCTCGTTATCCAGTTCAAACTCAATCGCCATTGTTATCTGCTCCTTCACCGGGACCCGGATTTCTTTGGTGACACTTCCATCCTGTTTGGATAAAATCATAAACGACTGTTCACCCTTTCTCTCAACATAATCACGGCAAATTAAGTTCCCTTCGTCGAAATTATACATATAAGAAAAGTTCATAATATAATCCTGCTTAAGGCTTCGTTTGAAATTCCCGTCCAGGTCATACACCAATATTCTGCTTACGGGACGGTCGAGGACAAACATTTCACCCCTCTCCTCGTCGATGATAATCCTCATATAAACCGTATATTCTTCAGCGCCCTGGCCCTTGCGGTTTATCTTCCTCAAGGCTTTACCGCTACGGTCAAAGATGAAAATATTCCCGTCTCCGGGGCGGTTTCTAAGCAATATACTGTTCTTGGTAATATCCAGCACCAAGTCCTGGCAAACAAACTCTTCATTCGTTTCGAGCGGAATGTATTCCACATCCATAAAGTCTTGAAGGATCAGTTCTTTCTTGGGATAATTAGCCGTTACGTCTACTGTAATCCATTCATCATTTTGATTGCCGGATTGTTTGCATCCCCCGCATCCTGCCAGTATAAACAGGATTGTTACTGAAATTGTGAGCGTGTGTTTCATATTGTTTTAAGTTTACGCGAGTTAGAGAAAAAACACATTATAGCGGCGAAGTTATGGAAATATTCCAAACAAATAGCATAAAAGTGTTGCATATATAAAAACAATTACTACCTTTGCATCCGCAATCAAGAGAGATTGACTATATCGCGGAGTGGAGCAGTGGTAGCTCGTTGGGCTCATAACCCAAAGGTCACAAGTTCGAGTCTTGTCTCCGCAACTAAGGGGAAGTCTTCAAATCAATAGGGATTTGAAGGCTTTTTTGTTTTTAGCCGCTATTATACTATGCGGCGTATGCGGACTTATTTTTTAAATAAAAATCTGTGTGGCCGGGGAAAAAATGCTTACTTTGCAGGCGGTATGATGAATCAGGCTCATCATGCCGCGGCAGTAACTTATTTAATACCTTGAAAAGAGAATGGCATTTATTATCGTTATCATTAGCATCGTTATACTGATTGCACTCATTTCTTATTTTAAAGTAGATGCGTTTATCGCTTTCCTGCTGGTTTCCATTGGTGCGGGTATTGCTTTGGGTATTCCGCCCGGGCGGTTGCCGGAAGCTGTAAATCAGGGCGTGGGCAGTATTATGGGTAGCCTGACGTTGATCATTGTATTAGGCGCCATGCTGGGTAAATTGGTTGCCGAGAGTGGCGCGGCTAAGGAAATCGCCGGTATGATGGGCAATTTATTCGGCGTCAGATATATTCAATGGGGGTTGATGATAACCGGTTTTATTGTAGGCATTCCCCTGTTTTATAATATAGGCTTTGTTTTGCTTGTCCCGTTGATATTTTCTGTGGCTAATCAGTATAAACTTCCGGTTGTATATATCGGTTTGCCTATGCTGGCGGCTTTATCGGTTACGCATGGCTTTTTGCCGCCCCATCCTTCCCCCGTTGCTTTGGTGGCTCTTTTTAAGGCCGATATGGGAATGACCCTGCTGTTAGGTATGTGCCTGGCCGTTCCTGCCATTATATTAGCCGGGCTTGTTTTCTCCAAGACATTGAAAAATATAAAGTCGGGGCCTGTTACCCTGTTCGAGCAAAAAGAAGATAACGCCCCATACGGTACGCCCGGCAAGGTGAACAGTTTGATAAGCGCAGTATTGCCCGTTTTCTTATTGATAACCGGCGCCGTTATTCCCTATATCTTTACCGGTTTGGGAGGGAAGGCCTCTTCCGTAGTGGGCTTACTTAGCGCGCCTTCCGTTGTGATGCTGATATCGCTGCTGGTTGCCACCTGTACATTAGGACTTAAACAGGGGCGGAGCATGAAGCAAATAATGGATATTTATGTTAATGCTACGAAAGATATTGCCATGATTCTGCTGATTATAGCCGGTTCGGGTATCTTCAAGCAAGTGATGGAAGAGAGCGGAGTAAGCGCACAGTTGGCCGGCGTGTTTATCCAATTACCGGTTCACCCGCTTCTATTGGGCTGGCTGCTTACGGCTATTATCCGCGTAAGTATCGGTTCGGCCACGGTGGCTGCGCTTACGGCAGCCGGCGTTATTATGCCCCTGGTTGAACAGGCCGGCGTGAATCCCAGCCTGATGGTATTGTCGCTGGGAGCAGGGAGCCTTTTCTTTTCGCATGTAAACGATGCGGGCTTCTGGCTGTTTAAAGAATATTTTGGCCTGAGCCTGAAAGATACATTCCGCTCATGGTCGGTTATGGAAACGATTGTGTCCGTCACCGGACTGATAGGCGTATTGACAGTAAGCCATTTCATATAAACAAACTAAAATAAATGAATTATGTGTACGTACAATGCAGATGAACAGTTCGCAAAATCAGGGTTGAAATTACCTCCCGCGCCCGAACCCAAAGGCCTTTACAAGCCTTGCCTTGTTGACGGCAAGTATTTATACCTGTCCGGGCACGGGCCGGTGAAGGACGACCGGTCGTTAATTATCGGCCGTATCGGGGAAGATACAGGCCTGGAAGAAGGTAAACTGGCGGCTCGCCAGGCAGGGTTAACCATGCTGTCTACCATCCAGACGTACCTGGGCAGCCTGAACCGGGTGAAGCGGGTAATTAAAGTATTCGGCATGGTGAATTGCACGCCCGAATTTGAACGCCATCCTTATATAATAAATGGTTGCAGCGAACTCTTTGCCCAGGTATGGGGAACAGACAATGGCGTAGCTACGCGAAGCGCCGTAGGCGTAGGCTCGCTTCCCGATAATATCCCCGTAGAAATAGAAGCGCTCTTTGAACTGAATGACTGAATGGTATAACATACGGAATATAGAGCAGACAGACTCTCCTGCGCTTGTGGTATATCCCGGAAGAGTACGGGATAACATCCTGAAGGCAATTGCCGTAGCCGGTAGCGCAAACAAGCTTCGCCCGCATGTGAAAACAAACAAGATGGGCGAAGTGTGCGGGATGATGATTAAGGAAGGCATCACCCGCTTTAAATGCGCTACCATAGCCGAGGCGGAAATGCTGGCAATCGCCGGGGCGCCGGACGTGTTGCTTGCCTGTCAGCCGGCAGGCCCTAAAATCAGCCGCCTGCTAAAGCTCGTAAAGACGTACCGGGAAACGCTTTTCTCGTGTCTGACAGATAATGAAGAGCATGCCGGAGTGATTAATAAACAGTGCAGCGAGGAGGCTGTCACGCTAAACGTCTATATTGATTTGAACGTGGGCATGAACCGCACCGGCGTTCATCCGGAGAAAGCATACAGCCTGGCGCAGGAGATACAGTCATTAACGCATCTTCGCCTGGCGGGGATTCATGGATATGACGGGCATATTCATGATAAGGACATGAGCCGGAGGCAAGAGGCCGCCGACAGGTCTTTCGCCCTGGCAAACAATCTGTTTGAGCAGATACAACCCCTGTTCCCCTATCCGTTACGGATGGTAATGGGGGGTACGCCGGCCTTTCCGGCACACGTACGCCGGCAGCATACGGAATGTAGCCCCGGTACATTTGTATTCTGGGACTGGGGATACGCCCATGCCTTTCCCGATATGCCCTACCGGTACGCAGCGTTAGTGATTAGCCGGGTAATCTCTGTTATAGGCCGGCATCATCTATGCATCGATTTGGGATATAAAGCCGTAGCGGCCGAAAGCCCTTTGCCCCGCGTTCATTTCCTCAATGCCCCCGAAGCCGTTCCCGTGGCGCAAAGCGAGGAGCATCTGGTAGTGCAGACGCCCGATAGCAGCCATTACAGGCTGGGGGATGTGCTGTATGGCGTACCGGTACATATCTGCCCCACGGTAGCTCTTTATGAAAAAGCGCACATCATTCAAAACGGCGAAGCGGTCACAACCTGGCAGGTAATCGCCCGCAACCGTTCTATTCATATCTAACCCCCCATACACACATGGCTAAACATTTAATAGCAGATATACATCTTGACCTAAGCATGAATGCGCTGGAATGGAACCGGGATTTACGCGAACCCCTAACCGAAATAAACAGGCGCGAAGCCGGCATGACCGATAAGCCGGACAGAGGAAACGCAACCGTTTCGTTCGAAGAGCTACGGAAAGGAAACATCGGCCTCGTAGTGGCTACGCAGATAGGTCGCTATGCAGCCCCGGACAATCCCTTGCCCGGATGGCATTCGCCCCACCAGGCCTGGGCGCAGACGCAAGGACAGCTGGCCTGGTATAAGGCAATGGAAGAAGAGGGCTATATGGCCATGATACGCACAAAAGAAGAATTAACCCGTCACATTGTCTTATGGAATAACAGGGAGCCGGGCGGAGAGAAGCCCATCGGCTATCTGCTCAGCATCGAAGGGGCAGACTCTTTTATAACGATCGATCACGTAGAACGGGCATACCGCTACGGCCTCAGAGCCATAGGCCCGGCGCATTACGGCCCCGGACGATATGCCAATGGAACAGATTCGAACGGCAGGCTGAACGGACAGGGACAAGCCCTGCTAAGGAAGATGGACGAACTCCGGATGATTCTGGACGTTACCCATCTGAACGACGACGCCTTCTGGCATGCCCTGGAGATATACAAAGGCCCCGTATGGGCAAGCCATAACAATTGCCGCGTGTTCGTAAACCACAACCGCCAGTTCAGCAACGATATGATAAAAGCCCTGATTGAACGGAACGCCGTTACAGGAGTAGCGCTCGACGCCTGGATGATGACGCCCGGCTGGGTGCGCGGCGTATCTACCCCCCAAAGCATGAACTGCAACCTGGAAATCATGGTAAATAACATCGACCATATCTGCCAGTTGGCCGGAAATAGCCGATACGCCGCCATCGGAAGCGACCTCGACGGCGCTTTCGGCGCCGAACAGTGCCCCTGCGACCTTACAACCATCGCCGACATACAGAAAGTAGACGCCCTGCTAAGGAAAAGAGGCTATACCGACGAAGACGTAGAGCGCATATTCAGCGGCAATGTAATCAACTTCATGTACTCGGCCTTACCCTGAAGGCGAAGCCGGAAATGACGAGCCCCGACGTCGCGATCGAGCGAGCCCCGGCGTCGCGATCGAGCGAGCCCCGGCGCTACGGCCGAGCGAGCCCCGTGGTTACGACTGAACTTACGCGCCTCCTGAACTCGGCGCATACAATGGCGGTGGCGGTGGCTACGTTCAGCGATTCAGACGTTTCGCGGCCTGCAGGGTAAGCGGGGATGAACAGCTTCGTGGTAACGAGCGCTTCGAGGGCAGGGCGGATACCGTTTCCTTCATTGCCCATAACGATGGCGCCGGTGGCAGACAGCTCTTCGGCATAGATATTCCGTCCGTTTAAAAAGGCGCCGTACAGAGGTTGCCCTTCGTAGCGTTGCATCCAGGCTTCCAGGGCGGCATAATGCACTTTCACATGCGCCAGGGCGCCCATCGTGGCCTGTACGGTTTTAGGATTGAACACGTCTGCCGTATCCGGGCTGCATACGATATGTTCGATACCGAACCAGTCGGCCAGGCGAATGATGGTACCCAGATTACCGGGGTCTTGTATGCCGTCCAGCACAAGCGTCAATTGCCCCGAAGGGTTCGCCTCTTCTATATCATACACAGGCTGTTTGAATACGGCTATCACATCCTGCGGGTTCTTCAGCAGGCTGGCCCGGCGGATGTCTTCTTCATCCGCAGCCAGCAGCTCTTTTGCAGGGATGTCTCCCTGGGTAGCCATCCACGAAGGCTTGGCAATAATCAGCTCGCTCTCGAAAGCAGAAAGCATATCGTTCACCAGCTTGCTTCCTTCGGCCACGAATGTGCCGCGCCCGTTTCTGAACTTTTTCTGTTCCAGAGACCGGATGTATTTAATTAGGTTCCTGCTAAGCATCGCTTATTCTTTTTTACAAGGCAAAAGTACGTGATTTTCTCTAATTTACGCTACATTTGCGGGCGTAAACAGATTAAAGCATGAAAGGCATACTTCGTTTGTTTCCTGTCATTGGTATTGTATGGGCGCTGGCGTCTTGCAGCTCTACGAAGTTCGTTGCAGAAGGCGAATATTTACTCGACAGGGTTGAAATCAAGACAGATAACAGGCAATACAAGCCGTCCGGCCTGAGGCCCTACCTCCGGCAGCAACCCAACTTTAAGCTATTCGGCCTCGTGAAGTGGCAATTATTCGTATACGGCTGGTCGGGGCGGGATAGCTCGAAATGGATAAACAAACAGATCAGGCGAATGGGCGAAGCGCCCGTTATACTCGATACAGCGTTAACAAATAAATCGGTAGCCGAACTGGAACGTTTCCTCACCAATAAAGGCTATCCCGATGCCGAAATAACCGCCTCGATAGATACGTCGCGGCGGAAAAAGGCCGTTGTAACCTACCGCGTGGCAAGCAACGAACCTTACGTAATACGCCATTATGCCATGGAACTGGCCGACCCGGTTATCGACAGCATCGCCCATCTAACCCCTCCCCCCCGCTCCCCGCTGAAAGCCGCTTTCCTCTCATCGCAGGATGAGTTTGTCCCCCTCCTGGGGCAAGGCGGCCTTTTCGACAGGGATTTGCTCGATAAGGAACGCCAGCGCATCACATCCCTGCTGCGCGCAAGAGGGTATTATATGTTTAACCGCGAACATTTAGGCTATCAGGCCGACAGCTCTTTCAGCCGCCATGTGGCAGACCTTGAGATGCTGCTGTACCCCTGCCGCGAAGTAAGCCCCGACGGCACGATTACAGAAAAGCCCCACCGGCAATATTATATAAACGATGTAAAGATATTGACCGATTACGACCCCCTCCACCGCGCCGGCGAAGCGCCCTTCACCCCCACCGATACGGTAGAAACACGGAATATCACCATTATATACGGCAGGAACGGCAGAAGCATCCGCCCCGGCGTATTGAGGAAAGTCAATTACCTTACGCCCGGCGCGCTGTTTAATGAACGGAGCCTGGAGCAAACCTATTCTTCCTGCGTGGCGCTCGGCGCCCTGCACAATGTGAACGTACGCTTTACGGAGTTTGAAGAGAACGACACCATGAAACTTAGCGCTACGATACTTACCTCGCCAGCCAAAGTACACGGTTTCGGGATAGAGCTGGTGGGCACAAACTCGGCGGGCGACCTGGGCTTTGCCTCCAGCCTCAATTACCGGCACCGCAACCTGTTTAAGGGAGCCGAAGTATTCTCGGCCAGGATACGCGGCGCCTACGAGTCGCTGTCGGGAAGCAGCCAGTACGGGCTTAGCTATTGGGAAGCAGGCGGAGAGGCGTCGCTGTCTTTCCCGCATTTCCTTTTCCCTTTCTTTACAGAAGGTTTTAAGCGGAGGCTCCGCGCCAATACAGAACTCAAAGTGAGCTACAACTGGCAGACGCGCCCCGAATACGAACGGGCCATCCTGTCGGGGAAATGGGGCTATAGCTGGCAAGACCGCTCCAACTCACTGGCCCGCCACTCCTTTGGGCTGATAGATGTAGACTATGTGTTCCTGCCCGAAATAAACCCGTACTTCTTCTATTCACTCCCGGAAGCAACGCGGCTGTACAACTTTAACAATCAATTTATCGTAAGCTCCCGCTATTCTTATTCGTTCAACAGCTACAACCCCCGGTACAGGCAGCGTAACACGCACTCGCTGCGCCTCTCCGCAGAGTCTGCCGGCAATGTGCTCTATGCCGCATCCTCCATCCTCCGCACCGGCAAGGGGGATAACGGACATTACAAACTGTTTGGCATTGATTATTCGCAATACCTCAAGGGAGACCTGGACTTCAGCAAGGGCATCGTGGCAGACGAGCGCAACCGCCTGGCCTTCCACCTGGGAGCAGGCCTGGCCTACCCCTACGGCAATGCAGAAAGGATTCCCTTCGAACGCCGTTATTTTGCGGGAGGAGCCAATAGCGTGCGCGGATGGCCGGTGCGTTCGCTGGGGCCGGGCAGCATGCGGAAAGACTCCGCTTCATTTGCCACCCAGGCGGGCGATATACGCCTGGACGTGAATCTGGAATACCGCACCAAACTGTTCTGGAAATTTGAATTAGCCACCTTTATAGACGCCGGCAATATCTGGACAATCCATTCCTACCCCGACCAGCAGGGGGGAGAGTTCGACTTCAGGAAATTTTACAAGGAAATCGCTTTCTCCTACGGCATCGGTCTACGCCTGGATTTCGACTTCTTCCTGATACGCTTCGACACAGGCTTCAAAGCATACGACCCGCAAGCGGAAGGCTCCCGCCGCTGGGCCATTACGCGCCCGAACTTCCACAGCAATTTCGCCTGGCACTTCGCCGTAGGCTATCCCTTTTAATCTTTCCCCAAAGCCGTTTTCATGGATTGAACCCGCTCCGGTTCCTGCCCGGCCAAATTTGTGCGTTGGCCTAAATCGGTTGCCAGGTTATAGAGTTGGTATTCCGGGGAGCGTCCATTGTCTGTTTTTGTGAAGGGAGATATCGCTCACGTACGATACCGGGGCACGCGTCCAGGAAATGGCAGACCTTACGGTCGATTCAGTGCGCATCATCCACGAACCCTGCACCATACGTCTGGTTGGTAAGGGGCGTAAAGCGCGTATCGTACCCCTTGTCAGGGAACAGGTATCCATACTGCGAGAATATATGGGAGAGAACCGTCTCAATGACGGCAGCAAGGCCTCAGAACCCTTGTTCTGCAACAATCGTCATGAGAAACTCACAAGAGAAGGCGTCTCCCATATACTCAAGATTTATGCCGAAATGGCAAGGAAAGAGTCTCCGGAACTGATACCCAAAAAGTTTAGCTGCCACTTGCTTCGCCATAGCCGCGCCATGCATTTACTACAGGCAGGTGTCAATCCCGTTTATATCCGTTATCCTAACAAAAATATAATCCTAACAGTGAAAATGAATACAAATAATATTCTACATCAAAAAAAGTAGCGTTCAACGATTAATTTCATACTTTTGTCCGTCTTTTAAATAATAGAAACATGAAGAACACTCCTGTAGATTATAATACAACGAAGGAAATTATTGACAGCTATGGCTTGCCCAACTTCGGTAAGGCTACGATTCGCGAGGTAGTTGCTATCGCATCTCAATTGGAACAGGCCACCCAAACAGAATTTATACACATGGAAATGGGCGTTCCGGGATTGAAACCGACTCAGGTGGGTGTTGATGCGGAAATACAAGCGTTGCGTAACGGCATAGCATCTGTTTATCCGAATATAAACGGAAGTCCGGAGTTAAAGGCGGAAGCCTCCCGGTTTATAAAAGCATTTCTGAATGTGGATGTAGACGCCGATTGCTGTGTGCCTGTAACAGGCTCCATGCAGGGAACGTATGCTTCTTTCCTTACATGCGGACAATGCGCCGCAGGGAAAGATACGATACTGTTTATTGACCCCGGTTTTCCTGTACAGAAACAACAGATTGTTGTAATGGGCTATAAATATGAATCGTTTGACGTATATGAATACAGAGGAGAAAGTATAGCTTCAAAAGTAGAGGAATACCTGAGTAAAGGAAATATAGCCGCTATCATATACTCTAACCCTAACAACCCGGCTTGGTTCTGCTTAACGGAAAACGAGTTACAGGCGATTGCCGCCATAGCCGGCAAATACGACACGATAATCATTGAAGACCTGGCTTATTTTGCTATGGATTTCAGGAAAGAATTAGGCAAACCGTTTGAAGCCCCTTACCAATCGACTATCGCCCATTATACAGATAATTATATTTTACAAATATCCGGCTCTAAAGCTTTCAGCTATGCAGGCCAACGGATCGGGATAACCGCTATTTCCAATAAATTATATCACAGGGTTTATCCGGGGCTTACCGAACGGTACGGCGGAGGCACATTCGGCACGGTTTACATCCATCGGGTTTTATATGCCTTATCTTCCGGGACAAGCCATTCCGCCCAGTTTGCATTGGCCGCTATGTTTAAAGCCGCTTCCGACGGAACATTCGATTTTGTTTCGGAAGTACAAGAATATGGGCGCCGCGCCAAGAAATTAAAGAAAATATTTACAGACCACGGATTTAAAATAGTCTATGAGCATGATTTGGATAAACCGATAGCAGATGGTTTCTATTTTACAATCTCCTATCCGGGCATGAGCGGCAGCGAATTGATGAAAGAACTAATCTATTACGGTATCAGCGCTATCTCTTTGGAGACTACGGGAAGCAACCAGGAAGGGTTGCGGGCATGTACTTCGTTTATAAAAGAACATCAATATGAGCTATTGGAAGAGAGATTAAATATCTTTAACGAAAATCATCCCCTATAAAGCAAAGACGCCGGGAAGTTTTTGCTTTATTAACTTTTTTAAATAGTATCCTGTATTTGTTTCTATTATAAAAAGCTATATATTGTGACATAATTAATAGATTACTCTTTTAAATATGGCAACTTATAATAATATTTTTAAAATTAAACATAACAACCCGCTTCCGACCAAAGGTAGCCTTCTCATATCGGAGCCATTCTTACAGAATGCCTATTTCCAGCGTTCGGTTGTTTTGTTAATTGAACATAATACAGATGGTTCCATGGGGTTTGTATTAAACAAGAAAACAAACCTGATAATAAACGATTTCTTTCCCGAATTTAAGAATCTGTCTGATATACCCATTTATCTGGGCGGGCCGGTAAGTTCCAACCGGCTTTTCTTTATCCATACGTTAGAGGAGGTAATACCTGATTCGATAAAGATAACCGACGGTTTATATTTTGACGGCAATTTCGACAAGTTGAAACAGTATATTGTAAAAGGAAACTTGATTAAAGGAAAAGTAAAGTTTTTTCTCGGCTATTCCGGATGGACAAAAGGCCAGTTGGGCTTTGAAATTAAAGAAGAATCCTGGATGGTCAGCCGGTCGGCAAACAGTAATATTATGCTTGCCGACGGGGAGTTGTTCTGGAAACGTTCATTAGAAGTATTGGGAAACCAGTTTAAAGCCTGGATAAATTTCCCTAAAGACCCGCATTTAAATTAATACATTCTTATCCAGCAAATCGGGACGAAGCCTTGTCGTGCGTTCCTGCGCTTGCTGTAAACGCCATTCTGCAATATTACGCGCATGCCCGGACAATAGTATATCGGGTACTTTCCACCCCTTGTATTCTGCGGGGCGCGTATACACCGGGGGGGCCAGTAAATTGTCTTGAAAAGAATCGGACAGGGCGCTCTGTTCGTCGCCGATGGCGCCCGGAATCAAACGAACAATAGCATCTGCCATCACAGCCGCCGCCAGTTCTCCGCCGGTAAGCACATAATCTCCGATAGATATTTCCTTTGTGATAAGATGTTCACGAATGCGATAATCCACGCCTTTGTAGTGGCCGCAAAGGATTATCATATTGTTAAGTAAAGACATACGGTTGGCCATTGGCTGGGAGAATATTTCGCCGTCGGGCGAAGTGTAAATTACCTCGTCGTACGTACGTTGCCCTTTCAGTGATGAAATAGCCCGCTCTACCGGTTCAATCTGCATCACCATTCCGGCCTCGCCGCCGAAAGGATAATCGTCTACGCGCCGCCATTTGTTTGTAGAGTAATCCCTGAGATTGTGTAATTGTATTTCCACTAGTCCCTTATCTTGCGCCCTTTTGACAATGGAGCAATTAATCATCCCCTCAATCATATCGGGAAGCACGGTAAGAATGTCTATTCGCATGGTTGAATATTTTTGCAAAGTTACGATTACTTCTTTAGCATTCCATCAATAAAACGATGAGATTCGTCTACGGCCCCTACCTGATGTTTATTTTGATGAAGTTTGCCCTGATTTATTGCCAGCGATTCAGGGTGAAAAAAGTTAACCTATAAATAGTTGGAAATAAAATAGACCACAACTGACCGACAAACATGAAAATTTGCTGGTTTTCGATTGCTATCCAACTGATTTTTAATCATTTGATTTTTATCATAAAAACCCTAAGTAATCAATTTTTTAAGATACTCCACGTCGTAAGCAGCCTTGAGTCTTCGTTTCTTCAAACTTAGGTTGTCGGGTTGTTCCCGTATAATTTGTAAGGCAAGTTTTCTAAGGGTAGAAAGATTTTCGGGGG
>JAIRKZ010000097.1 GCA_031259845.1 Tannerellaceae bacterium | reverse complement strand
GGCTTCTTGTTTTCCAAGTAACCCGCAATCTTTCCGTACCTTTGCATTGATATGGATGCAATAAGAACATTTGAGTTTAAGGATTTACCGATAGAAATTGAGGTAAAGGATTTGAGGTTCGTAAAAGAGTTTCCAAAGCTGCTTGGAGAACCCCACAAGGCGACCTTTTATCAGATTGTTTGGCTTACCGAAGGAGAAGCTATTTTTCATATCGACTTTCGGGATATTACCGTCAAAGCAAATGAAGTTCTGATTATCTCTGCCGGACAGGTCTGTCAATTCGATACGACTTCCGACTATTCCGGTCAAATGATCTTGTTTACAGGTTCATTCTTTACCGTTACCGAATTGGGTTTCAACTCGGTTTTGATGAGCCGACTAACTTCGCCAAGTATTTCCGCAAACATACAGGCATGGCGCCTGCTCAATTTCGAGATTCAGTAAGAAAATAACCTCAAACGGACATTTACCATAATTAAACGGACTTTGATAATCGAAGTTCGTTTTTTCATGTGTTAATTTGTAGCATGGTTAATGTGGTAAAACCATTTCATAACATAATTAAAAAGTATAGCAATGAAAAAAAATCACTATTGAGCGACAAACATGAAAATCCGCCGGTTTTCGTTTGTAGATAAATTGGGTGGCGATATAAAAAGTATGCCGCTGTAAAAAAACAATCCGCAAGCAAAGCACGCTCGCGGATTGTTTCAAAAAATATATGTTATTAATAACCCGGATTCTGCGGCGTGATGCCCAAATCTTCGTATTCATAGCCAAGAGGTATCGGGAGGCGATAGAGTTTCCCCTTCAATCCATTCTTTTTGGCTAATTGATTTTCATGCAATTTTACATAGAGCGGATAATTGATGCCCGTCTCATTTGGGAAGGCCGCGTTGATGCTTTCTGTTGATGTGTAATCGCTCTTGATGTATTCAAATCCGTCGAGCGCCGTTTTGACGGTCGATATATAGTTCCGCCAGCGCACCAGGTTGAACCATCGTTTTAATTCAAAGGCAAATTCTTTATCCCACTCATCGTACAAGTTTTGTGCCGTCAACGATGACAGATTGTGCGAATTATTACCATAAGCCCGCTCGCGGAGCTGGTTTACCAAAGGTAATGCAGCGGCGGCATTGCCCTGAAAGAACAGCGCTTCGGCTTTGATGAGCAGCACTTCAGCAAAACGGTAGTCTATGCGGTCAATATTGTTGAGTTGCTCTTCCGGCTCTAAGGCTTTGGTAATATCATTTGCCGTGCGGTGAATCCATTTGCCTGGACGAACCACGCTCACCGGCCAGTCAAGCGTATCTATCGTGCCGTCTGCGTATCCGATTTGTGTTACATACGAAAAGAACTTGCGCCCGTCTCCATCCGGAATACGGTTTTTGAGTGTAACGTCGGCGTAGCTGAGGTGAGGATCCGTTCTTGGATTTTTGGGCCATGTGAAACCGCAGTGCGTTTGGTGGTTGCCAAAGTCGTCAATGCCGTCGCCGTCGTGACGGACAGAAAAGATGACTTCGGCGTTGTTTTCGTTACTGACGCCCCAAATATTGTTAAAGTTGGAGAGCAAGTGATACTGGGTATTTGCAATCACGGCGTCGGCATATTCAACCGCTTTTTGCAATTTTGCCGCGTCCGGCGCAGGCTTCGCGGGGTCGGTCTGGCTGTTTGCAATGGCTTGAATCTCGGCTGAAGTAACCGGTATCTGCCCCCAAGTGAGATACAGTTTTGCCAAAATCGTATTCGCCGCCGCTTTACTGGGGTTGGATTTCTGCGCATCGTACGCAGGCAGATGTTCCGCCGCTTCCGTCAGGTCATTGACGGCTTGCTGATAGACCTCATTAACAGGCTTTCGCTCGCCCACAATGGCATCGGTGGTCAGGATGGGCGCTTCGCCGAACGTTTGCACAAGTTTGAAGTAACTATGTCCGCGAACAAACTTGGCGCGGGCAATTTGATAGTCCTTTTGCTCCTGTGTCAGACTTGCACTCACCGGCGCGGCTTCAATTTGCGCGATAGCCAGATTTGCCGCGCCTACACTGGTGTAGGGGTCGCTGAATAGCTCGATAACAACATCGTTATCTGTAGTAACTTCGAATCTGCTAAGCCTGCTGGCAGCGGAAACATCTTCCGATACGGAAGCAAGCACCTCGGTAAGCCCTTCGAGAAAAGCGGAGTTATACGAATTTAGCCACTGCAACGGCACATACGCGGCATTGACCAGCGCGGCGGCTTCTGCTTCCGTTTTCACTAAAGTTTCCTCTTCGTTGATGGGTTCATCGTTGTCTTTGTCGCACGAATAGAGTGCGAGACTTAAGCCGATAACGGCTAAAAAAAAATTCGTTCTCATACTAAAATTTGTTTGTTTGTTCTTTGATAACTCTTAAATTAATTGAAAGAAACGCTTACCCCCGCCAAAAAGCTCCTCGCCGAGGGATAAACGCCCAGATCGATGCCGCTTGCTACTTCGGGGTCGTAACCCCGGTAGGGCGTCCATGTATATAAATTGCGGGCGGAAATAAAAAGGCGGACAACGTCGTTAAAGGCTTTTGTTTTGAACGGAAAACTGTAGCCCAGCGTGATATTGCGTAACTTTAAGAACGAAGCGTCTTCGATGTAACGACTGTCCACTTTCATTGTTTTTGTGCTGTTGATGTGCGGCATCGTGTTTGACGGGTTGCCTGGCGTCCAACTATCCAGCAATGCCGCCGACATGTTGTGGGCATCCGAAGAGCGTTCGAGGTGGCGCCGCAGCAGGTTATATACCTCGCTGCCTTGTGACCCGCCGAAAAGCGTGTAAAAGTCGAAACGCCCCCATTTGAAAGTAGAAGAAAAGCCATAGGTGAAATCGGGCTGCGTACTTCCCAAAACAGCCCTGTCGCGGTCGTTGATGTTCTTATCCGTGTTGAGATTTCTGAACTTGACGTCGCCGGGTATCAGCGTCCGTCCTTCTATGGTGGGCAGGGTGGAAATATCCTCGCCGGTTTGCACTATTCCGTCGAAAATATAGCCGTAGAATGAACCCAGCGACTCGCCTGTGCGCAAGATGCGCTCCTGTTCGTTACCCGAAAGAAAGTCGGCATATTGTCCGAGGCTTGTAATGGTGTTGCGGTTGTGCGCAAAGTTGACGGTAAGCGACCACTGCAACTTCGGGCGTTCTATTACTTTGACATTGAGGGCAAACTCAAATCCCTTATTGGTGACGTTTCCCACGTTCTTCAACTGCGGCTGCGTGGAGCCGGAGCCGAGGGGCGCAGGTATGCGTAGCAGTAAATCCCGCGTTTCTTTGTAATAAGCGTCGGCGGCTAAGGTTAGCCGGTCGTTGAACAGTCCGGCGTCAATGCCCGCGTTGTATTCCGTTGTTGTTTCCCATTTCAGGTTTTTATTATCCAGCGTGGTAAGCGTATAGGCAGTTTCGCCGTTATATCTGCCTGCGGCAAAATACTGTTCATACTCATTAAAGTCAATTTCCTGATTGCCGGCTTCTCCGCAGGTGAGGCGGAGTTTGAAGGAACTCAATACCGGAGCAAGCGGCTTCAGGAACTCTTCCTCGTCCACATTCCACGACAGTCCCACCGACGGAAAATGTCCCCACTGATGCCCTTTTGAAAAGCGGGACGACTTGTCGGCGCGGTAGGTAGCCGTCAGGTTGTATCTTTCAAGTAATGTATAATTTATCCTTGCCAGCAGCGAGTGAAAATCGGCCTCCTGCCGACGCGATGGCGAGGGCTGTTCCTTTCCCATGGCAAGGTTCTCTAAACTGTCTAAATGCGAGGCCCTGCTGAGCGACACGGCGCTCGCGGTCTTCTGCCTGGTGTAGCCAGCCAGCACATCGAAAAAGTGCGCGGCATTCAGGCGCTTCGTCCAAGTGAGCAGCGCTTCTGCTTGCTTTACGTCCGTGCGGCGGTTGCCGATGGCGCCCGAACCCCTAATATCCTGATTCATGCCCAAGGCGGAAGTGGGCGGCGCAAAATAATTTTGCGTGATATAATCAATGTTGGCGCCCGCGCTCACTCGTGCCCGTAGCCCACCGGTGATAGCGTACTGTGCAAAAAAATTACCCTGCAACGAAGTACCCAGCGTTTGCCCGATACTATTGTCCAAGTCCGACACCGGATTGGCGGCATGACCGTAGTAGCTCAGGTCAGTGTATTCAAACGGATTCACGTAGTTGTAATTCCCCGCATCGTCATAAATGGGCAATATCGGGGGCATGTAGAGCGCATAGGTTAGCGAGTTGGCAATGCCGCGCGAAAAAGGCGAACTGCGATAGTTAGCGCCTTCGAAGGTGGTGAGCGCGTTTTGCACGCTCCGGCTCACTGATACCGTAACACCGGTAGTGAGGCCGGCGAAGACTTCTTTCTCCAAATTCAGCCTGCCGCTGAAACGCTCAAAGCCCGAGTTGCGGATAATCCCGTCTTGCGTGGTGTAATTGCCTGATATCAGGTAGCGCGTCTTTTTGTCGCCGCCGCTCACGGAGAGTTCGTGCGTTTGCGAGCCGCCTGTTTGCAACACGGCGTTTTGCCAGTCGGTTCCTTTGTTAAATTGCGCTAACTCGTCGGGCGAATAATACAATCCCGGTTTATTGTTAAAATATTCCTTTTGTACAGCGAGCCACTCCTTGGCGCTAAGCAGACCGAGCGTTTTTGCCAGACGGTCAATACCGATGGTGTATTGATAATGCACCTCGTTACCGCCGCGCTTCCCCTTTTTGGTGGTAACGAGTATCACACCGTTGGCGCCGCGCGAGCCGTAAATGGCTTTTGCCGACACGTCTTTCAATATTTCTATCGACTCGATGTCAGCAGGATTGATAGCCGCCAAAGGGTTCAAACTTCCGTCGATGCCACCTACGCCGGTTTGTGTGGCATTTATTTCGCTAAAAAAGATGAATCCGTCAATCACATACAGCGGTTCGTTGCTGGCGTTGATGGAATTGCCGCCGCGAATACGAATAGCGCTACCGGCGCCCGGCTGTCCCGACTCCTGCATAACGTTCAGTCCCGCCACGCTTCCGCTCAGCAGTTCGTTGATGGAGATGGCGGACTGTTCCAGCGCCGACCTTGTAACTGACGCCACTGCGCCGGTCAGTTCCCTGCGTCGCTGCGTCCCGTATCCCACCACAACGACTTCGTTCAATACGTTGACGTTTTCGCGGAGATGCACCACGATTTCGGCGTCTTCATATATATCTACTTCCTGCCGTTTGTAGCCTAAGTAAGCGACTGAAATAGTCGCCGGAAGCGACCGGATGGAAAGAGAGAAAAACCCATCTACGTCGCTAACAACGCCAGACTTTTCATTGGCGAGAGATATAGTAGCGCCGATAACAGATTCGCCCGTTTGTTCGTCTAAAACCCGTCCTTTGATTTTCACGTCGCCTATTTGCGCAAAGCCGGCAAGCGGAAAGAAAACGATGGTCAACAGCAAGAAATATACTGTTCTTAGCATAAATTTTACATGTTTAAGAACAAGCGTCCCCCTGTTCAATTTTGCAGAGCGGTTAGAGGACGCTCTTTTTCAATCAATTAAACTCATTTTATTCTTATGGCATTTTTTATTGCCCTAAATCTTCTACAAAGGTACGGTGGAATTTTTTGTTGCTGCAACACCACATTTGTGGTATTTTTTTTGGTATACCTTTATCGCTTCCCTGTTTCCCGGAGAATATAATTCCTGCATTTCACCAAAGATACATGGGAGGCATACAGGGAATTTTGCAACACTTTTTCACAGTTGTTTTGGGGGGATATATGTTTTTTCCTTTACCTTTACACAACTAATATGTTGTGTGATGGAAAAGTCTGGCCCTGGCCGCCCGGCAATTGCCGGCGGATAAATAAGTTGCGCCTATGAAAAAGTATATAGGAACGATAGCCGTGTTGTGCATCCTTTGTATGCCGTCTTGCACCGGGCGGAAGGAAAGCGGGCGGAAGCTGCAGCAGATGCGTGAAGAGGTATTAA
Source organism: Tannerellaceae bacterium (assembly GCA_031259845.1). GTDB lineage: Bacteria > Bacteroidota > Bacteroidia > Bacteroidales > Tannerellaceae > DFXE01. The sequence continues at coordinate 9,410 of JAIRKZ010000097.1, read as the reverse complement.
GCAACCTGATAACGAATGTGCTCCCCTTTTGGGAAATCTACTCGCCCGACCCTTCAGGCGGCTTTTACGGAGCGATAGGGAATGACGGTGTTCCCGTGGCCGGGGCGGATAAGGGGCTGGCGCTCAATGCCCATATCCTGTGGGCCTTTTCTTCGGCCTACCGTGCGTTTGAGGTGGAAAATTACCGGCAGTTGGCCAACCGGGCGCAGAGGTACCTGATAGACCATTTTATAGATACAGAATACGGGGGAGCCTACTGGAGCGTAACCGCCGCCGGCGAGCCTGCCGATACCGGTAAACAGACTTATGGGCTGGCTTCTGCCATCTACGGCCTGTCCGAACATTACCGCGCAACGGGCAATAAAGAAAGCCTCGAACAGGCCATCGCCCTCTATGCGACAGTGCAAAGCCATGCGTACGACGCCGTTAACGGAGGATACATTGATTCTTTTACCAGGAACTGGCAGTTGCCCGAACGCTTTGGCTACGAGGGCGAGGGCGACGGGATGGCTTCCAAAACGATGAACACCCATATACGCCTGCTCGAAGCTTTTACGAACCTCTACCGCGTATGGCCGGACTGCCGGCTGAAAGAGCAGTTAAGAGGTTTGGCGGGTATCTTTTGCGACGAAATAATCAACCCCGAAACCTGCCACGGGAGGCTCTTCTTTACGATGGAATGGCACAGCCTGGAGGAGACGGATTCTTACGGGTATGATATGGAAACCTCGTGGCTGCTATGCGAGGCTGCCGGGGCGACAGGCGATATGCAACTGATGGAGAGGACAAAGGAGATAGCCCTGAACCTGGTGGACGCCCAGATGTGGGAAGGCTGGACCCCCCAGGGATATCTATTGTACGGGAAAACAAACGGGAAGCTGAGCCGGAAGATTGAATGGTGGCCGCAGGCGGAAGCGGTGGTGGCCTTCATCAACGCCTGGCAACTGACCGGCAACGCTACCTACGCCGCAGCAGCAGCCACTACCTGGAACTGGATAAGGGAGAACGTAATAGACCACGAGTACGGCGAATGGTATCACAGCTTGGATGAAAACTACATGCCCGTTATCGCCCGTCCGAAGGCGAATATATGGAAAGGGCCCTGTCATAACAGCCGCATGGCCTTCGAAACAATAGCCCGTATCCACTGGCGCGAATAAGATAATGCAGTAAACCATAAATAGTGAAAAACATGAAAAAGCGAATTGGAACAGTAATGATAGCTTTGGCTATCGCAGCGACGTCATCCGCCCAGCAAGGGCAGGTGTTTGAAACGTTGACCGTAAAGAGCGCCATCCTGAAAATGGACCGCAAGTTTGCCATTTACCTGCCGGATGGGTATGACAGGAGCGACCAGTCGTATCCCGTCTTGTACCTTTTGCACGGCAGTGGCGACAACCAAACCGGGTGGGTGCAGTTCGGGCAGGTGCAGCATATCGCCGACCAGACGATTGCCGAAGGAAAGGCAGCCCGCATGATTATCGTTATGCCCGATGCCGATACCGGCCGCAGAGGTTATTTTAACGATATCCGGGGAGATTTTGATTATGAAGACTTCTTCTTCAAAGAATTGATTCCCCATATTGAAAAGAACTACCGCGTACGCACCGAACGCCGTTACCGGGCTGTTGCCGGGCTTTCCATGGGAGGCGGGGGGACTATCTTCTACACCCTGCACCATCCGGGGATGTTTGCCGCCGCCGCTCCGCTGAGCGCTTCAACAGGCAGCTGGGATATAGAACAGGCCAAGGCCAGGCTCCCCAAAGACGCCCGGGTAACCGACCAGCAGATAAACGCCTATTACAGGCGCCATAGCATTGAAGAAGCGCTTAAAGCAGCCTCGGAAGACGAATTGAAGCAGATAAAACAGGTTCGCTGGTATATCAGTTGCGGCGACGACGATTTCCTCTCAGACGGTAACTCACTGATGCACATCGCCTTCAGGAAGAACGAAATCCCCCACGAATACCGCGTAAAAGACGGCGCCCACACCTGGACATACTGGCGCATGGAGCTTCCCCTGGTGATGGAGTTCGTCTCCAAGTCGTTCACGCAATATTAATTAACGGCCGTTTATAAAGCGGCATACGCAATGCCTCCGGGCCTTTTGTGTGTTTTTTAATGCCAAGTTTTTGTAAATATACTTGCTAAATACAATCTTTTTATTGTACTTTGCGCACAATTTGAATAAAAATGTGCAGTTTATGGCAATGACCGTTTCCAAAACTCGTGATATGCTGGTAGATGTAGCCCGGCAATTGTTTGCCCGTATGGGGGTAGACAATACGACTATGAACGATATAGCACAGGCTTCGCGCAAAGGGCGGCGTACCTTATATACATACTTTAAAAGCAAAAACGACATCTACCAGGCAGTGGTGGAAAGCGAATTGAACAAGTTGTACGGGATGCTGCTCGATGTAGCCGGTAAGGATTTACCCGCCGATGAGAAGTTAATGGATTTCCTGTATATCCGGCTGAGCGCAGTGAAACAGATTGTATTCCGGAACGGGAGCCTGCGGGCCGATTTCTTCCGAGACATCTGGCGCGTTGAAAAAGTGCGCAAGGAGTTCGATATGAAAGAAATGGAAATAATAAGGGGTATTTTAAAAACGGGCGTGGAAGAACATGTGTTTCAAGTGCCGGACGTACAGATCACGACTAAAATATTGCACCACGCATTAAAAGGGCTTGAAGTGCCTTATATCCGCGGACAGATGGGATTTACCGTATCAGAAAAGATAAGACACAGGGAAAATATTATGAATTTAATATTTAACGGAATAAAGATTAAGTAAAAAATCAGGAATGTTTATTAATGCTACAGGAGTGTATGTACCCGGAGAACGTGTGCATAATAGTCACTTTTTAGAAGTGAATGGGTTGACAAGCGAGTGGATAGAGCAGCGTACGGGTATCGTAACCCGGTCTAAAGCCAAACCGGAAGAGAATATAACTACCATGGGATTAGACTCAGTGCGTAACGCACTGCCTGAATTACCCTACGATATAACAGCGGTTGATTTGATAATATCGGCATCTTATTCGCCTTACGATACGGTTGCCACGGCTGCCCACGTGGCGCAGCATGATTTCAGGATGGAAAAGGCAAAGGCCTTTTCAGTCTCTTCCGCCTGCTCTTCCTTTTTGAATGCGCTGGAGATAGCGGAGGGCTATTTTGCCACCGGCAAGGCAAGCAAGGCGTTGATTCTCTCTGCCGATAAAAATTCGGCATACGCAAATGAAGCAGACCCTAAATCGGGACACCTGTGGGGAGACGCCGCTGCCGCCTTTTTTATATCGTGCGAACGTATAACGGAGCGCGACCAGGAAGTGATAGATATATATACCGAGGGGTTGGGCCATTTAAGCAAAGGGCCACAGGCCGTGCAACTCCGCCCGCAGGACGGGGGAATTATGATGCCGGAAGGGCGCGACGTGTTTGTTCAGGCCTGTACCTGTATGCCGAAGAACGTATTGCTGCTTTTGGAGAAAAACGGGCTGTCGTTAGACGACCTCTCTTATTTTATCGGCCACCAGGCAAATATGCGTATCCTGTCTAATATCGCTAAACAATTGAATTTACCGGAAGAGAAGTTTCTGCATAATATAGAAGAATTAGGTAATACAGGCTCTGTGAGTTCGCCGCTGGTCTATGCGCAGAACACAGACCGGTTTAAGAAGGGCGACCTGGTAGCGATTACCGTGTTTGGCGGCGGCTATTCGGCGGGAGCCTGCCTGATAAGGTGTTGACAACGCCGTATGAATTGGAATTTTATACATTAAACTTATAATACAATGAAATTATTGGAAGGCAAAGTAGCCATCGTAACCGGCGCCGCCCGCGGAATAGGGAAGGCAATCGCTTTAAAGTTCGCTTCGGAAGGCGCTCATGTGGCATTTACGGACTTACGGATTGACGAGTCTGGGGAAGCTACGCAAAAAGAGATAGAAGCCTTTGGCGTGAAAGGAAAAGGATACGCTTCTAATGCAGCAAATTTTGAAGAGGCGCACCGGGTGGTAAGCGAGATACATAAGGAGTTTGGGCGGATAGATATCTTAGTGAACAACGCCGGCATTACCCGCGATGGCCTGATGATGCGCATGAGCGAAGAACAATGGGACATGGTAATCAACGTAAACCTGAAATCGGCCTTTAACTTTATCCATGCCGTAACGCCCATTATGATGAAGCAAAAGGGTGGAAGCATTATCAATATGGCTTCGGTAGTAGGCGTTTCGGGAAATGCCGGGCAGGCCAATTATTCGGCCTCCAAAGCCGGTATGATTGGGTTAGCCAAGAGCGTGGCAAAAGAATTGGGTTCGCGGGGTATACGCGCCAATGCAATTGCCCCGGGATTTATCATCACGGATATGACAGCCGCGCTGACGGAAGAGGTAAGAGACGAATGGGCTAAACAAATCCCGTTGCGCCGTGGCGGTACGCCGGAAGATGTAGCAAATGTAGCCACGTTCCTCGCTTCCGGTTTGTCGTCTTATGTAACGGGGCAAACCATTCACTGCGACGGCGGCATGAACACGTAAAGATGGACATTATTTACGAAGACAACCACCTTATCGCCGTAAATAAGAAGTGCGGCGAGATTGTACAGGGGGATAAAACGGGCGACATAACGCTTGCGGATACCTTGAAAGCGTGGTTGAAAGAGAAGTATCAGAAACCCGGGAATGTTTTTATGGGAATACCTCACCGGTTAGACCGCCCGGTAAGCGGGATTGTGTTGTTTGCCAAGACCGGTAAGGCCCTTTCCCGCCTGAATGATATGTTCCGGCAGGGAGAGATTAAGAAAACCTACTGGGCTATCGTGAAAAACTGCCCGCCGAAGGATGAAGATGAACTGGTGCACTGGATAGACAGGAACGAGCGCCAGAATAAAAGCTATGCTTACGACAACGAACGCCCGGAAACGAAGAAAGCAGTTCTCCACTACAAACTGATAGCCCGTTCGGAGCATTATTACTTGCTGGAAATTGATTTGAAGACAGGGCGCCATCATCAGATACGGTCTCAACTATCCCGGATAGGCTGTCCGATAAAAGGGGATTTAAAGTATGGCGCGAATCGCTCTAACCCTGATGGCGGGATAAGCCTCCATGCCCGTAAGGTTTTCTTTACCCATCCTGTGTGTAAAGAAACAATAGAATTGGTTGCTTCCGTACCACAGGGTGACAGCTTGTGGAAAAGCTTTGTTGTTACTTCTTGACAATAGTTGCCGATTTTATTTTTATATTCTTCAAAGGGCGGTCGTATTCGTTGGTAGGGACGACTTGTATTTTGTCTACTACTTTCATCCCGCTCACCACTTCCCCGAAAATGGTATATTTATTATCCAGGCTGGGAACGCCGCCTTCCAGCATATAACTATGCTTTTGTTCGGGGGTGAACGTTCTGTTTTCTGTTTTTTCCATCTTGTCGAGTTCCATTTCGGTGAAGAACTTACCGGTTACGATATAGAATTGCGTAGCAGACGAGGCCTGTTCAGGATTACTCTCGTCTGCCGTACGCGCCGCACACAGCATACCCCGTTTGTGGAAATAGGCAGGATAAATGATTTCGGCGGGGATTGTATAATCCAGGTCGCCGCTGCCTAATTGTTTATCCAGCGGGGCGTCTTTGGAAGTAACGTCGCCCGCCTGTATCATAAATTGTTTGATTACCCGGTGGAAAAGTAGCCCTTCGTAGCGGTTTTCCGATACATTCTTAATAAAGTTATCACGATGCATGGGCGTATCGTTAAAGAGTTTCACCTTTATTTTACCCATATCGGTATCAATCAACACGAGTGTCTCCGTTTCCTGGGCATGCAAAGAAACCGCAGGGAAAACAACTATCATCAACAGCAGTAAATAAATATGTTTCATCTTAAGAATAACTTAACCGGATATTCTCCGGCATCGACTAATGCTTTTATCTTATCAACTACTCCCTGGCGGTCTTCGGCATACGTAACGCCAAACCATTTGGAGGTGGTATCCAATACTTTCACGCTGGCTTTACCTTTGGTGATTAGTTCATTTACCATTAAGGGGATAAAATATTCGCTTTTCAGGTTCGTGCTGTTTTCTTTCAGGAAATTCACGAAATAATCTTCCGAATACGTAAAGTAATCGGGCGTAAACCCCCACATGTTCATCGAAACGGGTGTGTGGTCGTCTAAGAGAACCGTTTTCCCGTTCTCATCGGTAAATTGGATTTGTCCGTTTATCCGTTCGATGGCCGTACGTTCCACCACCCCTGTGAGGTAGCCGTCTGTATTTGTTTCGCATACTCCGCGGGCTACCGAACCGCTTTCGCTCAACGTATTTCCCACCCGGTAGCCAATCATGCAATAATCATTTTGCCTGCCTTCCATCTCTGCGAGTTGTTTGCCTAATACGGCAAAACTGTTGCGGCCATAAAAGTCGTCTGCATTTATTACGGCAAAAGGTTCGCGTATAACATCTTTGCCCATTAATACGGCATGATTAGTCCCCCAGGGCTTTTCACGTCCTTGCGGCACGCTGAAACCGGCGGGCAAATTATCTAATTCCTGGAAAACGACTTCCACCGGAATATGATTCTCATATTTGGATATGATTTTTGCACGGAAATCATTTTCAAACGATTTACGGATGACAAATACCAATTTACCGAATCCCCCGCGGATCGCATCAAATATGGAATAATCCATAATAGTTTCACCGCCCGGGCCTAAGCCGTCTAATTGTTTTAATCCTCCATACCTGCTGCCCATTCCGGCGGCTAATACAAATAAAGTTGGTTTCATGCTATTGTTCATATTTGTTATAAAAAGACAAAGATACTAATTTATACATACAATCAAGCCGGCGCGTTTAATTACTTTAACTCTAATACAACAATAGACTTGGGCGGTAGCGTTACGTTCAATTTCCCTTTTTCCAATTTCGCGCCGCTAAACGATACGGGTTTCACCTTTCCAGGATTCTCGAATGTATTATGGTCGTTAATGGAAGGCGAGGTAAGGATACGTCCGCTTACATTTTTGATGGTTGTATTATCCAGCGTAACCGACAGGTTGTTGCTCTTGTCTATATCCGTATTGGCCAATGTAATGTGAATTGTCCCTTCGGCGTTGCGTGAAGCGGAAGCGCTTATGGCGGGTACTTCTCGGTTGCCGCCCGCTACTAATTTTTCACAACTTATATCCATTGGCAAATGCGTGGCATCCTGATGCACTTTATACATTTCGAATACATGATAGGTAGGCGTCAACGTCATTTTGCTTCCATCGGTAAGGATCATCGATTGAAGTACGTTTACAATTTGTGCGATGTTTGCCATTTTCAGCCGGTCGGTGTATTTATGGAAGATATTGAGGGTTAAGGCCGCTACAAAGGCATCGCGCATCGTGTTTTGCTGGAATAAGTGCCCCCGTATTGTGCCGGGTTCTTCGTCCCACCAGGTTCCCCATTCGTCAAGCATTAATCCGATTTTCTTTTCCGGGTCGTACTTGTCCATAATCTCGCTGTGCTTCCTGATTACCTCTTCTATTTCCAGGCATTTGCCCAATATCCAATAATACTCGTCTGTATTGAAACCGGTTGCCGAGCCTTTACTTCCGTTCCAGCCGGTCGTGGTATAATAATGAAGCGAAAGGCCATCCATACGCCCGCCTATGTTTTTCATTAATACTTCCGTCCAGTTATAATCGTAATCGCTGGCTCCGCTGGCTATTTTAAAAAGGCGGTTGCCATCGTACGTGCGGCAATAGGTTGAATAACGGCGGTATATGTCGGCATAATATTCAGGGCGCATGTTTCCTCCGCATCCCCAACTTTCGTTGCCAACTCCCCAGAATTTCACTTTCCAGGCTTTATCGCGCCCGTTCTCCCGGCGGAGGCGCGCCATCGGGCTATCGCCGTCTGAGTTGACATACTCTACCCATTTAGCCATTTCTTCCACGGTTCCACTGCCTGCATTGGCACTGATATAAGGCTCTGTTCCCAGTAATTCGCAGAGATTCAGAAATTCATGCGTTCCGAAACTGTTATCTTCAATCGTGCCTCCCCAGTTATTATTCACCATTTTAGGACGGTTTTCGTACGCGCCGATGCCATCCATCCAATGATATTCGTCGGCAAAACAACCACCCGGCCAGCGGAGATTCGGTATCTGTAGTTTTTTCAACGCTTCCAATACATCGTTCCGGTAGCCTTGCGTATTGGGTATGCCGGATGTAGGCCCCACCCATAATCCTCCATAAATACAGGTTCCTAAATGCTCGGCAAAATGCCCGTAGATATGTTTACTGATAGGATGTTTTCCGTTCTCTGGATAGATACGGATACTCGCTTCCCGTTGTGCAAAAAGAGGGAACGAAAGAATGGCAGTCAAGCAAAATAAAAGTGTTCTCATGATACTGTTTTTTTAGTGTTAAACTTACGGTTGTAAAAGTATACAAAAAACATTTATTGCGTATGAAAAAGAGAATCTTTTATAATTTTATTGGCGTAGCCGGCATTACGGAGGGTGTTTATCACGATTCTCAGGAATAACATTTTCATAAAACTCCCTTACAAATACCATTACAGGCATAACAGGAGAAATCACATGGAAACAATATTTGATAACCTCATTACACGGATGGTAGAAAATGAACCAACAAGAAGAATATAAGCCAATTAAATAGCGCCTCTAAGCGCCTGTACCGAATATTTATTTCCCCTAATTTTATATCTGTTTTATTTCTACCTATTTATAGTTTAACTTTTTTTCTCCCTGAATCGCAGAAAAGCAACTAAAAAAATTAGGACGTGAATAAATATTATTTATCTTTGCACCGCAATCAATAAAAAAGTTGCGAATGTAGATGGAGAGATGGCAGAGTGGTCGATCGCGGCGGTCTTGAAAACCGTTGAACTGAGAGGTTCCGGGGGTTCGAATCCCTCTCTCTCCGCAAATAACCTTGATAATCAAGGAGTTACAACAAAGGAACCCAAAAAGGAACCCAATTTTAGGCCTTTTTGGGTTTTTAGTTTGCACACCTCGCGGCTGGCTCCCTATATAGTTATGAAGAAAATAACTTTTTTATTAATGTGACTACCTTGCTTTTCCGAAGAAGGAAATACCCCGCTACCCCAATTACTATTATTGCTATAAGTATCCCCAATAGGTAACGCCACTTGTAAGGGTCTTCGGCTACTTCTTGCGTTATGTCGGTTTCTAATGAATTGTCGGTATTAATTTCTTCGTCTTTCTGCGAAGCTGTTTTTTCGTGGGTTTCGGTTTTCCCTTTTTCTTCGTTGGTAGAATTTATTACGAAACCTTCTATACTTTTTATTGCGCCCGCGTCGGGGGGCTTTTTAGTCGCCGGCTTTGGTTCGTTATTAATGTTTCCAGCTGCGGGTTCTTTTTCGGGTTCCGGGCC
>JAIRKZ010000200.1 GCA_031259845.1 Tannerellaceae bacterium | reverse complement strand
GCCTGCGTTTGTTGTCGGTTTTTATCCTTTGCAAACATTAAAATATTCGTGTCGACCGTTGCAGATTCAAATACTTTTACGCCGGCAAAATCAATCAACTGTTCGGGATTGGTATTTTCGGCAAAGAACTTTCGGGTATTTTCTCCGTATCCCGCTCGCATCCACTTGTTGGAAGTGATGAAGCATAACCGCCCTTGCGGTTTCAAAAGTTGATAGCCGCGTTCGTAGAATAAGCAATACAAATCACCCGTTCGAGCAAATGTTTTGTAGCCGCATTTTTCATAAAGCTTTGCCAATTCGCCACTATTGTTTTGCAACTGTACATACGGCGGATTACCAATCACAATATCAAAGCCACCCTGAATGCCGAACATTATTCCGCTGTCGAAAAAGGGCGAGCAGTAGCAGACATTAAAGGGGTTCCACGCGCGGATTTTATCTTTTGCATCAAGTCCAAAATCAAAGTTTTTGTCGTTTATAATTTCCGCCTTTTTCTTTTCAAAAGCATTTTTAATATCTTCTTTTTCTTTTGGCGTTTTGGCGATGGTAAAGAGTAAAAATATCTTTGTAAGTTCAGCAAAAGCATCATCAACACTTTGTCCAAAAGCATCTATTTGCTGCCCTGCTTTTTTCTTTTCAATGCCAATGAGCGTGTTGGCAACGGCAAATTTGGTTTCGAGGTTGGGCAGTACGTCGAAATCGGCAATGTTGTCGGGCGTTTCGTAATCCACGAGCAACGAAATGAAAAAGCGCAGTTTCGATATTTCAATTGCAATATTCTGAATATCAATGCCATAAATACAATTTTGGATAATGAAAATTTTACGTCCGTAGTCGCGACTGTTGTTTTCAATGGTGTCGGAAATGCGTTTGAGTTCGGCATCGCGCTCGGTTTGGCCGGCAATATGTCCCGCTTTGGTAAATTCTTTTTCGGCTTTGTCAAGCAAAACTTCTTTCCAAATTCGGTTGTCGGGGTCAATTTTTCCAAGAATTTTAATAATCAGGTTGAACATTCCGACAGGAAACGCGCCGGAACCGCAAGCGGGGTCGAGGATTTTCAAATCCGTAATTGTCTGAACTATGATTTTAATATGATTTTCGTGATTTGTATGATTTTCTTCTTTTCCATCGAACAGGAAATTTACATACGCCTTATAATCGTCGTAATCAGGCGAATCAGAGAAATCACAGTTCAGACAAGTTTCGCGTAGCGATTCCCTGCACATATAATCCACAATTGCTTTTGGCGTATAAAAACTACCGCTTGATTTGCGTGCGTTTTCTTTCGATTCGGGGTTGTAGACGCCGATAATGTTTTCAAATACCGTTCCCAAAAGTTCGGGATCGAGGGCTACATCCTGCTCTTCGGGCGTGGATTCTTCAATGGTCCAGACGTAGGAGTTGAAGAGGTCGATAAGCGAGAACATCACATCATCAGACACTTTCGCAGGTTTTGTTTCGCTGAAAGCATCAATGAGGTAATTGTTTTTACGGTTGAGTTCGCCTGTTTCGTCTTTGCCTGTAAATTTATAGTCATGGCATTGGAAAAGTCCGCCGTTCACAAAAGGAATCTGTTTGACAAGTGCAAGAAATTCCTCTGCCTTGCCGTCTTTGAAATAGCGTTTATAGCGCATCACATCAAACACGCCGTGTTCATTTTCTTCGGGATTGAAAGGTTGTTTCGGATTTTCTTTGCGAAAACGGCGTTCGTCGATTTTCTTGTTCAAAACGGCGAAAAAAAGGTTTTGTAGAATGGCGTTATAATAGATATTTTCATTTTTTAGAAAATTATTGACGATAGATTTTTCAAAAAAAATGTTAGCAATCAAGCCTTTTTGTTTCATAAACCAGATGAACATCATACGGACAATGATACGGATAACCACCTGTGGACGCAGTTCGTTATCAATATCTTTTCCGAGAATTCGGCTTGCTTTTGTGAGGTCTATCTTAATGTCATCGAAACACTTTTGATACCAGCCTTCAACGATCAATTTGCCGGTTTTATCATATTTTCCTGCTAAAGCATAGTAGAACTCGTCATTAAGCGTTTTAATATCAAGCACTTTTTTCCACGCTTCGTTCAGTTCGTTAAAGTTGTGGGCTTTGTGTTCGGAAAGTTTTTTGAGAATATCAATATGCCCTCTGTGTGGTTTTTCGGTGTTTATATCACGCAGAATAATGGTTTTTCCCACTTTTTCACCCTGCCGCCACGATTGTTTGTAAAGGAATCTTTCGGGCAAAGCCAACGATATATATTTATCGTATTGCAATGCCAACGCCACCGGCATTGCCAGCGATTTGCGGTTGAATGCACGAGTGAGTTCCGATATTTCGCTACGGGTCGGCTTTTTGTTTAATTTCAGGGCAAACAAACGTAATCCGCTATAATTAGCTGAAACTTTTTCGGAATCTTCGTAAGAAATTTTGTTATCATACAAACTTGCTTGAAAAATACTGTCGTCAATCCGTCCCGCAAAATAAGTGTCGGTAACATTCGTAAATGGCTCACGGTTTTTATAGTTTTCGCCAAGAACAACATTTTGTAAATTGAGATTTAGAGTAGTGTTTGAATTTAAGGGAATGTTGAGTTTGGCAAAGAAGTCCACGATTGCCTCGTAGAGGTTGCTATTGTTGAATATATTTAGATCCATAATTTTATCGTATTTTATGAGTTTTCTTGATTGTTTGACATGATTTTCCAGTGTCCACCCCTGTCAGATCCAACTCTTTCAAGATATTTTAAGTCTGATAATTTTTTAATATCTCTTTCTATGGTTCTGTCGGAAACTTTTAACAATATAGCGATTTGTTTTGCCGGAATGGTATTATCAGCGGCAATCAGTTCAATAATTTGTTTTTGTCTCTCCGACATTTCTCCGACATTTCTCCGACATTTTCGATTTCCCTACCACCAGCGTTGTTGCTTACAGGCAATTCCATTTTTTTAAAATTGACATGTAAATATCTGTTTTTTAATTCGCTGTTTTCACCAAACAGCATATTGCCGAAAAATTTGAGCAGATATTCCTGCGTGGCATAAATTTTATTTTGATAATCATTGTAGTTTGCTCGCACAAGTGCATTTCGAAAATACCATGAATGTTGGGCAAACATATCATTTTTAACATCAAAACCGAAAGTCCGAAGATATTTTATAGTAAAAACGGCTATGGTTCGCGTGTTTCCTTCGCCAAAAGCATGAATTTGCCAAACACCGGAAATAAAGTTTACGATATGTTCAACCGTTTCACGGTTGTTAAGTCCTTTGTATTTGAAATTTTTTTCTTCTTTGAAGTCATAATTGAGCGTTGCTGCAATTGTATCGGCAGAGGCGTAAAAAACGGTTTTATTGTCCAATACCCATTCCGATTTGGTAATGTTGTAATCTCTGTATTTGCCGATTTTTACGTGCATTGTTTCCACGCCTGTAAAAAGTCGGCGGTGTATGCCCGTCAGTTCGGCGGGACTGAACACGAAAGTTTTTTCCGACAAAATTTCAGTAATGTTTGCCGAAACCTTGTCAGCTTCTTCTGAACGATTATCGGCAGTCTGCCCTTTTTTCCGCTGTTGCTTGTAATAACTGTTAATGCGGTATTTTACCTCGTCGAGTGTTATTTTTCCTTCAATATTTTCTTTGGCAGTGTCAAGCAGATATTGAGAAGGTTTCAGTCCATCAACATCTTGCAGACCAATAGCCGTTTGCCAAAATTGTGCTTTTTCCGCTTGCGAGGGTTCGCCCTGCTTTATATATTCGTCAAAATCTTTCATGGGGCTTATTTAGAGATTACGAACCAAGTAATCAAATCGAAGTTTTCCTTCTGAAATTTATCTTCTATTTTCTTTTGTTCGGGCGAAATTGGAGTATTGTCCCAAAGAGAATTTGTTATAGTCGGCATTGCTTGTGCTTTGAGCCAATCGGTAATTGCCTGTGAAAGGTCGGTAAGCGTTTGTTTGTCGCCTTTTTCTACCTTTTCAGGCACAAAACGGTTTGCCGATTTGTGATAACGCAGGAATGCAAGAATTTCCATATCGTTTTTCAGAAACGAGACATTAGCCTGTCCATCGCGGTATGAAGTGTGTAGCAGGCGAATTTCATCGTATTTATAATCCTTGTCGCTGTCGTCGGGTTTGCGGGGATAACCAAGCACGGCAATCAGCGAGTTTTCGTTCAGATTGACGCTTTGGAACAAGTCGGCGAACTGTCGGAAACCGGTATAAACGCCGTTTGGAATGTTGCGGAAAAATTCTTCCTTTTGTTTGAAAAGTTCAAAAAGTTCCTGACGGAACTGCTCAAGCGAGAGGTCGCCAAGCCCGACAGTGTTGTCGCCGTCTTCAATATCGTCCCAAGTGAGTTGCATCTGTTCGAGCATCTTTTCGGTTTGTTTCGAGAACAGCGGATTATCTTTCACCATCTGTTGCAGTTCGGGCGTAAGGTCTTCGGGCATTTCCGTACCTGCAACGGTCATGATTGCCATACGGTTTTCCACGCGGGATTTCAGATTCAGGTAATCGTCATAGTCCTTTGCCGGCCAAAAGTTCACACCGCGAATGGTTTTGTTGGGTGAGCCGAGGCGATCAATACGTCCCATTCGCTGAATCAGCCGTACCGGATTCCAGTGAATGTCATAATTGATTATCAAGTCGCAGTCCTGAAGGTTTTGCCCTTCTGAAAGGCAGTCGGTAGCGACAAGAATTTCGACCGGATTCTCAATCTTTTTGAATGTTACTTTGTCATGCTTTTCAATCAGTTTAAGCCATTTTTCATACGCCACTTCCCATTTTCCGTCTTTGTTATATTTCTGAAAGTCAAGATATTTTTCGTATGTTTCCGTCCAGTCTTTTTCGTTATAGAGTTTGGTATAAGGAGCAAACCGCTCCAGAATCGGCTCGAAGTTTTTGCCCGAATATCCATCGGAAGTGGCGCTGTCGCTACCTGAAACGTAAGCAAGATTTCTGAAGCCGCGACGTTTCAACTGTTCATAAAGAAATATCGCCGTATCGGAATAAACGGTGAAAATAAGCACCTTACGATTTGTTTTTTGCTGCTTTTCTTTGATAATCTCAATCAATTTTTCGAGTTTCAAGTCGTTAGTTGAGCTGTCGAGCGTGTTTTCGTTGAATTTTCTCTCGAACACATCAAGATTTTCGAGCAGGCGTTTCAGTTTATTGACATCGCTTTCCAAATCCTTTTTGAAGGTCTGAATGGAAGTGATTTTCGACAGTTCCACTGGATTTTTCTTGCCGAGCGTAAATTCTTCATCAATACCCAGTTCGGCTGCGGTATCTTCCACGGCTTCCTGTTCATCTTCCGACAAATCGGTTGAGATAGAAACAGTTGTATTTTTCTTGTCTATAAATTGATTTACTTTATCAAGGGCGTTTGCGTGGTACGCGAGTATGTTTTCGATGGTTTTTTTGAACGAAAACCAACTCGATTCCAAACGTTTAACGAGCAGGATAGTCATCATTTTCACCAGAAAGCCTTCTCGTTTCACATCATCTTCAGTTACCCGAACCGTTTGCTGTTCAGATGCTTTGCGTTCCGAAAGAATATACTGCGAAGGTCGATAAGCCGTCATTTTGATTTTTATGGCATCGAAAATCTGGTCAAAAGTTTTTAGATTGCCGATATTTGCGGGTGCAATATACCTGTTTTCAGGCGTTTCCTTTTTTGGAAAATCCATTTCGCCGAACTCGCCCTCAATCAGTTTTCGGGTTCGAGCAACAATCAGCGCATCGGTCAGTTTAAAAACCATACCATCTAAATTGCCGATAAAGTCTGCAATTTTTCGGTTCGGCTGTCGGCTCCAAATCGTATAATCCCGCTGTGCCTTCTGGAATGCAAAAAGCAAACTGTTTATGGCAAAATCCGTTTCCTTGAAACCGTCGTCCTTCCCTTTTGCCATCAGTTTGAACTGGTTACGAACATCAATCAGCCCGTTGTTGATGGGCGTTGCAGAGAGTTGCAACACTTTTACGTCACGTTTTTTTCGGTCGGGACAAAGAATATTGTCAACCAGAAACTGATAGCGCGCAGATTTGTCGTTTCGTAAGTTGTGGCTTTCGTCAATCACGAGCAGCAGGTTTTGTTTTTTCTGAATACGGGCAAGTGGCAAAGCATCTCTGCCGGAATAGACAGTATTCAATCTTTCATCTTGCAAATCAGTGTGATTTCTGACATAATAGTCTATTTCATCACTTTCAAATTTAGAGTTTTTTCCGCATTGGTATTGTTCCCAATTATGTCGTAACTTTTTGGGGGCAAACAGGATAACCGTATATCCTTTCGATTGGAAATATTTCATCACGGCAAGGGCTGTCCATGTTTTGCCAAGTCCGACAGCATCGGCAAGAATCGCCCCGTTGTGTTTGCGCAACATCTGGATCAAACTCAAAACGCCCTTCTGCTGGTATGGATAAAGCGTTTGAAAGATTACCGTATCTTCCAGATGGGCAATTTCCTTTTTAAATTCGGAATCGTTGGAATAAGTCAGGAAATCGTCCTTAAACCGCTCGTACAAGACCTTGTAGTACAGTTCGTAAGGCGTGTATTCGCGATACAGGTTTTCAATCAGGTCGATAATATACTTTTTGACGTCAATCTTTCGTTTTTCGGGCATCGGAATTTTGTCGGCAGCAACATTCAACCATTTATCGGAAAACCATTTGCAAAGATTTTTGTACTCGTCTTCATGGTCATGCTTGGCAATATTGAGTTCGATATTGCTGCTCGCGCGCAAACCCAAACCGGCATCGGTAAGGTTGGAACTGCCAACGACAAAATAGTTGTTGCGATTGTCCTGGTCGGTGTAGATATATGATTTTGCGTGGCAGAAATTCCGCTCAATAGTTTTTACGCTTACTTTTCCTTGCTTCAAAAACTCAATCGCCCGTTTAGCCGAAACCGTTAGTTTCAGGGCGCTGTCGATACTGAAATCTTCGGAGAGCAAATCGACAACTTTGTTCTGTTCTTCATCTGTTTTAGTGAGTTTACCTAAAATCAGCTGAAACTTTTCTACCTGATTTATTTCCTCGTAAAGCAATGCAAGCGCGTTTACCGAAAAAAAGCCGGTAACAATGTCCAATGCGCCGTTTTCGGTGTATTCTTTCAGAAAATCCACTACTTTGAACGGCGTATTTTGCTCAATTTGAATTTTATTGTCTAAAAGCATAAGACTAATTTTATTGCAAACTTAGATAAAAATCTGCGATTTATAAGCGTGTCACATATAAAGAACAGGTATATGTCTTATTTTAACAGGATTGACGTTCTTAACCTGACGGCTATGGGATGTGCCCAAGCCCTGAGATGAGAAAATGTAATTGCGACAAAAGCCGGGCTGGCGGCGCTGGCGGACCGGCTGGCGAGGCTTTAATGCACAATACCTTTCCGCGTAAAGTATAAATTAAAAGAATATTTTTGCATGCAATATTATATTTTTTGCTATCTTTGGCAACGCGAGACTTAAATGTCGGATTATTTCTAAAAAGAAGTACGTATATAAATTTATCAGATATGGCGAAAATTAAAGGCGCTGTTGTTGTCAATACAGAACGGTGCAAAGGTTGCGACCTTTGTGTGGCGGCCTGCCCTACGGATGTATTGGAATTGCATCCCCGCGAAGTTAACAAGAGAGGATATCATTATGTTTACATGAAAAACCCGGACGGCTGCATTGGTTGTATCAGTTGCGGTTTGGTATGTCCGGACGGATGTCTTACTATTTATAAGGTAAAACTATAAAAACGACTATGGCAGAAGAACTAAATTTGATGAAGGGTAATGAAGCGGTTGCCCATGCAGCGATCCGCTATGGGACAGACGGATATTTTGGTTACCCCATCACTCCGCAATCCGAAATTCTTGAAACCTTAATGGCCGAGATGCCTTGGGAAAAGACCGGCATGGTTGTTTTACAGGCAGAAAGCGAAGTGGCTGCAATTAACATGATCTATGGCGGCGCTGCAAGTGGAAAACGGGTCATGACGTCGTCGTCAAGCCCCGGTATCAGTCTCAAACAGGAAGGAATCTCTTACCTGGCGGGCGCCGACCTGCCTTGCCTGATTGTTAATGTCATGCGCGGAGGGCCTGGGCTTGGAACAATCCAGCCGAGCCAGGCCGACTATTTCCAGACCGTAAAAGGCGGGGGACATGGCGATTACCGTCTGATTACCCTCGCTCCCTCATCCGTACAGGAAATGGCAGACTTTGTATCGCTTGGTTTCGACCTTGCCTTTACATACTCCAATCCCTGTATGATACTGTCTGACGGTATTATCGGGCAGATGATGGAAAAGGTGGCGCTCCCTCCTTACCGCAAAAGAAAAACAGAAGCCGAAATACGGGAAGAATCGCCCTGGGCTGTACAGGGCAAGCCGAAAGGGCGCAGGCCCAACATCGTTACTTCACTGGAACTCGACCCGGCCATTATGGAAGAGAACAACAATCGCTTCCAGGCTAAATACAAAAAGATTGAAGAGGCCGAAGTACGCTACGAAGAATTTCACTGCGAGGATGCCGAATACCTGCTGGTCGCCTTCGGGTCCGCGGCGCGTATATGCCAGAAAACAGTAGAGCTGGCGCGCCTGGAAGGTATCAAACTGGGGCTTCTGCGCCCGATAACGCTTTGGCCCTTCCCCAAAGAGATAATCAAAACGTATGCCCATAAGGTAAAAGGCATGCTTTCAGTAGAACTGAACGCCGGGCAAATGGTAGAAGACGTCCGACTGGCCGTAAATGGGAAAATAAGGGTAGAGCATTTCGGGCGCCTGGGAGGAATCGTATTTACGCCCGACGAGATATTGGTTGCATTAAAAGAAAAAATTATACAGCATGGATAAGCTATTCAGGGGGAGTAAAGCCGACGAACTCCTTACATTATTATTTATGGTGTTGGCAATAGCCGCTGTGGTCTGCTATTTTGCCGTAAGTAACAAAATGGTATTCATGTACCTTGCGGGTATTGCCATCGTGATAAGGCTGGCGCAATATATCCTCAGGTATTTTAAATAATGATTAAGTTATGGAATTAACAGATATAATAAAACCGGAAAACCTGGTTTACGACAAACCGGAATTAATGAACAACAACCCCATGCACTACTGCCCCGGTTGCAGTCATGGCGTTATCCACAAGCTGATAGCCGAGGTAATCGCCGACATGGGAATGGAAGAAAAGACAATCGGTATTTCCCCGGTAGGATGCGCCGTATTTGCTTACAATTACTTAGATATAGACTGGGTAGAAGCGGCTCACGGGCGCGCGCCGGCCGTTGCCACCGCACTGAAACGCCTGAATAAAGACAAAATGATATTCACTTACCAGGGCGACGGCGACCTGGCCGCCATCGGGACAGCCGAAACAATCCATGCCTCCAACCGCGGCGAGAACATCGTAATCGTATTCGTAAACAACGCTATTTATGGTATGACGGGCGGACAAATGGCTCCCACCACGCTGGAAGGGATGCCCACCTCCACGTGCCCTTACGGACGGGATATTGCACTGAACGGGTATCCGCTTAAAATATCTAATATATTGGCCCTGCTGGATGGAACCTGTTACGTCACCCGCCAAAGCGTAGAGACGGCAGCCGCTGTAAGAAAAGCTAAGAAATCGCTTCGTAAAGCATTCGAAAACTCCATGTTGGGAAAGGGAACGTCTATCGTTGAATTTGTTTCTACCTGTTCATCGGGTTGGAAAATGACGCCCACACAGTCTAACAACTGGATGACGGAGCACATGTTCCCCTTCTATCCGTTAGGTGATTTAAAGAATGTAGAATAATAATCGGAAATAAGATGAAACAAGAAATTATTATAGCCGGTTTTGGCGGACAAGGCGTCTTGTCAATGGGAAAGATATTGGCTTACTCTGGATTAATGGAAGGAAAAGAAGTCAGTTGGATGCCTTCATACGGTCCGGAACAACGGGGCGGTACAGCCAACGTAACAGTTATCCTGAGCGACGGCCCTATCAGTTCGCCCATCTTAAACCAATACGACATTGCGATTATCTTAAACCAACCGTCTCTGGATAAGTTTGAAAGCAAAGTAAAGCCGGACGGCATCCTTATATACGACGGATACGGTATACATGGAGAAATCAAACGGAAAGACATCCATGTTTACCGGATAGACGCCATGGATGCAGCAACGGAAATGAAAAACGATAAGGTTTTCAATATGTTGATACTCGGCGGCCTGCTAAAAGTAGCGCCTATGGTAAGGCTGGAGAACGTTCTCCTCGGACTAAAGAAATCGCTACCCGAACGGCATCATAAATTACTCCCAATGAATGAAGCCGCCATAAAAAAAGGGATGGAGATTATTATCAGTCATAAGTGACGTTTCCGGCTTATGACTTATTACCGGATGATGATTGTATGGATAACTGTGGAGCCGGCATAATCGTTGAGGCTTTTTACCAATTTGTCGCGGCTTAGGGTTAGTTCGTTTCGTAAAACAGAAGAAGTCAGCGAAACATAGAGGATGTTGTTCTTTATATAAATGCTACGGGTATATTGTTGAATCATGGGGCCTAAGACTTCTCCCCATGCCCGTTTGACACGAATTTCCAGAATCCGTTTGCGCAGTTCGGCATTCTCTTTGAAGAAATCATTTAAGACTTCGCCTATCGTTTGTGCATTCTTCCGTCTCATAGCAGTTTCGGTATCGTTTGAATGGTTCCTTTTTCTACATGGAATAAGGTATAATCATGTTTCATGGCCGACAGAATTTCATCCAGGTACTTCCGGTTTGTATCCGTTATAAAGATTTGGCCGAATGTATCCCCGCTGACTAACTTAATGATCTGTTCCACCCGGCTGGCATCTAATTTATCAAAGATGTCATCGAGCAACAGAATAGGAGTAGTACGCCCTTCCCGGTTCAGAAAGGCAAACTGTGATAATTTGAGGGCTATCAAATACGTTTTATTCTGTCCTTGCGAGCCTACCCGACGGATCAATGAACCGTTCAATGTCATCTCAAGATCGTCTTTATGGATACCGGTGGATGTATATCCTAAAACGTAGTCGCGCTCCCTGTTCTTCGAGAGCAGTTCCATTAATTCACCCTCCGCCAATTGGGAGAGGTAGCGCAAGCCTACCTGTTCGGATGACTGGCAGATGTTTTGATAATATTCGTTGAATACAGGAATAAGGTCGTCAACCAGCAGTTGGCGCTTCTCATACACAAACTTGCTATACCTGTCTAATTGCATATCCAACACATCGTACAGGGAGCGGTCGTTCGACTGGTTCTTTAATAAGCTATTCCTCTGCTGAAGGGCCTTATTATATTGTATCAGTGCGTGAAGGTACTGCTTATCCTGTTGCGAAATGATTAAGTCGAGGAAACGGCGGCGTTCTTCGCTTCCCCCCTGTATTAAATCCGAGTCTGTAGGCGATACCATGACTAAAAGGAGTAATCCTATGTGTTCGGATAATTTGTCGTATTCCTTTTGGTTACGCTTAAACTGCTTCCGTTGCCGGCGGCGGATAGCGCAGAACACTTCCTCCTCCCTACCCTCATAATCATAGCTTCCCTGAATCATGCACATCTCTTCGCCGGTAAGTATAACCTGATTATCCGACGTATGGTGGTGACTCTTGCAAAAGGACAGGTAATAGATAGCATCCAGAAGATTCGTTTTACCCATCCCGTTATTACCGAAAAAGTAATTCATCTTAGGAGAAAAGAATATCTCAGCCTGTTGTATATTTTTGTAATTGAAAACGGAAAGTTTATTTAGTATCATTACGCCACATTCAATGATACAAAATTAAAAAATATAGTTCAAAATGTAGATTATATCCATAAAAAAAACTATTTTTGCGCGTTGAATTGCAAAAAGTAATCACTTAAAAGAATTTATTAAACGTATATACATAATGGCTACTACTAAAGGAAAGAGCAAAGGTAAAGAGTTGGAAGTTGGTGAAATTGTCTCTAAATCAGAACAGTTTCTTGAAACAAATCAAAAGAGCATCAGCTATGGAATTATCGGCATTATACTTATTGTCGGAGCCATTCTCGGAATCAGGCATGGCTACTTAGTCCCCAGAGAAAAGAAAGCTGCCGCCGCAATGTTTCAGGGTGAAAATTATTTTGCCATTGATTCCTTTGCCCTCGCTTTAAATGGCAACGGATTGGATTATTCAGGTTTTGAATCCATTATCGACGAATACGGAAGCACAAAAGCCGGCAACCTGGCAAAAGGATATGCAGGCGTTTGCTATTTCAAATTAGGCGACAACGAGAAAGCGATGAAGCTGTTAAAATCCTTCAGCGGAAATGATAACATGATCTCTCCGGCTCTTATCGGGCTTATCGGAGATTGCTATGTAAATTCCGGAAATATAAAAGAAGGAATCAGTTATTTCGAAAAAGCAGCTAAAACGGCGGATAATGAAACAATAAGCCCTGCATTCCTTAAAAAAGCAGGTATTGCTTACGAACATCTTAAACAATACAATGATGCCGTAAAAGCGTATACCGCCATCAAAGAAAAATATTATAATTCAATGGAAGCGTCCGATATCGACAGATTCATAACACGCGCCTCCGAATTGGCAAAAGAATAAGGTTTCGTTTGTATATTATTAACAGATAAAAAGGATGCCTTTCGAGCATCCTTTTTATTTTATCAAAAATAAATTATATGGCTACAGCTTATCAAAATTTATCCGATTACGATTTTAACAGTGTACCTGATGCTTCGGATATGCGTGTAGGTATTGTCGTTTCCGAATGGAATAAAAATATAACCGAGAAGCTTTTAGAAGGCGCATGCAATACATTAGAGAAGCATGGGGTTAAAGCCGGAAATATGATTGTAAAACGCGTCCCCGGAAGCTTCGAGCTAACGTATGGCGCCCGGAAATTAGCCGAAAACAGAGAACTTGACGCTGTTATCATCTTAGGATGTGTTGTACGTGGAGATACGCCTCATTTCGACTATGTATGTTCGGGAGTAACGCAAGGTATCACCGAATTGAACTTAATGTATGATATGCCGTTTATCTTCGGCTTATTAACTACCGATACAATGCAGCAATCAGAAGAACGTGCAGGAGGAAAATACGGGAATAAAGGAGATGAAGCGGCAATTACTGCAATAAAAATGATTGATTATTCTTGCAGTTTAAAAAATTAATTCTACCTTTGCACACGAAAATAATGGGGGCAGTTACCAGAGTGGCCAAATGGGGCTGACTGTAACTCAGCTGGCTTACGCCTTCGGTGGTTCGAATCCATCACTGCCCACTAAAAAAACAGATTGCGGAAGTAGCTCAGTTGATAGAGCATTAGCCTTCCAAGCTGAGGGTCGCGGGTTTGAGCCCCGTCTTCCGCTCTTGACAAAGGGTATACCGAAGAGGATATATCCTTTTATTTTTTTAGTGACATGGATAACAGGAAATATCAAAACAGGCAAAATAAATAAATGGAACAGAATGGGATGGGAACGGTATAAAAAAAGGAAACGGCGGAGCTCACGCTTGGCCGTTTCTACATTTAACCGTTTTAAACAAAAAGAAAAAGTTAGTTAAGGTTTAGAACAAAATATAATTTAGTCTTATCCCTTTTTATTTTTATTTTTTTATAAAACTATATTAATTCATTACAAAGGTAGACAATCCATTATTTGCATACAACATATTTCATTCTTTTTTTTTATGTCTGCCAAAACAAATTGCAAGTTTTTATGATACTTTTATTAGCAAATAGAATAAAAAAGGACTTTTATGGCAGGATTTAACATACACATCCTTGGATGTGGTTCAGCGCTTCCAACTACCAGACACATGGCAACTTCACAGATTGTCAATCTACGGGATAAATTATATATGATTGATTGTGGAGAAGGGACTCAGGTACAAATGCGGTATATGCGTATAAAGTTTAACCGGCTTAACCATATCTTCATATCACATCTGCACGGTGACCATTGCTTTGGTTTGCCGGGATTAATTTCTACCTTGGGTATGCTGGGCAGGACGGGCGATTTATTTATTCATGCTCCAAAGGGCATAAAAGATTATCTTCAACCGATTCTGAATTTATTCAACAAAGGATTGCCTTTCCGTGTTCAGTTTAATCAGATAGACGCATCCAGGCAAGCCCTTGTCATGGAAGACCGCTCCATGGAGGTTTATTCTATTCCGTTAAATCACCGGACGCCTACTTGCGGGTTCCTATTCGCAGAAAAACAAAAAGAAGCTCATTTAATAAGAGAAATGATTGATTTCTATCAAATCCCAATCAAATACCTCAGCCAGATTAAACAAGGCGCCGATTATACGGCGCCAAACGGAGAAATAATACCCAACAACCGGTTAACCCTGCCTGCCGAACCGGCTAAACGATATGCTTATTGTTCGGACACCGCTTATTTCCCAACGATTATTCCGATAATTTCCAATGTGGATTTATTGTATCATGAGGCCACTTTTGCAGAAGCGGAAAAGGAAAGAGCAAAAGAAACATACCATTCTACTGCAACTCAAGCGGCGGAAATAGCCAAACGGGCAAATGTAAAAAAACTTGTTATCGGGCATTTTTCAGCCCGATATGAAGATGATACTATACTTAAAACAGAAGCCATGCGGGTCTTCCCTGATACAATTCTGGCTAAGGAAGGCCTGGTATTACCTGTTGAGTGAATTTAATTAAACTCTTTGCCGTATTTTAATTGGGCATCCACTACAAACTGTTTGATCCGTTGCTCTTCGCCTTTCTTGCAGATGAGTAATACATTCGCTGATTCGGCAACGATATAATCATTCAAGCCCTGTAAAACAACCAGACGATCAGGATTGCTCATCGCTACAATGTTCTCCCCTGATTCGCAGGCCAACACTTTATCTGTCTTTAATATGGCATTTTTCTGTTCGTCTTTACCCGCCATATCATACAAGGAGCCCCAGGTTCCCAAATCAGCCCAGCCGAAATCTACGCACATCATATATACATTGTCTGCTTTCTCCATAATGCCATAATCGATAGAGATGCTGGGGCAGTATGGGAATTGCTTTTGTATAAACTTAGCCTCTTCCGGCGTGTTGAACGAATCTTTTCCCAAATCAAACAGGTTGGTTATATCCGGTAAATAGAGGGCAAAGGCTTCAAGAATCGTATTTACATTCCAAAGGAACAAGCCGGAATTCCAAAAGAACTCTCCACTTTTGAGAAACACTTTGGCCAATTCTGCATTAGGTTTCTCTGTAAACGTTTTTACTTTTGAAAATTCGCCCAAGAAAGTTTTATCACTTTGGATATAACCATAACCTGTCTCCGCCCGGCTTGGCTTTAGGCCTAATGTTACTAAGGCTTTATTCCCCTTAACAAACTCCAACCCTTTCCGTATATCCTGTAAAAAAACATCTTCTTTTAAAATCAGATGATCGGAAGGGGCCACCACAATATTGGCATTGGGATTACACGATTTAATATGGTAAGCTGCATAGGCTATGCAAGGCGCCGTATTACGCCGGATAGGCTCAAGAAGAACCTGCTTATCATCTATATCGGGCAACTGCTCTTTCATAAGGGCTGCATACGATTCATTTGTTACGATATAGATATTTTCCTTTGGGATAATTTTGACAAACCGGTCGAATGTCATTTGCAATAAAGAACGGCCGGTTCCGAAAAAATCAAGAAATTGCTTCGGATAGCTTTCTCTGCTAAACGGCCAGAAACGGCTACCGATTCCGCCGCCCATTATTATACAATAATTGTCTTTCATAAATATTGGATTGTTTTTTTTTATAATTTCTCATACAATGTAAACGAAATAATCCGGTAAATATTTTCAACGTATATGAATATCCGGTTAAAGATAAGAGATGTTTGTCAGAAATCAAAACATTAGCTGTTAAAAATAAAGCGTCGGAACTTTCACAAGCTCCAACGCCTTCAAACCTTAACTATGAAAACTTGGTGTTTTCAGTAGACAAATTTATACTGTAAAAACGCACATACACTTGATGTAAATCAAGTAATTTGGGAAATGTGAAATAAGTTATGGCCGTTGTTTGTGCATTTTTTGTCATTAGTTAATAAGATGGTCGTTTCATTACCTGCAAACTGCAAATACTAAAATGTATAATGGGTAATTATTACCGTTTTGACAATATCTGTATTTTCCGGGAACCATCCGCTACGCTGAAAAAAAGATCATTTCAACTCCCTTATTTTTATGCTCCGGAAAGATACTTCATCGCCATGGTCTTGCAATAAAATACGTCCTGCGGGGGCTTCGCCGAAAGGTATGGGGTCATTGTACGCTTTATCGGCATATTTACTGCCTTTCACCAGTTTGCGAAAAGCGTCTGAGCCTCGTTCAAATTCAAGATTCTTAAAGCCATTCATCCAGTGCTCTACATGATTATCCGGATATACCTTTATTACTGCCTGGTTCCAGTTTCCAATGCCGTTAAAGCGTTTGTGTTCTGCTTTAATCAGGTCATATAAACTTGCCAATGTACGTGAACCGGGGAAGGATGTATATAATTTCGCATCCGGATGCCGGCTATCATCCAGTATTTGATATTCAAGCCCGTAAGCCGAACCTTTTTGCTTTTCCTGTTCTGTCACAAAATACTTTATCCCGCTATTGGCCCCTTCTGTTATTTTAAATTCGAGGGTAAATTCAAATGCCGTGAAGAGTTCGTTTCCATATACAATGTCTCCGCCGTTTGTGGCCTCGCCGCCATCCGATTTAGAAACGGTTAATGCGCCGTCTTCCACTTTCCAGCCAAACTTGGGGAAAGCGTCTTTATGAGCGCCTCTCCAGCCGCCGGTTGTTTGGCCGTCGAATAATAATTTCCAGCCATTTGCTTTTTCTTCATCCGAAAGGGTATTGGGGATACGGTTTACTTCCGGCGCCAGGGGGCCTTGCATACGTTCGGGTTCCAGGTTTTCTGTTTTGATACGGATATTACGCCATTTGATTTCGTCTCCTTCTTCTTCAGGGTTGCCTGTTTGATGCACCTGGAAGGCGATAAATCCACTGGGCGTTTCATTATCATACAGGTTTGCGGTATTTACGCCGTTCAGCCAAATCCGGATGGTATCGCCTATTGCTTCGATACGGAATTTGTTCCAGTCGTTTTTCTTATAGGCTATGCCTCCTGCCGGGTGGCGGGCCAGCGTAACGAGCCATCCTTTGCGCGCTTCGTCGTAAATTCCTCCGCTCCATTTCCTGTCTGAAGGGTCTATCTCGCATTGATAGCCAAAGACGCGTCCGTTCAGATAATCCGGGCGGCTTTCGCTGCGGAACTGCACGCCCGAATTGAGCGAGGGGGCGCACAGGGATTCAAATTCGAGAATAAAGTCTCCATAATCCTTTTCGGTTGCCAGGAAACTATTGGGTTGATTCATTACGGATGTTCCTATGATACATCCATCTTCCACACGGAAAGGGGCTTCTCCGTTGAGTTGTTTGAAGCCCGTAAGGTCTTTTCCGTTGAATAACTTCTGCCAGCCGTCATTTGACTGGCAAGCAGTTAAAAGTAAAGCAATTAATACTGTAAATTTGAGATTTGTTTTCATAAGTGTTTTTTTTACTGTTGACGAAGATAGATAATTATTTCCGGCTTATCTGGAATTTTTCCGATAAAAATCCGGTTGTCATACCAAACGGCCCGGTTGTCAAATTAATTTGGTTGATTGCTAAGGATAAACGATATTTACCTGCAAAAAACGACTAATGGGAAAAGGATTGACGAAATATTGGATTTTAGTAATCTACTGGACGGCTATAACATGCCTGATTAGCTTCATTAGCTTTATTATCCCGGAAGAGGCCTCGCCCGGCGAAAGAGGGCTTACCGGTATTTGTTTTGCCGCAAGCTCTATCCTTGCCACGCTGCCTTTCGTCAACAAATTATTTATCCGGACGCTGCACAATCACAAGACGCTGGCGTTCCTTATTAAGTTTGTATTGATGACGCTGTTCCTGGGGGTAGTACATGTATTATTGGCGGAATTATTTTCCCACTTTGATATTAAGGGGTTCCTTACTTTAAGGAAAATCAGGATAGGAGGGCAAACGCTGGCAGGACAGCTATTAATTACCATGCCCGGCACAATGACCATCAGCCTTCTTTTATGCACGATATTGCTTTATTACGAATATTCTATTTTACAGAAAGCGCTTCTGGAATCGCAGTTGCAGGTATTGCATGCGCAGATTAACCCGCACTTTATGTTCAATGTATTGAATTATATACATGTACTGATGCAAAAGGATACGGAACTGGCCTCTGAGCTATTGCTTAAATATGCTGATACGCTGCGCTACCAATTATATAATGGGAAACAGGAAGCGGTAAGGCTGGAACAGGAGGTGGTGTTCCTTAAAAACTTTATCGACGTGGAAAAGTTTCGCTGGAAAGATAAATTAGACGTAACATGCACCTGGCATATCGAGAATGGCAATAAAAATATCCCTCCCCTGATGTTTATTCCTTTTATTGAGAATGCGTTCAAACATGTTTCGCGTTCGGCAAACGAAAAAGGATTTATTTATATAAACCTGGAACAAAGAAAGAACATCCTCTCGCTGAAGGTGGAAAATTCAAAGTCGAATAAAGCGCCAAAGAAAGGAAAAGAGGGTGGTATCGGACTGGAAAATATCAGGAAGAGATTAGACATCCATTATGGAGAAAGATATTCTTTAACCGTAAAAGAGATGGATACCATTTACTTTTTACAATTAATCATTTGCATGTAAATTATGAGCGAAGAAATTAAACCTAAAAAACATCACGTGTTGAAATGCCTTGTAGTAGATGATGAATCGTTTGCTATCGAGGGTATCGTGAACTATATAGACAAGCTCGATTTCCTTGAATTATCGGCTACCTGTGCGTCGGCCCTCGAAGCAACCGGGATATTGATGGAAAAAGAGATAGACCTGATGTTTCTCGACATTAATATGCCGGAACTTACAGGGATAGAGTTTATGGAATCGCTCGACAATCCGCCCCTCACTATTTTTACCACAGCCTATTCGGGCTATGCCTTAGACGGGTTTCGCCTGAATGTGGCAGATTATTTACTGAAGCCTGTAGGGTTCCAGCGTTTTTTCCAGGCGGCTCAAAAAGCGCTGGAATTGTTTACTTCGCGCAACAATCCGGCTGCCGGAGAAATCGCAGGTTCGGAAATGTATATCAGGCAAGACGATTCGTTTATAAAAATTATGTGGGAAAATATCCTGTATGTTGAGGCTATGCAAAATTACCTGAAGCTGCATTTTAAAGATAAATCGTATGTAATCCACCAAACCATGGCTTCGCTGGAGAACATTTTGCCCAAAGACGCCTTTTTCCGTATCCATAAATCGTACCTGATTAATATATCCCACATTGAGATGGTAAGCAGCGGGAAAGTGTATGCAGGCGGAACGGAGCTGCCGCTTTCCAAACACCGGAAAGACGATCTTTTTAATAATGTGATTTCTAAGAAACTAATGAGCAAATAAAAAAGAAATGGAAAAGCAAATAACATACGAAATTTACGACAATATGCTGGGAGTAGCAGAGTTGAACAGTCTTTCTGCCAATGAACGGACGAAAACGGCCCCGTATCGTTTCCCTGTTCAAGGCAACATTATAGGAACGGCGTGGGTTTTAGATGGAGAATGTACCCTGCAAATGGAAGAAACGCCTTATTCGCTATCCCGCCACGACTTCCTTCTTATGCCCTCGTGGGAGGCTGTACACATCACATCGGTAAGCCCTGGCTTTAAGGCTAAAATCATACTTGCAGATAAATCTTTTATGGACGAATGTATCAGTAATAAACAAATATTGTCTTTTCTCAACTGCCTGCTTATCAAAAAAAACCTGAAAACCAAACTGGATGACGAAGAAATATGCCTTCTGACGGCCAACTTCGATATTTTGCAGGAAAAAATAAGTATCCATACACATTCGTATTACCGCGAGGTGGTTCCTGTCAATTTTATGTCGTTCATACTTGATGTAACCCACATACTTAAAAACAAAACGGGGAGTAAGCTGTCCTCCGGCCGGTCAAGCCGCAAGGAAGAGATGTTCCATAAATTCCTCAATTTACTTCTCGACAATTACAGGGAACAGCACGAAGTGGCCTTTTATGCCCAAAAATTGTTTATCACCCCGCAATACCTTACACATATAATTAAAGATGTGACCGGAAAAACAACCAATAAATGGATTGATGACACCTTAATCCTGGAAGCGCGGAAATTACTGAAGACTACGCAAACAACCGTACAACAGATTGCCGATCTTCTTAATTTCTCCGACCAGTCTGCTTTCGGTAAGTTCTTTAAGAAATATCACGGCATATCCCCCGCCGAATACCGCAAGCTGTATTACAATTCACTCTCAATAGCGTGAACAATGGTTATAAGATGCGTCCGTAAGCCTCCGGGGGGCGGAGGCTTACGGGCTTTCCGCCCCTGTACGAAACCCCCAATTTGAAAAAAAATGCCATTCGGAGCCAGTACGAAACCCCCAATTTGAAAAAAAATGCCATTCGGAGCCTGTACGAAACCCCCAATTTGAAAAAAGGAGCCATTCGGAGCCAGTACGAAACCCCCAATTTGAAAAAAGGAGCCATTCGGAGCCTGTACGAAACCCCCAATTTGAAAAAAGGAGCCATTCGGAGCCAGTACGAAACC
>JAIRKZ010000093.1 GCA_031259845.1 Tannerellaceae bacterium | reverse complement strand
TCTTCCGGGTCAGCCCAGGGGTCGTGGATGTCGACGTTTACGTCATACGCCTGTAATTCTCTGACTATATCCACTACCTTCGTGTTGCGCACGTCGGGGCAGTTCTCCTTGAACGTGATTCCCAGTATCAGCACGTTGGCTCCTTTTACTTGTATCCCTTGCCGGATCATTTGTTTTACCACCTCGCCTGCAACGTATTCTCCCATGCTGTCGTTCATGCGGCGACCGGCAAGGATGATTTCGGGATGGTAGCCGTATTCCTGCGCTTTCCGGGCCAGGTAATAGGGGTCTACGCCTATGCAGTGCCCTCCGACAAGTCCCGGTTTGAACGGCAGGAAGTTCCATTTAGTGGCAGCCGCTTCGAGTACTGATTGGGTGTCGATTCCCATCCGGTCGAATATCTTTTTCAGTTCGTTGACAAAAGCGATATTGATATCGCGCTGTGCGTTTTCTATCACCTTGGCGGCTTCGGCCACCCGTATGGCAGGGGCTAAGTGTGTCCCGGCCGTGATGACTGAGGCGTACAGATTGTTTACCGTAACGGCCGTTTCGGGTGTTGAGCCTGACGTTACCTTCTTTATCTTCTCCACCGTATGTTCTTTATCGCCGGGATTGATGCGTTCGGGCGAATAGCCGGCGAAGAAATCCTCGTTGAATTTCAGTCCCGATACCCGTTCGATCACAGGGATACAGTCTTCTTCCGTCGCCCCGGGATATACGGTCGATTCATAGATCACGATGTCGCCTTTGCCGATGACTCGACCGACCGTTTCGCTGGCTTTGTACAAGGGGGTAAGGTTGGGTTGGTTATTTTTGTCCACAGGTGTGGGGACGGTAACGATATAAATGTTACACGTTCTTATATCCTCTTGATTATATGAGCAAAATAAACCTGCCTTACCGTCCGGTTCTTTCCTGAGCACAGCCTGGAGCATATCTTCATCTACTTCCAGGGTGCGATCCCTTCCGGCCATCAACTCGTCTACCCGTCCGTCGTTGATATCGAATCCCACCACGGGATACTTCGTAGCAAAAAGTCTCGCCAGGGGCAGCCCGACATAGCCAAGGCCGATTACTCCAATTTTTATATCTTGCATATAGGTTTATTTCAGATTTTCCCAATACCACCTGACAGCTTCCTTCAGGCCGGTTTTCATATCATACTTTGGCGCATAACCTAACAGATTTTTTGCTTTACGGATAGAGGCCAGCGAGTGCGGGATATCGCCGTCGCGGTTCGAGCCATGCGTAGGCGCAATCCGGGCTATGGCTGGGTCATACTCGCTCAGGAATTCACGCAGGTAATCGCACAGTTGATTGAGCGTTGTACGTTCGCCGTAAGCGGTATTATATATTTGATTGATGGCTTCCCGATTTGTAGTCGACAAGGCCAGCATGTTCATCTCTATCACGTTATCTATATAGGTAAAATCACGGCTGTACTCGCCATCCCCATTGATGTTGGGGGCTTCATGACAGATGTATTTTTTCACAAACAAAGGAATCACAGCCGCATAAGCGCCATTGGGGTCTTGGCGTCGTCCAAATACATTAAAATAGCGCAATCCGATATACTCTGTTCCATAGGTGCGGGCAAACACATCTGCATACAGTTCGTTCACATATTTGGTGACAGCATACGGAGAAAGTGGTTTGCCAATGCGGTTTTCCTCTTTGGGCAGATCGGTAGAATCGCCATAGGTAGAAGAACTTGCAGCAAAAATAAAACGCTTTACTTTAGCATCCCGCGCTGCAACAAGCATATTCAGAAATCCACCGGTATTTACTTCATTCGTGGTCAGCGGATCGGCGATAGAGCGGGGCACCGAACCCAAGGCCGCCTCATGAAATACATACTCTATTCCTTCCACTGCTTTGCGGCAAGTTTCCAACGAACGGATATCGCCTTCTATCAACGTAAAGCCCGGATTTCGGAAGCAGGATTCTATATTTTCCCTTTTGCCCGTCGAAAAATTATCCAAGCAGACTACCGTATGACCTGATTTCAATAATTTTTCACAGAGGTTAGAACCTATAAATCCGGCTCCACCGGTCACCAATATCCTCATTATATTGCCTCCCCGTCTAAACATTCAAAATGGCAGTGTTGGCTTTTGAACTCGGGGACGAGGTCTTTCATCCCAAGTACAGTCTCCGTGATATTGCCGTGTTGGGCGGTTTCACACAGAGAAAGCAGCCTGGGGACAATATCCGTGTACCGGTATTCACGTACGCGGGCTCGGAAAATCTTATCATGGAAGGTGGGCAAGGTATTTTCCTTTTCAGCCAGAAGTTCTTCGTACAATTTTTCACCGGGACGAAGGCCTGTATAGACTATCTGAATGTCTTTGTCCGGTTCCAGACCGGCCAATTCTATCATTCGGCGGGCTAAAGCTGTTATCTTGACCGGTTCGCCCATGTCGAATATGAGTATGTCATTCCCTATACCCATACAGGCGGCTTCCAGTACCAGTTGGCAGGCTTCCGGTATGGTCATAAAGTAGCGGATGATGTCGGGATGTGTCACGGTCAATGGCCCTCCTTTGGCTAATTGCTCTCGAAAACGGGGTATTACTGATCCGTTACTACCCAGAACGTTACCGAAACGGGTTGTTATAAAACGCGTTTGCCCTTCACGCTCTTTTCTGCTGACGGCTAATCCGAGGCTCTGCACGTATATCTCTGCCAGACGTTTTGACGCACCCATTACATTGGTTGGATTCACCGCTTTATCCGTTGATATCATGACAAATTTCTCCACTCCGAAAGCGATTGCCAAATCGGCTGCGACAATCGTCCCGTATGTATTGGTATGCACTGCTTCACAAGGATTTTCTTCCATCAGAGGGACATGTTTGTATGCGGCGGCATGGAATACGGTACGGGGCTGAAAACGTTCGAACACACTTTTCATCCGTTCGCGGTTCCGGACATCGCCTATGACGGGGTGTAATACAACCTCCGGATATGTCTCTTCCAGTTCCAGGCGTAGGTTATACATGGGCGTTTCGGCGCTGTCGAACAAGATCAATTTTTTCAGGCCGTAATGACACAATTGGCGGCATAGTTCACTGCCTATCGAGCCGGCAGCGCCGGTCACCAACACTGTATTGTCTTCCAGGAAGTGAGATATTTTGTTCATATTAATCTTTATCTCTTTGCGTTCCAGCAAATCTTCTATCCTCACTTCCGGTAAATTACGATAACTGATACGGCCTTCTTTCAACTCATCCAGTGCGGGAAGTACCAGCATACGGACTTTACGTTTTTCGCAATAACGAACCAACCGGTCGCTTTCAGCCTTTACTTCCGTATAGTCGGGGAAGAGTACCGCTTTGATAGTATAACGGTTCACTAACTTGTCAAAAGCCGCCTGGTCTCTAACCGGGTAAACTATATAATTCCCTTTGCGCAGGCGCTTGCCTGTACCAGGCTTGATAAAACCTGTGATTCGATAGTTCTGCTCTATCTTCCCCAACGAGGTACTCAGTCCGGAAGTAGATTGAATATCCGTATCAAGAATTAACATGTTTTCATTATAAGCTGATGTATGGTTGTTGCTTATCAAATAGTTGTATATCGTAATCAGCATTACGCGAACAACGATCAAACTGAAAAAAGTGAAGAAAACATCCACAACAACTTCTACAAATAATAAGCGACGTTCCTCAATTCCCCAAAGAATGTATATGCCTGAAATCAACAATACGATCTTAAATAAAGAAGCTATGCCAATGCGTCCGGCTTCTATAAATGTAGAATGACGGATAACTCCTTTATATAACTGAAAACAAAAAATACTTATTACGCTGCAAAAACCCGATAGCAGCAAAAACGGCCATACAAGCCTATGGGGAAAAGCAGTTGAAAATACGCTGGAAGTAAACAATAGAGATATTCCAGTAGAGCAAACAGACAAAAATAAATCCAGAAAGAAGATAATCCATCGGTTCATATATTTTATCCTGCCCAATTCTAATTTTCTTATATACATCTTCAATATTCTTTAATTATGAATGCGATTAGTGTCCATGGTTAATGTTAACAACGTGAATACATAATGTGCCTTCCGATAGCAAAGCCCCGTCAGTCACATGTATGCGAGCTAACTTTTTTGTTTGTCCTTTATCTTTTCATAGTGCCACTTCTTACCAAGAAGTGGTACAGGAAACGAAAAAACAGGTATATTGCATATTTCCAACAACATAAATCACGTCCTGAATTGTATACATAACATTCTGTAAACATTTTTGTAAACTATATTTAAAAGGATCATCTTGTGTTTAAAAAGGTCATTGTGTATATTTTGGCTTCACACGGCAAAGCCCGTCAGTCACATATTGTGAACTGACTTTAAGACTGAAAATCAATCCTTTTTTACCGCTTCTTACCAAGAAGTGGTACGAAAAAGGTTAGTTTCGGATGCAAATATCAGAAATCTTTTTATATCAATGGTATATTGAATTAAATATTTTACATCTTCTTCAAAAAAACAAATTCCAATAATATTATAACTCCCTAATATCTATCTTGTTATAAAAATGTTTGCAAAAAAAGTATTATAGTACATTAATGATTGGATAGTTATTAACCTGAATCATCCAACAAGATCAAAAAAATAAGGCTGCAAATTAGTAATTATGAACAGCAAATAGTCAAAAGTAGTTGCAAACTAATATTTTTAGCATGAAAACTATAATCTAATTATTGTTTAATAGTCTGCAATAGTTCACATAAATCTCTAATTTACAATTGTATAAGTTTGCTGTGGCGTACGAAAAAATCCTCAACCAGTTACAGAAATTTGTTTATGAAAAAGTTTACAAAATATTCTTTTGTCATTTTTTGATACAAGTTATATGTTTGGAAATATGCAATATACCTGTTTTTTCGTTTCCTGTACCACTTCTTGGTAAGAAGCGGTAAAAAAGGATTGATTTTCAGTCTTAAAGTCAGTTCACAATATGTGACTGACGGG
>JAIRKZ010000087.1 GCA_031259845.1 Tannerellaceae bacterium | reverse complement strand
TTACAGAAAAATGAGTAATTCCTCTCTTGCCGTTATTTTTTTAGTATCTTTCGCAAAAAAAAGGAAAGATGGACAGCGTTTTTAAATCGAAAGTAGACTGGTGGTATCATTTGCTGCTTTTTATCTTGATTGCTATTTGTTTCGCAGTGGTTATTAAGGGCGATATGGCGGCGGCGGCGGTGGTATTATTGATAACGGCGCTGGCGGTGCATGCAATGCTTAGCACGTATTATATTATCACGGCCGACGGCAGGCTGATTGCCCATTGCAGTATCTTTCCCAGGAAAGAAATCAGGATTAGCGCCATTGAAGGGCTGACGCGTACGGTTATACCGGCGCCAAGTTATGCCTTGTCGTTAAACCGTATGGGTATCTGGTCGGGGAAGGGCTTATGGATGACGGTGTCTCCACAAAATGAGAAAGGCTTTATCAAAAGGCTCAAAGAGTTCAACCCGGACATCAAACTGATAAATGACGCGAATTTTCTGTAAACATATAAAACAGTATTACAAACGTAAACAAGAAACAAATGATAACGTACGACGTAGCCATTATCGGCGGTGGGCCGGCCGGATACACTGCCGCAGAGAGAGCGGGCGCAGCCGGGCTTTCTACCGTCTTATTTGAAAAAAACGCCCTCGGCGGCGTTTGCCTGAACGAGGGATGTATCCCTGCCAAAACGCTGCTTTATTCGGCAAAAGTATTCGATACGGCCAAACATGCCTCCCGGTATGCCGTGGGGGTAGAGAATGTCTCGGCAGACCTGCCGAAAATCATCGCGCGGAAGAATAAGGTGGTAAAGAAATTAGTGGCAGGCATCCGGATGAAGATGAAAGAACACAATGTAACTGCCATAGAAGGCACGGCCGAAATAACAGGGCGCGCGCAGGACGGGACGGTTGCCATCGCCTGCGCCGGCGAAAGCTATGAAGCCCGGCGGCTGGTGATATGCACCGGGTCGGAAGCCATCATCCCCCCCATCCCCGGATTAGACGCCGCCGGATACTGGACAAGCCGCGAAGCCCTCCAGGCAAAAGAACTGCCGGCCTCGCTCGTGATTATCGGGGGAGGCGTGATAGGGATGGAATTTGCTTCGTTCTTTAACAGCCTGGGGACGAAAGTACAGGTGGTGGAGGCGCTCGATGAAATCCTTACCGGGATGGACGGGGAACTGGCCGCCCAGTTGCGCGCCGAATACGCCAGGAAAGGCGTAACGTTTTACACCGGACACCGGGTGACGGCCGTAAACGGGACGGAGGTATCGGTAGAAAAAGACGGCGAAACATTCTCCCTCCGGGGAGAGAAAATATTGCTAAGCACAGGACGCCGACCGGTAACCCGGGGATTCGGACTGGAAACGCTGGCGATAGAAAGGCTCCGGGGCGGCATTAAGGTAAACGGATATATGCAGACCTCCCTCCCGAACGTCTATGCCTGCGGCGACGTAACCGGCCGTTCGCTACTGGCCCATACAGCCGTATGCGAAGCCGAAACGGCGGTAAGGCATATCACGGGACAGGACGCCCCGGAGATGAGCTATAAGGCGATACCGGGCGTTGTCTATACCAATCCCGAACTGGCAGGCGTGGGAGCCACGGAAGAACAGTTGCGAGCCGGGGGGAAAGCCTTCTCGGTAAGGAAAATCCCGATGGCCTTCTCGGGCCGTTTTGTGGCGGAAAACGAACTGGGCAACGGAACCTGCAAAATCATCCTTTCGGAAGACGATACAATCATCGGCGCACATCTGCTGGGCAATCCGGCGTCTGAACTAATCGTAATAGCCGGCATCGCCATCGAAAAAGGCCTTAAGGCACACGAGCTGGCTTCCTTCGTATTCCCCCACCCTACCGCAGGCGAAATCCTGAAGGAGGCCCTGGCGTGAAGGAAAGTAACATTATACCGGAGCGGGCAGTTGCATCTTTTGGGGAGAAATCGTATTTTTGCAACCTATTTCAATGAATTATTAATCATACAGACAAATTTTATATGGCAACTACTGCTGATTTTAGAAACGGAATGTGCCTCGATATGGATGGCCAATACTATTTTATCGTTGAGTTCCTGCACGTAAAGCCAGGGAAAGGCCCCGCCTTTGTACGCACCAAACTGAAGAACGTTACCACCGGCCGCGTAATAGATAAAACCTGGAACTCGGGCGTAAAGGTAGAGGAAGTACGCATCGAACGCCGCCCCTACCAATTCCTGTATCAAGACGATATGGGATACAACTTTATGCACCCCGAAACGTTCGAACAGATTTCAATACCGGGCCACGGTATCAGCGGCGTCCAGTTCCTCAAAGAAGGCGATATGGTGGAAGCCATGGTGCATACCGCCAGCGAAACGGTACTCACCTGCGAACTCCCCGCCCATGTGATACTGGAAGTGACCTACACCGAACCGGGCATAAAAGGCGATACGGCCACCAACACGCTGAAGCCGGCTACGGTAGAAACAGGCGCCGAAGTACGCGTCCCCCTGTTTATTAACGAAGGAGAAAAAATAGAAATCGACACGCGCGACGGCTCTTACGTAGGGCGCATACGCGAATAACCGCATCATACGATGGCATGGAAGCAGGGCGGGCCTTCCCTCTTAAACGGCTCCCCCCTGCTTCCGTGTTTAACTGACGCCTCTTAACGATTATGAAGAAACTTACTATCAAAGACTGGGCTGTGGAAGACCGCCCGCGCGAAAAAATGCTCCTCAAGGGAGCCTCGTCATTAAGCGACGCCGAACTGCTGGCTATCCTTATCGGTTCGGGAAACAGTACGGAATCGGCCGTACAACTGTCTCAGCGCATCCTTCACTTCGCCGGCAACAACCTCAACCGCCTGGGCAAGCTTACCATTAAGGAACTGACTGCCGAATTTAAAGGCATCGGGGAGGCCAAAGCCGTAACGATTGCCTCAGCGCTGGAACTCGGACGCCGGCGTAACGGCAGCGAACGACCCAGGCAGGAGAAGATACTGTGCAGCAAAGACGCCTACCTGCTGTTCAAGCCCTTTATATGCGATTTGCACCACGAAGAACTGTGGATAGCGCTTACAAACCAATCGGGTAAGGTAACAGGGAAAATGAAGGTAGGCCAGGGAGGCGTCAGCGAAACCTCCGCCGACATCCGCCTGATTATGAAAGCAGCCATCAACGCCCTTGCCTCGGGCATCATCCTTTGCCATAACCACCCTTCGGGAAACCTCTCCCCCAGCCGTAGCGACGATACGCTCACCTCCCGCCTTCAAAACGCCGCCCGCCTGATGGACATAAAACTCCTCGACCATATCATCATAGCCGATAATTCCTATTACAGCTACGCCGATGAAGGAAAAATATAACGGTAGCGAACGAACTGTCAACTTAATCATGTATTTTTGCAAAAAGTACATGATTAGATGATAAGCAACAACGAATTCCTTCAAACCGAAGAGGCTATCGCAGCCATGCTCAAAACAGTTTACGACCCGGAAATACCCGTCAACATATACGACCTGGGGCTGATATACAAGGTAGAGGTAGACGACGGAAAGAACGTGCGGATTGACATGACGCTTACAGCCCCCAACTGCCCGGCTGCCGACTTTATCGTGGAAGACGTACGCATGAAGGTAGAATCCGTAAAAGGAGTGAACAGCGTGGAGATCAACCTCGTATTCGACCCTGTGTGGGACAAGGACATGATGTCGGAAGAGGCTAAGCTGGAACTGGGTTTCCTCTAAACGCCAACCGCATGGATACCTCCCGCAAGAAAATATACTTTGCCTCCGATTCCCACCTGGGGGCACGCTTCCACGCAGACCCCTCAGCCATTGAAAAGAAGATGGTGCGCTGGCTCGACAGTATCAAGGCCGACGCCTCGGCCGTATGGCTGCTGGGAGACATATTCGACTATTGGTTCGAGTATAAATACGTCGTACCCAAAGGCTTTGTACGCCTCCTCGGCAAACTGGCCGAACTGTCCGACGCAGGGGTAGAGATTCACCTCTTCACCGGCAACCACGACGTATGGATGTTCGATTACCTGCCAAAGGAAACCGGCGCCATCATCCACCGCAACGTACTAACGACAGACCTGCTGGGCAAACGCTTCTTCCTGGGGCATGGCGACGAGATGGATTACCGTAGCAAAGCATTCCGCCTGCTCCGGGCCGTCTTTCACAACCGTTTTTGCCAGTGGCTCTACGCCGCCATCCATCCCCGCTGGACGTCCGGCCTTGCGCTCGGCTGGTCGTTAAGCAGCCGCGAAGGCAGTTTTAAACGGGAAGCAGGCCAGGAATACCAGGGAGAAGACGGCGAATACCTTGTAGCTTTCGCCAAAGAATATCTTAAAAGCCATCCCGGCATCAACTTCTTCATCTTTGGCCACCGCCACATCATGCTCGACCTGATGCTCAGCCATACCTGCCGGTTAATTATCGATGGCGACTTCATGACGCATTTCTCATACGTGGAATGGGACGGACGCAACCTTTCCCTCAAACAATTCGAGGCGGAAGAATAAAAGGAGCGGATAAATGCCGGTAGAGGCCGTTCCGCGCTTACCAAATCAGCTTCATCTCATAGGCTTTCTTTATCAGTTCGGCCACATTGCGGGCGTTGAGCTTTATCAGCAGGTTTTTCCTGAAAGACTTTACGGTGTCTGTTTCACGGAATATGAAGCCTGCTATCTCTTTGGTGGTATAGCCGTCGGCTACGTATTTGAGCACCTGGCTTTCCCGTTCGGAAAGCCACACCACGCCGTCGTTCGCCTTTTCTTTCAGCAGAATATCTATCTCGTCGCACAGGAACAGTTCGCCCCTGTTCACCGTTTCTATCCCCATAAACATCTCTTCGCTCTCCGCATTTTTGAGGATATAGCCGAGGGCGCCGTTATGCAGGGCGCGTTTGGCTATGCTGAACTCTTTGTAGCTGGTAAGCATGATAATCTTTAACGAGGGATATTGCTTCATTACCTCGGCGCAAAAGTTTACCCCGTCGCCGTCGGGCAGGCCAATATCAAGAAGGAGTATGCCGGGCAGGCCTTCCTTCAATCCTTCGCGGCAAGACGCCAAGTTGTAATAAACGCGTTCTACCCGGGCGATTGCCGTTTCGTTAATCAGCTTGCTCAGGCTTTCCACCACCATCCGGTGGTCGTCTGTAATTTGAACCTTTATCATATCCTGTTCCTCCCGTTTTCATACGTTTATTTCAATAACGGTTTCCGTCCCTTTACCCGGCGAAGAGAAAATATCCATCTTCCCGTTACAGGAAGCCACCCTGTCCCGGATGCTTTGCAGGCCAAGGCCTTTGGCTACCGTTTTTTCATCAAACCCGCAGCCGTCGTCTTGCACGGTAAGCGCAATATGCTTCTCTCCCTGCACCAATTGCACATTGATGTTCCCGGCGCCCGAGTGGCGTATGGAGTTTGTCGTCAACTCGTTTGCGCAGCAGTACACGGCAAACTCTATCCGCTTTTCCAGGCGGTTTTCCTTACCGAAGAAGTGAAACCGTACGGCAGGGAACTGGGCGGTAAAATCCTCCAACGCCAC
This sequence comes from Tannerellaceae bacterium, assembly GCA_031259845.1. GTDB lineage: Bacteria > Bacteroidota > Bacteroidia > Bacteroidales > Tannerellaceae > DFXE01. Next base: position 395 of record JAIRKZ010000087.1, on the reverse strand, counting down.
TTTCAGCCCGAATTGAAGAGACGGAGGCATAATGTCGTGAGCCACTTCACGGACTGCCTTGATACATTTATCTAACTTATCGCATACATTTTGCAACGACTCCGTCTGGCTGCCAAGTTCTATCTTCACGGCCGAAAGGTTTCCGCTAAGGCGGTCGTGCAGGTCGTGCGCCAAACGGGTCCGTTCCTTCATTTCGCCGTCGATCACCGACCGGGTAGCTATCAACAACCGTTCTTTCCGTGCGTTCCTCAGGGTGAGCCACAATACAATCAGCAGGGCGAACACCAACAAACCGCCTGCAACGCCGAGCCATACATACAGTTGCCGTTCCTTTTCGAGCGAAGCGATGCGCATCTCCTTCTTCTCCGTCTCGTATTTCACTTCCATATCGGCCA
>JAIRKZ010000084.1 GCA_031259845.1 Tannerellaceae bacterium | reverse complement strand
ATCTTTGCTGCGTTGAATCAAAACGAAGTGTTGCAAACTATAAAAAACTGGACGCTCCCGGTTGCCCTCGTAATCGGAATCATTGCTTACCCATGGGTGAGCCGCCTGATGCTCTTTTCCCCCTACATTATTTTTATCATGTTATTTATTACGTTTTGCCGGTTGTCGCCCAGGGATATTCATATCCGCCCGGCGCATATCTGGCTATTGCTGATTCAGCTGGCAGGCTGCTGGCTTATCTATGGGATGGCAGGCTTGTATCATCCGGTTGTCGCCCAGGGAGCTTTTATCTGTGTGCTGGCGCCTACGGCTATTTCGGCAGCCGTTATCACCGGTATGCTGGGAGGGAACGTGGCATTTCTTACCAGCTACCTGCTGGTATGTAATATAGGAGTAGCCATTGCAGCCCCTCTGTTTTTCCCGTTCATCGGCCCCCATGCGGAAATGTCTTTCGCAGAGGCTTTCATTTATATCTGTAAGAAGATAGGCCCGGTGCTGCTTTTACCTTTACTCCTGGCATGGATTGCACAATATTACATCCCCAAAGTAACCAAAGCAATAGCCAATTTCCCCAGCCTTTCCTTCTATCTATGGGCTATCGCTCTGACAATTGTAACGGGAAATACCGTAAAATTCCTCGTTGAACAGGAAAACCCCAACTATAAAGTAGAGATAAGCCTGGCCATTGTAGCATTACTAATCTGCGCCGGCCAATTCCTCTTAGGCCGCCGCATCGGCAAACGTTACGGCGACCCGGTATCATGCGGCCAGGGCCTTGGCCAAAAGAATACAATCCTCGCCATCTGGATGGCGCAAACCTACCTCAATCCTATCTCTTCCGTAGCCCCCGCCGCCTATGTATTGTGGCAAAACCTCATCAACTCGTGGCAACTCTGGAAGAAAAGAAAACAAACATCGATTTTGACCGGGAAATCAAGCGGATCAAAAGGGATACAGGCATAGAAGCCTAAACGTAATTCGACAAAAACGCAGATTTGGCGAAATATGATTCGGCAAATCTGCGTTTTTGCTTACCTTTGCATCAATCTTTTATTTTATACAGTAATGGAATCAACGTTATTACGCTTAAACAGGCATTGGGAAGGGCAAAAGTATCTTTCTCTTTATGAACGGGATTTAGTCGGGAATCTGAAAAAGAAAAAGGATTTGCCCCATATCCAGGTGCTGACAGGTATCCGCAGAAGCGGAAAATCGACCATTTTCCGACTGATGATAAACGATTTGATGGACGCGGGAACGAACCCCAAAGAGATTCTGCTCCTCAATATGGATGAACCTTTCTTTACGTCACTATGGACAAATGCAGCCGGATTGTATCAGGTGGTAGACGCGGCGGAAAAACTCACTTCTGTGAAAGTAACGTATCTTTTTCTTGACGAAATACAGCAGGTGAAGGATTGGGAACTGTTTGCCAAAGGCGCTTACGATACGCAACGTTTCAACAAGATATACATTACAGGCTCAAATTCCGACATGCTGCAAAACAGGTTTGCCACACTCCTTTCCGGGCGATACTTTGCCAATACGGTACGCCCGTTTTCACTGAAGGAATGGATGCTACTGCATGGCTTTTCCGACCGTTACGATACGGTTGCCCGTCGTCCCGAACTGTTGCGTCTCCTGGATGTGTTCATGGAATACGGCAGCTTTCCCGAAATCGTGTTAAACCCGCCGGATGACGATATTAAAGCCGAACTCTTGAATAGTTACTACGAATCCATTGTGCTGAAAGACTGTATTGTTTATAATCAGGTGCGCGACAGCAGCCTTTTTTACCGCCTGCTTCATTTCCTGCTCTCCAATGCAGGCGCTCCGTTTTATTATACCAGTCTGGCAAAAGCCATCGGCAGCAATGAAAACACGGTACGCAACTATCTTGAATATGCTTGCCGGAGTTATGTTGTTTCCGACGTAACCAATTTTTCGTTTTCCTTGAAAGAAGAAACAAGGTCGCAACACAAAGTTTACGGTATCGACACGGGGTTGATGAACTCCGTCGGCTTCCAATTCATACAGCGGGGCGGCATGTTACTGGAAAACATCGTTTACAATGAGTTGGTAAATGCCGGATACGGGGAAATTGCGTTTGCCCGGCAACCAAACAGCGAATGTGATTTTATTGCAAAGCGAGGGGGACAATATCATGCGTTTCAAGCCTGCCACGAACTGACGCTTCTGAATCAGGCGCGTGAAACGGCCGGATTCAATCTATTTGGGAAACTTTTCGTCGCTTCCAAAACGATACTGACTTACAATCAGGAAGAAACCATTGGGGACATCCGTGCGGTTCCGTTTTGGCAGTTCTTTGGAGTTGAAAATTGAAAGTTTTCATTATAATGTGTTGAGTAAACCAATATAGTGGTTTGACAAAAGCATCTCTTAGTTCACGGTAGCGGGAATAAAATCCCTTCAAATCGTTTTCGATCTAATTGCATAAATCAATCTCTTTATTTATTTCAGGCAAAGGTACATTCTACTGCAAACACTAAAAGACGGGATTTACCGAAGGGATACAGAAGTTTTGTGGAAAGCGGTTTGAAAGAAATGACTGTTGAATTATCCCTTCCAGGAAAAGATTACAGGAAAGAGGGAAGCATCCGGCTTCAAGGATGAACCGCCGGTTCGTTGCCGGTTGCTTTTAATTGAATTGGAAAATGGAGGGAAAGAAGTTCCCTGTACCTCATTGGTTGATTCCACAGCGTAAAAAATGCTCTGATAACCTGAGTTCGGGATAAGAAAAGAGAAAAAGAAAGGGAAGGGAAGGCTCAACTATATAAGCCTGCTTACCCCAGACGAAATTACCGGAATTTTCTGTGTTGTGGGTGTTTATGTTTCGCTAAGGGCGTATAATTTTATTGACTGCTTCATAGATATTTC
>JAIRKZ010000044.1 GCA_031259845.1 Tannerellaceae bacterium | reverse complement strand
AGCCTTTGGCGCCTCCTCCGCTTAACGCTAATCCCAGGTTGTGTCTCTTTTTAGAGTTATTTTTTTTCATCTCCTCCGGCATACATTATTAAATCCATTTCAAAGATGCGCTTTTTTTGATAACTAAACATACTATTTTTCCGAAAAGAAGAATCATTAATGAAAACATACTGTAATTCTTTATTTTTGTATACGATAATTTAGTATCGTTATCCTGTCCGTTTCTTCCGTTCACGAGTGTGACTGACCCCGTTCACGGGCGTGAGCAGATCCGTTCACGCCTGTGAACGGGGTCAGTCACACTCGTGAACGGAAGAAAACAAAGTAAACAAAGCAGTAAACCATCCTGTATAAAGCAGTAAAACGATGAGTTTACGTTATGACTTCCATGAAAACCCTGTTCCGGATAGGACATTATCGATTTTAACAAACAGTATGTCGATTTTAGACAAAAAAAAGCTAAAACTAAATACTATTTTTGCAATAGTTTATAATGAATCAGTCATAATTATAAGTATCATGGAAAAACTGTTGAAGCGGACAATGATTGTCGTTGCACTATGTATGCCTTTCGGGCATGAGCCGGCCGCACAGAAAAAAGTAACACAGCCGCCCTTACGTATCTCTATGCAAAACAGGATTCCTTCGGATTCGGACGAAGGGGCTTTTACCGTAAATAATACGATTGAAAACTGGAAGCCATACGAAACGGCTATTATTATATGCGACATGTGGGATAAGCATTGGTGCCGCGGCGCTACGGCAAGGGTGGCGGAAATGGCCCCGGCTATGAATGAACTGCTGGATATCGCACGCGGCAAAGGAGTAAAGATTGTTCATGCCCCCAGCGATTGTATGGATTACTACAAAGACTATCCCGGCAGGAAAGAAGCGGGAAAATATAAAGACAAACAGATTGCCGGGCAGGCGGACGGGAGTAAACTGCCTTCGGAAGCCAATGCCGTATGGCCGGTAGACCAGTCGGACGAAGGATGCGAAGAAGCCGATTGCAAACCACACAGGGCCTGGACCAGACAAACAGACTTGCTTACGATTAAAGACGAAGATTTGATTAGCGACTCGGGCGCCGAAACAGGCGCTTACTTTAAGAAGAAGAAAATAAAGAATGTAATCCTGATGGGGGTGCATACGAATATGTGCGTGATTGGCCGGTCGTTTGGGCTTCGCGCCATGAAAAGGATGGGGATGAACGTGGTGTTGATGCGTGATATGACAGACCTGATGTACAATCATGAGATGCCTCCGTATGTGAATCACTTTACCGGTCTCGACCTGATGGTCGAATATATCGAGACGTATGTTTGCCCTTCTGTCGTATCCACCGATTTTACAGGGAAGAAGCCATTCCGTTTCAAGGAAGACAAACGATAATGAAAACAACAATACTTGGAAAATCGGATATTTCCGTATCTGCCCTGACCGTTGGCTGCTGGCCTTTCGGGGGAGGGGATTATTGGGGGAAACAATCCCAGGCGGATGTAGACAACGTAGTCTGTACGGCGCTCGACAAAGGGATTAATACCTTCGACACAGCCGAAATGTACAACGACGGAGAGAGTGAGCGGTCATTGGGAAAAGCGTTGGGGAACAGAAGGAAAGAAGCCGTGATTATCTCCAAAATCAGCCCCTCCAACTGCCATCATGTCCGTAAACATTGCGAAGACAGTTTGAAGCGCTTGGGCACAGACTATATAGATGTGTATATGCTTCACTGGCCAATCAATAAGCGCGCGCTGGAACATTTTACGTCCGATCCGTCCGTTATTCAAATCCCCCCGACTGTAGAAGAGGCTTACCGGCAACTCGATGAATTGAAGCAAGAAGGATTAATCCGCTCGGCCGGAATGAGTAATTTCGGTCGTACGCAAATGGAGGAAGTACTCAATACAGGCGTCGGGGTAGACGTGAACGAGATGCCGTACAACATAGTATCGCGGGCTATCGAAGCAGAGATTGTTCCTTACTGTATGGCGAATGCGATTAGCCTGGTTGGTTCCATGGGATTGCAACAAGGCCTTTTAGCCGGTATCTATAAAACACCCGGCGACGTTCCCTGCCATCAGGCGCATTCACGCCATTATCCCGGTTATCGCGGAGGAGGCGCTTCCCGTCATGGAGAAGAGGGAGCGGAGAAGGAGATATTCGACGTTGTCGCCCGGTTACAGGAACTCAGTGCAGACCTGCATGTCCATATAGCTCAGCTGGCAATTGCCTGGATTTTGAAAAAGCCATTTATTGCGTCCACACTGGTAGGGTCGAGAAATTTAAAGGAATTGGAAATGAATATGGAAGCCTGTTCCCTGGAAATATCCGGTGAAACAGAAGCCCTGATAGACAAGGCAAGTTTGCCTGTACTCCGGATATTGGGAAACAATCCTGATTACTATGAGCATAGCAGCAGAAGCAGAATATACTGAATAAAAAGAAAGGAAGGATAGACATGAAAATTGATCAGTTAGAATTGTTTAAGATACCTCCCCGCTGGTTGTTTTTGAAAATTACGACTGGCGACGGCTTTGTTGGTTGGGGCGAACCTGTCGTAGAGGGGCGGGCCGATACGGTAGAAACTGCCGTAAAAGAACTGTCGCCCTACCTGATAGGGAAAGACGCTTCTCAAATAGAAGACATCTGGCAGATGTTGTACAGGGGCGGGTTCTACCGGGGAGGCCCTGTATTATGCAGCGCGATATCCGGTATAGACGAAGCCTTGTGGGATATCAAAGGGAAAGCAACCGGGCTGCCGGTATATAATCTGCTGGGCGGCTCTGTACGCCATAAAATAATGGTGTATCAATGGATAGGCGGCGACCGACCGTCCGACGTCATTGAGGCGGCTAAAGAAAAGCAGCGGAAGGGTATGAAAGCCATTAAGATGAACGGGACAGAAGACCTGGAATGGATTGATTCTTTCGGTAAAATAGATGAAGTAATCGAACGGGTGGCCGGTATCCGGGAGGCTTGCGGAAAGAATTTCGGGATAGGAATTGACTTTCACGGACGGGTACATAAAACAATGGCTAAAGTCTTGATGAAGGAACTGGAAACCTATCGCCCCATGTTCATTGAAGAACCGGTTTTAGCCGAGAACGGAGAGTATTTTAAAATGCTTTCCGAACTTGTCTCTACCCCGATTGCTACCGGTGAACGCCATTATACCCGCTGGGATTTTAAACATTTATTTGAACAAAGGGCTGTAGATATCATCCAGCCCGACGTAAGCCATGCCGGCGGCATCACCGAATGTAAGAAAATAGCGGCTATGGCCGAAGCGTACGATATGGCCGTTGCTCCCCACTGCCCGCTGGGGCCAATTGCTTTTGCTTCGTGCCTGCAACTTGATTTTAATACGGTAAACGCCGTTATGCAGGAAACAAGCGCCGGTATTCATTACAATGTGGGAGCCGATTTGCTCGATTATGTGAAAAATCCCGAGGTGTTTGAATTTAAAGACGGATACATCGACGTATACGATGGCCCGGGTTTGGGAATTGAAATAGACGAAGAAAAAGTGCGGGAGATGGCAACGATTGGGCACAACTGGAAAAATCCGGTATGGAGAACTCCTTCGGGAGTGATTGCCGAATGGTAAATAATAAAAATGGCGCGGATATGAATACCATCGAACGATTTAAAAATAAACTGGAAAAAGGGGAAACCGTATATGGCCCTTTTGTAAAATCAACAGACCCTGCTTTGGTGGAATGTGCCGGTTATGCAGGCTTCGACTTTGTTATCCTGGATATGGAGCATGGCCCTGCCGGTTTTTCCGAACTGCAAAACCTAATCAGGGGAGCCGAAGTATCGGGAATCATCCCCATTGTACGGACATCCGATTCTTCGGAAATTTCCATAAGCCGGGCGCTTGATTTGGGCGCAAAAGGGGTTCAGGTTCCTCAAATCCATTCCGTGTCGGAGGCTGGGCAGGTTATCCGGGCGGCGAAGTTCTATCCGCAAGGCCAGAGAGGGGTTTGCCGTTTCGTAAGAGCGGCAGCCTATTCCGCCCTGCCCCGTAAAGACTATTTCAGGCAGGCCAACGAAGCGTTGGTGATTTTGCAAGTGGAAGGTTCCCAGGTATTAGACGAACTGGATGAGTTATTACAGGTAGATGGCCTGGATATATTGTTTATAGGCCCTTATGATCTTTCGCAATCATTGGGCGTACCGGGAGAAATCACACATCCGCGGGTGATGGAAACGATTGAGGCTATTACCCGTAAAGCCGGAAACGCCGGTGTGACGACAGGCGTATTTTGCGACACAATTGAATCGGCCCTCTTGTGGAGAAACGCCGGGATACAATACATCTCCTATTCTGTAGACCTGGGTTTGTACACCGAAATATGCAGTTCCCTTATTCGTACACTAAAAAAATAAAACCATGAATCAATCCCGCCGTACTGCCTTTTCTCTTATAACGCCCGGATACACCTTTACGTTTATATTGGTTACTCTGCTTTTCTTCATGTGGGCTTTGCCCAATACCCTGAACGACGTTTTGATCAAACAATTCATGAAGTCGATGGAGCTGTCGCGCCTGGAAGCCGGCTTTGTACAATCGGCCTTTAAGTTCGGCTACTTCTGCCTGGCTATTCCGGCAGGGCTGTTCATGCAACGCCTGGGATATAAAGCCGGGCTTATTGCCGGGTTGGTATTCTTTGCGCTGGGGTGTTTTCTTTTTCTTCCGGCGGCTATGGCCGGGAAGTATAGTTACTTTTTGGGCGCTCTGTTTGTCATAGCCGGCGGACTGTCATTCCTTGAATTGGGAGCGAACAGCTTTATTGCAGGATTAGGCGATCCGGAAACATCCGAACGGCGCCTCAATCTTGCCCAATCGTTCAATCCGATAGGCGGCATAACGGGCGTTACGATAGGGACTGTTTTTATTTTCTCGGGAAACGAACCCTCCGCAGCCGAAATCCTGCACATGAAAGCGGCAGGGACTTACCAGGCGTTTCTGGAAACAGAGAATCTCCGGCTATGGCCCACTTATATTACGCTCGGCATAACCGTATTACTTGTAGCTGTTGTTATCTGGTTCACTAAGTTTCCCCAAATAGACGCTTCCGGTAGCCCCGGGCATAAAGGCAGTTTCAAAGCGCTTTTAAAATATCCGCATTGGTATAATGCCGTTATCGCCCAGTTCTTTTACTTAGGCGCCCAATTGGGAACATGGAGCTACCTTATTACCTATGTTCAGGAAAACAGCCCGATGAATGAAAAACAAGCCGGCGGGCTGCTGATTGTCAATATGGTGTTGTTTATGTGCGGGCGCTTTTTCTCCACTTACCTCATGAAATACGTAAAGCCGGCCCGGCTGATGGGTATATATTCCTGTATAAACATAGGGCTTGTTATTCTTGTGATAGCAGCATCCCGGTGGGGGAATGTTTTCGGATTGCATGATATATCCTGCTGGATTGGTATATGCGCCATGATATGTACAACATTTTTCATGTCATTGATGTACCCTACTATTTTTGCTTCGGGCGTAAAGGGATTAGGCTCGAACGCCAAACTTGGCGCCTCCGTGTTAATAATGAGCCTTATCGGAGGAGCTATATTGACGCCCGTTATGGGGCTTATCGCCGACGAACCCTGGGCGCACGCTGTTGCGCCGGCCATGATTGTTCCTATGATATCATACATAGTTATAGCCCGTTTTGCCTTTGTCGGTTCCCGTCCCAGAGACTCGTTTCCATGAATAAAAACCACACGCCGGGAGTGGCCGTTACATTGTTAACCCTTATAAGCGGCCTTCCTGAACAGAACTTTATTTTTTCCCCGTCTTTTCAGTCTTCTTAATTAACCAGAACTTAAAAGAATATGACTGAAAAACGGGGAAAATAAAGTTTCCGTCGTTCTGCCAAAAAAAAGCATTATATTTATAATCAAATCAAATACAGTATGAAAAATAGTCTATTATCACTCTTTTTTCTGATAGCCACATTTGCGTGCGATTCGGAAGATACGCTTGAGCGGCGCGACAGGGTCATGCTTGAGCGGCGCGATTTCATCCTTTCCGATACTTCCATCCGGGTCAAACCCGTTTTTATTCCGCTTCCGGCAGGCTCCGTTCACCCGCAGGGGTGGATAAAAGACTGGGCAACCGCTGCCGCCGACGGTATTACCGGTCATCTGGACGAATGGAGCGCTACGTACGGGATGGCGTGGAAAGGCGTCGGCTTTGAGGCGACAGGGGCCGACCCCAAAACAGGAACCGGCTGGCCGCTGGAGCAATGTTCCTATTGGCTCGACGGCGCCGTCCGGTTGGCTTACCTGCTCAATGACAGTGCGCTGATTCGTAAAGTGAGCGACCGGCTGGATATGGTTGTCAACGGCGTACTGAACGGAGGGAAATCATTTGTTTATTGGCAGGATGATTTGGATTTCAAAAACAGCGCTTTCAACAACTGGGCGCATTCGCACATGGGACGCGCACTGGTGGCCTGGTACGAAGCCACGGGAGATGCGCGTATTCTGGAAGCGCTGGTCAGAGTGTACAGTCGCTTTGACGTACAGCCGGTACCTTGGTATATGGGCGATGCAGTGAGTGGATGTACCAATATAGACCCCATGCTTGCCACGTATGAACTGAGCGGCAACCGGGACGTACTCGACGCTATCCTGAAAATTGCCGGCGACAGTATCACCGTCGAAGCGGTCAAACGCTGGAATCTGAACGATTTCAACAACGCTCATGGCGTTATCACGTATGAAAACCTGCGTATCCCGGCCATGATGTATCCCGTTACCGGTCAGCGTCCGCTGCTTCAGGCAACGCAGAACTTTCTGGCATGGCTTGACCTGAACTACCTGCTGCCCTATGATATCATATCATCGGAAGAACATGTGGCAGGAATCGGCGCCACGCGCAATACCGAAACATGCAATGTAGCCTGTTCTGCGTGGACGTACCAACAGATGCTCGAAATCACCGGCGACGGACAGTGGGGCGACCGTATCGAAAAAGTGTTTTTTAATGCAGGCCCCGCACCGGTAGACCGCCATTTTCAAACGATGGCCTACTACCAGTCGCCCAACCGCATTGAAGAACGTATGCCCTCGGAGACGCCCGGACATCCCGGCGAAGGAGCATACACGTTTAAAAACACGGGACATGATGTATTGTGCTGTGTGGGAAACCTGAACCGCGTGATACCGAATTACGTTATGCATATATGGATGAGTACGGGCGACAAAGGGCTTGCCGCCGCACTTTACGGGCCATGCACCGTTAAAACCGCCGTAGGAAATGGCATTCCCGTTGAAATAGTCAGTAACACCTGCTATCCGTTTGAAGAAACGGTACGGATGACCATCCGCCCAGCCCAATCCTGTACCTTCCCCCTTTACTTGCGTATTCCGGCATGGTGCCGGAAGCCGGAAGCAAGGCTGAATGGCGAACCGGTAAATACGAATCATGCAGACGGCTTTATTACGATAAACAGGAAATGGTCGGACGGAGACCGGATTGATTTGCATTTCCCGATGCATGTAGACGTCCGTGACGGCCGCGAAACACCTTATCCGCGCGAAGATTATTTCAGGAAAGGAAGAAGCGCACACAGGATACTGCCTCATAAAACGGATATAAACAGCCCCTACCGGACGGTTTCCTGCGGCCCGCTGCTCTTTGCCCTGGCAGTAAAGGATATCACTCCGAACAGGCAGGCTCCCGGCACAAAATGGAATTACGCCCTGATTTCCGACAGCGAAGACGACATCCGGATTGAACGTTCGGGAATGCCTTCGCCCTGGAGTTGGCAAATAGAGGATGCTCCGGTAAGACTGACGCTCAAAGCCGGTACATTTAACTGGCAACCGACGCATCTGCTGCCATTGCCCGAAGAAGAAGTGAGTATAGACGAAACGATGGATATTACACTGATTCCGTATGGATGTACAAAATTCAGAATCAGCATGTTTCCGGTAGCAAAAAAATAAAAAAACAGATAAGAATTATGGACAGATTCAAGTATTTACTCTCATTGATTAGCATTCTTGCCATGCATACGGTTTTAACGCCGTTTATGTGCTACTCCGCGCCGTTGCTGCAAAAAAAGGTTTATGCCACGGGGCTGGTATGTGAATATTTAACCAATCCGGTTGGAATGGATGTGCCGCAACCGCGCCTGTCATGGAAAATTGAACAGACGAATGATGCGCCTAAAAACCAAGTGCAAAAAGCATACCGGATACTGGTGGCGTCGTCGTCCGAAAAACTGGCAGCCAATCAGGGAGACGTTTGGGATAGCGGCAAAATATCTTCAAACCAGTCCATACAGGTGGTTTACGAAGGGGCTCACCTGAAAAGCGTGCAGCGCTACTGGTGGAAAGTGAAAATATGGAGTAGCTACGGCGAATCCGGATGGAGCGAGCCGGCATATTGGGTAACCGGCATCATGCAAGCGTTTGAATGGCAGGCGCGATGGATAGGCGACAAACCGGATACGGCCTTGAGAAATTACAAATCGTATGTAGAGAATCATTATAAATCAGAGGACTTCGACGTAAATTACTGGGCAAATCCCCCCTACCCTCCTTCGCCTTTGCTTCGCAAATCGTTTGCCATCAACAAACAGCCGAAACAGACCTTCTTATATGTTTCGGCGCTGGGTTACTACGAAATCCGGCTGAACGGAAACCGTATCGGCCACCAGTTGCAGGCGCCGGAGTGGACTAATTATTTCAATCGGCTGCAATACCAGGCTTTTGACCTTAGCGGGCTGCTCGGAAAGGGAGAAAACGTACTTGCCGCTACACTTGCCGACGGCTGGTGCCTCGGGCGAATGGGAGGAATAAAATGGATGCATTCTTTCCCCCATCGCGGCTTTTACGCTCCCGACCGTCGCCTGATAGCCCAATTGGTAGTTGTTTATGACGATGGTTCCAGCGATATGTTTGTCACCGACGGCTCATGGAAAATCAATACCGACGGCTATATCCGGCGTGCAGATAATTTTACAGGACAGACGATTGACGCCAGGAAAATCATCCGGGGATGGGATAAACCCGGATTCGACGATTCTGCATGGGAGCATGTATACGAAGACAATACGGTAAACCGTAATCTGGTAGCCCAGAAAAACGAGCCGATACGCGTTCACAGAGAACTGAAACCAACAGAAATCAACTTGCGCGATGGGAAGTACATCATTAATTTCGGGCAGAATATCGCCGGGCATTGCGCACTTAAGGTAAAAGGGAAAGAGGGCGGTATCGTTACCGTACGGCATGGCGAATGGCTCAAGGACGACGGCAGTCTTTACACCGAAAGCCTTGGATATGCCTTGTCTGTAGACACATTTATCCTTTCGGGGCGCGACGATTATTTCGATCCTTCCTTCACATACCACGGTTTTCAGTATGCCGAAGTTTCGGGGTTGGACACTCCGTTGACGGAAGATATGATTTCCGCCAAAGCAGTCTCTTCCAGCCCTGCGCCGACGGGCGTTTTCGAATGTTCAAATCCGAAACTGAACCGCCTGTATCAGAACATCGTATGGACACAGCGCAACAATATGTACAGCATTATTCACGACAATCCTTCGCGCGACGAACGTACGGGAGCAGTAGGCGACGTTCTCATTTTCTGCCAGAGCAGCATGTTTAATATGGACATGGCGGCTTTTTACACGAAATACGCTCACGACCTGAATGAAAATGCCTGCAATGGACAGTTTTTTTCCATGATACCCTCGTTGGCCCACGAAAATTTCTGGGCCGGATGGGTTGGCGCACCCGGATGGGCGGAAGGCGCCATGCTGATACCCTGGAGAATGTATCAAAATTATAATGACGCCCGCGCCATGGAAGAACTCTATGCTGCCATGAAAAAACATGTTGACGCTACAGAAAGGGAAAATCCGGATCTGATATGGAAAGTGCGCCATAATCACAATAATGACTGGCTGAATGCCAATACAATTGCCAATCCGCCCGATCCAAGTTACAGTACAATGCGCGGGGACATTGACGACGACCTTTTTGCCACTGCTTTTTTCGAATATGCCGCTCAAACGCTGTCGGATATTGCCCATACGCTTGGATACGAAACCGATGCAACGCATTATGGAGAATTGGCAGGCAAAATAAGAGCGAAATTTATGGCCCTGTATGTAAGAGACGATGGCTATATAGAAGGAAATACGCAGGGAACTTACGCGCTTGCCCTCCATTTTGGCTTGCTCCCGGAAAACCTGCGCAACAAGGCGTTTGCCCATTTGCTGGAATGTATCGAGGAGTACGATTTCCGGATTTCGACGGGCTTCATCACTACTCCCATGCTGATGCAGGAGCTTGTAAATTATGGACGTACGGATATCGCTTACCGCCTGCTCGAATCGGAACGTTTCCCATCGTGGATTTTCCCGGTAAACGTCGGTGCAACAACCATCTGGGAACGTTGGGATGCTGTGGTTCCCGGACGGGGAATTCAGGAATCGGGAATGAACTCTCTTGATCATGTGGCTTTCGGCGCTGTAGGAGAATGGATGTTCAGGCATATCCTGGGAATTAATCCGGACGATAAATATCCCGGATATGAGCATTTTACCATTCATCCACGTCCGGGTGGCTCGCTTACATGGGCAAAAGGTTCATACAATTCCATCAAGGGAGAAATTGCTTCCGGATGGGAAATCGAAAACGGCGTATTTACGCTAAAAGTAAAAATCCCTGCCAATACGACAGCTACGATCATATTACCGGGAGAAAGCGCTATCGAAGCAGGTTCGGGCGAACATGTTTTCTCTTTACCCGTACAAGGAACCGGAACCGGCAGATAGCAAGATGGACGGGGGATGAGGATAGACTATTTATAAAAACGTAACGAAACGTTAATCATAAAGTAACTTTTTTTGTGTTGCTTTGCGGCGGATCAAAATATAAATAAACCGTATGGAACATAACAAAAGCATATTTACAGGAATAGTACATATAAAAAACAACTTAATTTAAGTTAATCTTCTGGAAAAGGGGTAAATATATTTAAAAGATTATGTATATATTTGCGTGATGTTATCGCACACAATGTTATACTTTTGTTAATCTTTTAAATTTAAAAACCGCAGCGCCTATGGATAAAGTGTAATGCCATTATTATTCTCCCCGGACTTTGGGGAAAGGGATATTGGGACGGTTTTAACGTGTATCCGGTATCCGGGTTTAAACAGTCTTAAATATTTAATCTAATTTTAAAAATCTATGTTGACTAAGAAAAACAAAAAAAAGGGTATAAAAAAGACCTTCCTGTTTACCCTGTTTTTACTTTTATGCAGCGTATCCGGATTTGCGCAAAGCAAATTCGTGAGAGGTACTGTCTCCGACGTCTACGGCGAAACGCTTATCGGCGTAAACGTGCTGGTTAAAGGAACAGGCCAGGGGACAATGACGGATTTAGAGGGTAATTATACAATTCAGGTATCCGATGATAATAACGTATTGGTGTTTTCGTATATCGGATATAAAACGGAAGAGGTTGTTGTAGGATCAAGAACCGTAATCAATATAACGCTGGGCAATGATACCCAACTGATAGACGAAGTGGTCGTGGTAGGATACGGCGTGCAGCGGAAAGCGAATCTTACCGGCGCCGTACAGTCGGTAGGGTCGAAAGCAATTGAAGGCCGTCCGATTACGAACGTCAATCAGGCGTTACAGGGTGTAGCTGCCAACGTAAACATCGTCAATACGACAGGCCGCGCCAATAGTTCGCCGGATATCAACATCCGCGGGTATACATCTATTAACGGCGGTAGCGCCTTGATTTTGATTGATAACGTACCTGTCAGTTCCAGTGAACTTGCGCGGATGAATCCGGATGATATCGAAACGGTATCTGTTCTGAAAGACGCCGCTTCGGCTGCCATTTATGGGGGCCGCGCTTCTTTTGGCGTTATCTTGGTAACCACGAAGAAAGCGAAAACAAACAAACTGGAAATCAGCGCCGACGCGACAGCCGGCGTCCGTACGTTCTCTACCTTGCCCGAACTGATTCACGATCCGTTGGTGCACATGACGCTGGCTAATCCATCTTCCACACGCAAACCTCTGTTCTACGACGCAGAGTTCGAATATGTCAAAAATATGCAGGCAAATCCGGATAAATACCCGGCTTACCGCGTGGTAGGCTTGGATGGTTATCTGTCCGGCTTGTACAACACTAACGGCGTATGGGCCTGGTATCAGGACATTGACTACAATGACGCTTTCCTGCGCGACGTCTCTCCCACGTATAACGCTAACGTGCGCATTGCCAACAAAACCGACAAGATGTCTTACGCTATCAGTAGCGGATATTACCACCAAGACGGTATGATGCGTTACGGCAACGATGGCCTCGACCGGCTGAACATCCGCAGTAACGGGTCGCTCAAACTAACCAACTGGTGGGAAATCGGCGCCAACCTGTCTTTCAACTATCAGAAGTACGATCAACCGGAATCAGGCGTTGAAAAATATTTCTGGCAGATATCCCGTAACCCCATGCGTGCGATCTATAATCCGGATGGCACGTATGGCTATAACGGCGCCAACCTCATTGGCCTGGTGGAAGAAGGCGGGCGTAAAATTGAAACCTGGAACCAGACTAATATCTTGCTGAATACCACCATTGATATTATTAAAAATATCTGGACAGTGAAAGCAGACGCCAATTTCCGCTTTACAAACTCCAATACCAAAGCGGAACATTATCCTGTTGGCTGGAGGCCGGGGCCCGGCTTGCCTATTCAGTATGATGTGTGGGGCGATTTGGGAAATACGGATATGAAATCGTTTAATAACAGAACAAACTATGCGTACACTAAATCTGCGTTAGACCAGTACCAGATGTACAACGTGTATACCGATTACAACCAGATATTCGGCGGAAAGCATGCCGTACACGCCATGCTGGGATTCAACCAGGAACACACGAAGAATATGTACTCCTGGATTATGCGTACGGATATGATTAGTAACAGCCTGCCTTCGATAAACCTGGCTACAGGGCCTATTCAGGTGGCGGAGAGTATTGAAGAATTGGCCCTTCGCGGCGTGTTTGGGCGCGTTAATTATGCCTACAACAATAAATACCTGTTGGAACTGAACGGGCGTTACGACGGGGCCAGCCGCTTTGCAAAAGACAGCCGCTTCGGGTTTTTCCCCTCCGGTTCGCTCGGATGGGTCGTGTCGAAGGAGAATTTCGCAAAATCCATTGCCGAATCGGCTAAGATAGACCAGTTCAAGCTGAGGGCTTCGTATGGGGCGCTCGGCAACCAGGTATTGACGAGTTATTATCCGTATATCGCTACCATGGGCACGGACTATCTGACGCTTCCTGTAGACGGGGAGATGTCTTTGTACGTGAAAACGCCCGGCGTAGTATCCGGCAATATGACATGGGAAACCGTCCGCACCATCAACTTTGGTTTAGACCTCACGATGCTGAACAACCGCCTCAACCTGTCGTTAGATAAATATACCCGCTATACGGAAGGTATGCTGGTGCAGGGCAAGGAACTTCCCGCCGTATTCGGGGCGGATATTCCAAAAGAAAACGCAGGCGACTTGAAAACGCAGGGGTGGGAAATTACCCTGGGCTATAACGATAAATTCGATGTGGGCGGTTCGCCGCTTACGGTGGGGCTTACGGTCAACTTGTCTGATGCACGCACATACGTGACGAAGTTTGACAACCCGACCAAGTCTATCAATACCGACCGGGGCACGGCAAACTACTATGAAGGGCAGGAAATAGGTGAAATATGGGGGCTCGTGACTGACGGATTCCTGCAAATGGGCGACTTGGTATTGGATGCCGACGGGAATCCTACCGGTAAAGCAAAGATAGACCAGACGAACGTAGCGGAAGAAGACAACGGACGAACCGTTTACGAAGGTGACTTAAAGTTTAAAGACCTGGACGCGGATGGCGCTATCACTAACGGAGACGGTACGGTAAACAACCCGGGCGACCGCATCATTATCGGTAATAGCAGCGCACGCCTGCCCTACAGCTTCACGGTTGAAGCGGCTTACAGGGGGTTCGACATCCGTGCGTTTTTCTACGGCGTAGGTAAACAAGACTGGTATCCGGTGGGGAACTTCCACGATTTCTGGGGCGTATTCTCTAACCCCTGGTCGTCTGCTATTGAAGGGAACTTAGACAACTGGACCATGAATGGCAACGAGGCGTACTTCCCTCGCCTGAAGCCGTACGTGGCGGAAAACACGGAACTGGCCGCCCCGCAGACCCGGTATCTGCAAGACGCCTCTTTTCTGCGCTTCAAGAACCTTACGATTGGTTATACGCTACCCAAGGCGCTGACGCAAAAGATGAAATTCGAACGTCTGCGCGTGTATCTGAGCGCTGAAAATCTCTTTACATGGAATCACCTGAAAGTAGGTGGGATTGATCCGGAATTGGCAACTGCCGTTCAACGCGAGCAATATAATGATACTCCAAACTATACGCTGGGAAACAGTACTTACTATCCGCAGCAGAAAGTGTTCACGGTAGGGCTGAATCTGAATTTTTAACGATAAAAAAAAGAAACGTATGAAAAAGTATATTTTCTATTGGATAGGTTTATTCACCCTGGCCACCGCTTGCAACGATGATTTTATGGAGAAATATCCTCAGACGGATATTACGGCGGAAAGTTTTTTCAATACGCCGGACGACTTGAAGAGCTATATTACCGGACTATACAGAAGAGATATCTTCTATCTGCGGAACAACTACGACAACGATGTTTTCACGGATAATATGGCCAACCGCACCACGCAGACATCAGACTACAATATGCTGAGAGGCTCTCTGAACAAGGAGAATGCCGACGGGTGGAAAAATTGGGACTATCTGCGCGAAGTGAATTTCTTCTTGGTTAACGCGGGAAAAGCCGTGGGAGACCAGGAGGAAATCAATCATTTTATCGGTATCGGGCGTTATTTCCGGGCTATGTTCTATATCAATCGTATCCAGCAGTACTCCAATGTGCCCTGGTATAACAAACCGCTGTCTACTACTGACGAAGATTTGTACAAACCGGCCGACCCGCGTACGCTGGTGGCCGATTCGATTATCGCCGACCTGGAATACGCTTCGGCCCATATCAAGCCGGAACTGGGCAACCGGACGGCTATCAACAAATATTGCGCTCAGCTGTTGCTGGCCCGTTTCTGCCTGCAGGAAGGGACAACCCGCAAATACCGCTCTGAATTGAGCCTGGGCGGGACGGCAGACGCCTTACTATCGAAAGCTGCCGCTACGGCCCAGGAAATCATCGAATCGAACGTGTTCCAAATTACCGGCAACGGCACGGACGGTTATTCCGCCCTCTTTACCAGTGCAGACCTGTCCGGCAATGCCGAAATCATCCTGATGGGCGAATATACGCTGGGAAAAGGAAACGGCAATAGTTCGTTTCACGGGCTTTACGGCGAATACGGCTTGAGCCGCACGCTGGTAGAATCTTACCTGATGACAGACGGGAGCCGCTTTACAGACAAGGCCGGCTATGCTACTAAGGAGTATAAGGATATGTTTACCGACCGCGATCCGCGTATGGCGGCTACGGTTCAATACCCCGGCTTTTGCAAACCGGGAACTACAACGCCTTATAACTGGGCGATACATATCAAGAACGGTGGTTACGAAGCGATAAAATACTATCCGCGCACACTGGAAACGTTAGGGGCCGAAACTTGGAGTTCGTGCTATAACGACCTGCCGGTATACCGCTATGCAGAGGCGTTGCTGATTTATGCCGAAGCAAAGGCGGAAACAGGCGCGCTGACGCAGGACGACCTGGACCTGTCCGTCAATAAGCTCCGCGCCCGCGTAGGTATGCCGTCGCTGAACCTGGCTGCCGCCAACAGTAACATCGACCCCGCGCTGGCCGCTCAATATTCGAATGTAAGCGGCGCTAACAGGGGCGTTATCCTGGAGATACGCCGCGAGCGCCGGGTAGAAATGGCTTTGGAAGGCACGCGCGAGCAAGACCTGTATCGCTGGGCTTGCGGCAAATTACTGGAAGGGCTGCCGCAGGGTTCCTACATCCCGCAAATAGGGTTGCCCGGGGCGGACATAACCGGCGATAGCCAGCCCGATTACGTTATCTTTAAAACGAAAGCCGAAAAAGAAGCGTACGACGGCAACCTGCCATCCTTCTCCCTGGAAGAAGCAACGAACGAGTGGTATCTGTCGGCTGGCGACCACGGTTTCATCATGTTCAGCATCAACCTCACAGGCGGGGCGAACAACCGCAAATGGGAAGACCCGAAGTACTATTACAGGCCAATCCCTGTTTCAAACATGGTAACTAATCCGAAATTGGAAAATATTTTTGGTTGGTAATGATCATTTATAAATTTAATAAGCATGAAAATAAATAGCATCTTTAAGGGAATAGGCGCCTTGCTGTGCATCGTGTTATGCCTTGCCTGCAACAAATACGCCGACTTTAATTACTTTGACGATAATGCCGTCATTACAGACATCGAACTGAACGGAGCCTCCAGCCTTACGCTGGACGCGGGAAGCGCTTATCAGCTCAACTATTGGCCCATTCCGGCCAATGCCAACCCTACAAAGCTGACTTTTACAACAGATAACCCGAAAGTTGCAACTGTCAGCCAAACAGGAACGATTACGGCCGTAGACGGCGGCAATGCAACGATTACAGTAGCCGGAGACAACGCTTCCAAGACGGTTAGCGTAAAAGTGAACGCCTTAGACTTCGCCAAAGATATAGCGGGAGAATATTCCGGAGACGGCGAATTGAAAGCCGCGGCATTAGGTATCCCGGAGCTGCCGCTTCCCGGCCAAACCATCGGATTGGTTTACGCTTCCATCGGACAACTATCCCTCGCCGCGGCCATACCTATTCCCGGCCTGGGCGATATCCTGCTGACCGGCACAATATCCGTATCTAAAGAAGGCTCCGAATATACGCTCACAGGAACAGGCAAAACGAACGAATTGCCCCTCTATGGCGTATTACCGATAGAAATCGCCGGAAAAGTGGCTGCCGACGGCGTCCTCGCCTTACAGGTGAACGTGATGAGCGGAGCAGCCGTATATGATTTCCTGGGCGCACAAAGCAGTTCGGAGTAATAGCGGCTTAAAGCAATCCACGCTACGCGCCGGCGCACAAGGCGCATCGCAAGCTCCCCCTGACGGTAGCGGCCGTTTTTATCCTCTAAAAACCGCCGCTCCGTCAGGGGAGTTCGTTTTGGACGCATCCCCCGCCGGCCCATGAATAAGGCAATCGAATAACCGATTGCCTTTCGCTCAATTCCTGATAATCCCCGTCAATCTCAATCAATTTCTGTCAATTTTTACCGGCTGTTTTATGATGATTGGTTGATAAATATTCCGTTACTTTGCCACTGAACATAGTGAATGATGTATAGCTGCTTGGCGGTATGCGCTTAGATAGCCTTGCAGATATTCTTCTCCATGTCCTCTAACTTATGAGAGAGGGATTCCATATCCCGGCTTATCTTCTGATTCGTTATCCGGGCGTATATCTGCGTGGTCTTGATGTTGGTGTGTCCCAGAATACGGCTTACCGTTTCGATGGGAACTCCGTGCGACAGTAAAATTGTCGTTGCCGCGCTGTGCCTCGCGACATGGTAGGTCAGCCGGGTCTTGATATTGCATTGTATGCCTATCTTTTTCAGCTTTTCATTGCAACAGCTATTGCTCGGAACAGGGAAAACACGGTTGTCCTTTGTTAAACCTTTGTATTTATCTATAATACGTTTGGGAACGTCCAACAACCGGATATTGGAATTGGTGTTGGTCTTGCGCCTGCGGGTAATGATCCACAGATTGCCGTCGAAGAACGTTTGCAGGTTGTCGGTTGTAAGGTTCTTTACGTCCGCATACGACAAGCCTGTAAAAACCAAGAAAACAAAAAGGTCACGCACCAGTTCGTAGGCTTTATTCTTCATCGGGGCATCCATGAGGGTTTGTATCTCTTCTCCTGTTAGATACCCTCTGTCCACGATTTCGGGACTGTTGATATATCCGGCAAAGGGGTTGAATGGTAATAAGCCTGTGTTCCGGGCTATGGAAATGATATGCTTCAACACAATCATATATCCCCACACGGTATTGGTACGGCATTTCTTTTCTTCCCGCAGGAAGTACTCAAAATCGTTGATAAAAGTAAGATTCAGTTCCTTGAGCGGTATATCTTCCCGATGATAGGTGAGGAAAAGAAACTCACGGATGTGCTTGCAGACGGTACGGTATCGGCTGAAAGTACCCTGTGCCCGGCTATAGCCTACTTTCTTCTCAAACTCGGCGTTATGCTGCTCGAATAGCTTCAAGAGCGTTTCCTGTTTTACCCCGATGCCGAGATAGGCATTTTTCAGTTTGGTCGCGGTAACATAACCGTCCGTCTGCATCAAGTCCTGATAACGGCGGTTTACTTCCACACGGATTCTATCGACCGCAATGTTGATTTTCTGCGCTTCCACGCTCTTTCCCGATGCCCGGTTGTTCTTCACATCCCACAGACGAAGCGGGATATCCATTTTGCAGCTGAACTGTTTTACCTCGCCGTCCACAGTCAAACGGCACATCAAAGGCAGGTTTCCGTTAGGTTTCTCGCTGCCTTTCTTCACATAAAACAAGACCTTGAATGTTGACCTCATAACTCAATGTTTTTAATGTTACAAAATTAGTTATCATTGAGTTATCTGACGGCATGCAAAATACGGTAAAATACTGTATAAGAACCCGGTAGCAATCGTTTTGCGTCCACTGTCCCGGTAACGGGATAGTAACTGAACTCTTGCGTTACTTTGCTTAATTATGGCTTTCAGCCTGTTGTAATGCAAAACAAAAAAGAGCGTAACGAACGCTCTATTAGCTAATTCGCTACACTCTGTACAATTCTGCTTTTTAATTAGAAGTTTATTTTAGTAATTAATCCCAAAACTGTAAACCTATTCCAGGAAAAGTCATCATCATGATGACTCCGGCAAACCACTACGATGCTTTCAGAAAACCATTATAATCTCTTTATCAAACCATTATAATGGTTTACTGAAGACATTATAATGGTTTTTTCTAAACTCACCCGTAGAATGTATCTTCGCATATATAAGTTGAAGCTCCGTCACCTCTAATCACGCTTAGTCACCTGTTCAGTCACAGCTATCTGTTGGAATATAAGAGCCTTATGTGAAATGTGACTGAAAACAACGAAAAAAATAAAGTTTTTGTATGCTCTATGCCGCGTAACGTATAGATAGGATTAAATCTATTATCTATCAGACGATAGATTTATTCCCCGATTATGAAAAAAGGTATTAAACATTACCCTGTATCCTTTGGCTAACCAAAGAGCTAACCGTGCTGTCGCTGCACTGATCGACAAAATTAACCACACGAATACAACATATCCCGGTACTGAGTTATTGATGAATTTCAAAATCACGACATGTTAATTTGTGCCAAGTCAGGAGTTCTGAATTTGAAGTGATTGTAGCACAAATGCGTAATCGTTTTGCTATTCAGAAACAACAATGGGCTCTAAAACGGCTCATAATTGGCTCAATTGAAAATATATTCTTGTTTTTCAGAACATTTTCCGTCTTGTAAAAACTCAACCACTATGGATTGAAAATCCATAGGTTAGGAGATGAATAAATTCATTTGAGTTCCGACTAAAGTCGATTAAAAACGTAAACTGAAGTTCATTGAAACTATTCGAGAATGAAATTCTCATTCGACTTCGGACTGTCCTTGTGGTGATTCAGGTATGCTTCCAATACAGCTTCCGTTATCTGACCTGTACTCCAGCAACCATAGCCTGTCCCCCAGAAGTGATTTCCCCGGTAGCGACGTTTCAA
>JAIRKZ010000127.1 GCA_031259845.1 Tannerellaceae bacterium | reverse complement strand
AAAGGCCAAACTTTCCCAAGTTCGGACTATGGAATAGCCATCCTGACGCGACATCAAACATTAATTAACAATAAATATGCTTTCTTTATGATGCGCGACTCGTTTATATATATATATATTTGCCTTGATTTTTTATGTTAAACTTAAACTTTAAATGTAATGAAAACGTATTTAAACAAAATGGTATTATGTATAGCCTGTTTTGGGCTATTCTTTTTTTTCTCCTGTAATGGTTTACTTGAAGTTGAGGAAAACGGTCTGGGCGTTGAGCATGCCGGCAGCGCTCATTTAGCCGTTGGCTTACCGGCAGACGGGCAAACAAAGGCCTCTGATGCGGATATTAAATTACAAACGACCGCCCGGTTGCTGTCCGGTATTGTAAATGCGGATGTTGCAAAGGAAATAAAACGCGGGGTAGAGAAAAGCCTGTCGTACGGGTTGGACGAAGAGGTTCGGTTTATAGAGATCATACAGCCTCAAAACGCAAAAGTGAACAAATTTTCCGGCGCTAATTTATTGACCGGCAACTTAAAGGAAACGATCTGTAATATAGGGAAAAGCAGTCTGGCGTCCGTGCCATTCACGGGAAACGATATGGAATCGTTCCTTTGTAAGGGCGATGTACAAATTTACTGGCCCTATTCGGAGAACTGGGATGGAAAAGAAATTCCCGTGATTACATACGGTCGTTATGACGGTGAAGACGATGACGTTTCGGACGTTGTTGCTTACAGGCGTACGAAAGATTCCTTTGGAAAAGAAAAAATAGAATCGTTGATTGTCAATGAAGAATATGCAAAGAAACATCCGGTATGGGTAATAAACAGGAACAACATACCGTATAGCGACCTCCCTGATTTTAACGACAATATGTTTGAGAAAAACGGCGTTTGGTTTTATTCCGAAAAAGCGAATGCCGTTTCATCATCCGAGGTTTCATTAAGGGCGTCTTCTTCCGCTTCCGTTTTTAAATTAGTTTCGGTAAAATGCACCAAACAATACGATTCATGGATAGCCGGAGGTTCCGAATTTAGATTCAGTAATGCCTTTCTTACACCTCCCTGGTACAATTATTATCAATACGAAGCAACTACGAATATATCAATTAGTCGTGAGGGTGCGTCAAAACCGGCGCATCCTCTTTTCCTTAACCAAACGGTACGGATTAGAAATATATTTTTAATTTTGCCGGGCAATTAGCTCCTGAAAATATGAAAAATAATAAACAACCGGCCTTCCTGCTATTCCTGGGTATACTTTTACTGAGTATACCGGCGGCGCTACAGGCAGAAACTACTAACATATCTTCTCCGGCAGGAGATTCGACTCTGTCCGTTACGCCGGTAGAAAAGATACCTGTGATACCTTACAAATTCAAACCAACCCAACTGATACTGCCGGCGGCGCTGATTACAACCGGAATTGTGGGCACAGCCATAGACGGTTGGGGCGATTATCACCTGTACACACGCAAAGATTCTATCCGGTACGTCTCGATAGACGATTACCTGGAATGGGGCATGCTGGGATGGGTGTTTGTTTGCGATTTGATGGGCAGGGAAAAACATAGCGCTATCGACCAGTTTTTCCTTGTTGCATTGGCGGAAAGTTTAAATGCGGGCATGGTGCAAGGCTTGAAAAAAGGCATTAATCAAACCCGCCCCGACGGCGCTCCTTATTCATTTCCTTCCGGCCATACAGCCAACGCCTTTCTGGGAGCCCATGTAGCTTTCAAAGAATTTAAAGACAGCAGTCTGGCGCTGGCCTGTTCGGGATATGCCATTGCCGCTTTTGTAGCCGGTTCCCGCGTCTATAAAAACCGGCATTGGATAGCCGACGCTGTAGCCGGCGCCGGTTTCGGTATCCTGTCCGTCGAACTGTCTTACCTCATCTACTTCCCCATACGTAATGCCATTGTTCATACGGTCAATTCCAAAGCGGCGGGGCGCCTGGTAGTGGCCCCTGTGGTAAACCCGGCAGGAGGCGGCCTCTATCTTTCGTTCCGGTTTTAACAACGCTTGTCATCCCGCCTTTTTATTGCCCGAAGGTGATTCCCATGCGTTCGCCTTGGATGATGAGGTCGTGTTCGGAAGTGACTGTTTTTAGCCGGCCTGCTACTTCGGACAACGGGATAGAACTTACGTTGTCTCCTTTCATGCAGACCATACGCCCGAACTGTTTGCCCGCGATTAATTCCGTTGCATGCCCGCCTAAACGGGTAGCCAGGTTGCGGTCGAAAGGAGAAGGATTGCCCCCCCGCTGGGTATAGCCTAAAACCGTTTCGCGGGTTTCGATGCCCGTGGCTTCTTCGATGGCTTTGGCGATGAAGTCTGCCGGGCGTCTCTTCTTATCGGGAACGCCGATTCCTTCGGCTACCACTACAATAGAATAAGGTTTCCCACGCTTGGCGCGATCGAGAATCGCTGCATTTACTTTATGGATATCATGTGCCAGTTCGGGCAACAGGATTACGTCTGCCCCGCCTGCCATGCCGGCGTATAAGGCTATCCATCCCGCTTTATGGCCCATTACTTCTACCACCATAACCCGCTTGTGTGAGCTGGCTGTAGAATGAAGCCTGTCTATCGCCTCCGTAGCAATGTTGACAGCCGTATCGAAGCCGAAGGTAATGTCTGTCCCCCATACGTCGTTGTCGATTGTTTTGGGTACGCCTATCACGTTCAGCCCTATTTCAGACAAGAGGTTCGCCGTCTTCTGCGTGCCGTTCCCGCCGATACAAACAATGCAATCCAAGCCTAATTCGCCGTAACTCCGCTTCAATACCGAAGACTGTCCTTCGTCGGCAGCTATCTGGTTGCGGAATGTTTTCTCGCGCGAGGTGCCCAATATGGTTCCCCCAAGATTAAGGATACCGGAGAGGCTGCGTTCATTGAGCGGCTCCACGTCTTTGTTTAAGATACCGGAAAATCCGCTGTGTATCCCGATAACTTCCATGTTATAATGCATAATCGCCGTCTTGCCTACGCCGCGTATCGTAGCGTTGATACCGGGGCAATCTCCCCCTGAAGAAAGGACACCTATTCTCATAACTGCATAATTATTCGCCTCAAAGATAGGAATAATCACGATAATGGCTACATTTGCATCCGATTCATTAAAAGAGCATGGACATTTTAACAAGAGTGACATCACAGATATTCGTTCCCCGGCAGCGGGAAATAGAGAAGTTTGTACAAAATACCGGTGATATCCAACGGGAGCAACTGCATGCCCTTTTACGCAAAGCCAGGCATACGAAGTGGGGGACGGCGTATGACTTCAAAAGCATACATAGCTACGAAATCTTTGCCGCCCGCCTGCCCTTACAGGGATACGAAGATATTAAGCCATACGTTATCCGGATGATAAACGGCGAAAAGAATGTGCTTTGGCCTTCGGTCGTTAAGTGGTACGCTAAGAGTAGCGGCACCACCAATGATAAAAGCAAATTCATCCCTGTGACTCCCGAAATTAAGCATAGCCAGTATAAAGGCGGTTTTGACTGCGTGGCGCTTTATTTACGAAGCAATCCCGAAAGCCGCTTCTTCTCCCGCAAGGGGTTGATACTGGGCGGTAGCCACAGCCCTTCTCCGCTTAACCAGCGCGCACACTATGGAGACCTTTCCGCCGTATTAATACAAAACATCCCTCCCATCGTTAATCTATTCCGCGTCCCGAAGAAGCGAATCATCCTGATGGACGAATGGGAAAGCAAAATAAAAGCCATCGTAAACAGCACCTGGAACGAAGACGTAAACAGCCTGTCGGGCGTTCCTTCCTGGATGCTGACATTGATTAAATCGGTATTGGAGAAGACAGGCAAACAATACCTTACCGACGTATGGCCCAACCTGGAAGTTTTCTTTCACGGGGGCGTAAGCTTCGAGCCTTACCGCGAGCAATACAAGGCCCTGATGCCATCCGGCAAGATGCATTACATAGAAACGTACAATGCCTCGGAAGGCTTTTTCGGTATCCAGGACGATCCGTCCGACTCCAGCATGTTGATGATGCCCGACTATGGTATCTTCTATGAATTTATTCCTTTCAATGAACTGGAAAGTCCTAATCCTGCCATCCTGCCGCTCGAACGTGTGGAAACCGGTAAGAACTATGCGATGGTGATTACTACCTGCGGCGGCTTGTGGCGCTACCTCATCGGGGATACGGTGCGCTTTACGTCTATCCACCCGTACAAGTTTATCATTTCCGGACGGACAAAGCACTATATCAACGCCTTTGGCGAGGAGTTAATGGTAGACAATGCCGATAAGGCGATAGGTATGGCCAGCAGCGAGACGGGCGCCAAAGTAAAAGAATACACCGCCGCTCCCCTTTTCATGCTCGAAGAGGGCAAGGGGCTTCATCAATGGTTTGTAGAGTTTGAAAAGACGCCGCCGTCTATTGACGAGTTCGAGCGGCTGCTGGATAAACACCTCCAGGAGTTGAACTCCGACTATGAAGCCAAACGCTACAAAAGTATCTCCCTCCAACCCCTGAAGATTATCGTCTCACGCGAAGGAGCCTTTTACGACTGGCTGAAGCAAAAAGGAAAATTAGGCGGGCAACACAAGATTCCCCGCCTAAGTAACGACCGCACACAAATTGAAGAGTTATTAGCGCTTAATTCTTAGCCACCGGGATTTGGCCAATCAGCCTGATGTTTTTTATATCCGAGTAGTCGTACAGGTAAAACCCGTCGTCGCCTATCATAAACAGGTAGCCATTCACCGGGATTACGTCGTACGTCCGGATTTCGGGGAAATGAGCCAGCGGATTGTCTGTTATCGCCGTATAATCTGTTGCATCGAATATCCTCAGGCCGTCTTTCCCGTCGCATACAAACAGCACATTCCCGTCTATACCTAATCCATAAGGGTTGCCCATCCCGTAGGAGGCTACCAGTTCGTATGCCGAATAATCATTTGTCATTTTAACCACGTCCAGCCGGTTGACGCCTCCATTGCATAGCGTTCCGCCCCGTAGCGTTACATAGGCGATACTGTCCTGCACCACCACAGGGTCGCAACTTGTAATGTGCGAATACTGGCCGGTCAACTGCGGGACAGACGGCACTTTCAGGGAATAAACTACCATGCCACCCTGCGTTCCGAGGAAGATATGCTTATCATGGATAAACATCGTTTCATACTGCGCCCCGTAAAACGGTATCCACCCCTCCTGAACCGGTTTGGCGGGATTGCTGATATTCAGGGTATGTAGCTGGTTATTGCCGCTTACCAGGTACAAGTATTTATCATATATCCCGAAACGCGCCATAGAGCCGCTCTTGCCTGTAGAACCGCCCCCTGTTCCAACGCCCGGGGAAACAACTCCCGACGACCATAGATTGTCTTCCATTACATATTCAGGATAATAGGGATAATAT
Source organism: Tannerellaceae bacterium (assembly GCA_031259845.1). Lineage (GTDB taxonomy): Bacteria > Bacteroidota > Bacteroidia > Bacteroidales > Tannerellaceae > DFXE01. The sequence goes on along the minus strand of JAIRKZ010000127.1, from coordinate 3,668 downwards.
ACGGTTTCCAGTTCGCGCTTTTCGCGCCCTTCCTGCCAGCCGATAACTACTCCCTTGTCTTCGTCTACCTTGCCGTAGGGCAACCGGTCGTTTTCTGCCGGGGGAAGCGTGTACGGGAGCAGATTATTTTCCCGCCCGGCTTCCCGGATATTATTTATGTCGGAAACGTCGAGAATCACTAAGTCTACATAACTGTCTGCATATAGCAAATCGTCTTTCATGGCGATATCCACACAGCCAGGCACTTCTACAAACGTTTTATTCTGCGGGCGCGCCGGATTGGAGACGTCGATGAAATGAATCCCTTCAAAATGTTCCACTACCAGCAGGTAGCTCCCCTTAAAGTATATTTTACCCGGTTTAACCAGTTCCCTCGGCGCCGCTTTCGTTACGCCCGAACGGAGTTCGCCGTAAGGCATGTAAACAGGTACATTCACGCGAATATCTTCCGTATACTTATCGGTACACGAAGAGATAAAAACAATTGCCAGCAGGCAAAGAACAGATGTATATATTGCTTTCATAAGTGATAAGATTAAAAGATGAAACCTATCTGGAGTGAAAGGCGATTGTATTCTATTTGCATTTTATAATCGTCTTCGCCCTTGTAATTCAATTGCTGGTAACGGTAGCCGGCAGCCAGGCTCCAGCCAAAGCCATATTTTGTATAATAGATAATCCCTATGGAAGGATTCGCCATGAAGCCGCCCCTGGCATCCAGCTTGCGGGGAGAGTAATAAGCGCTGGAGAAGAGATCACTGTAATAAAGCCGGCTGTCGGTCTGTTTGCTTTCCAAAGCTACCTGGTAGCCTGCCTGAAGCATAATGAAGGGAACAAGCCGCTTATTGCCGAACTGATACAGGACATTGCCCGTAACCGGCAGATGGGTTTCGTGAAAGAACTCTACGCCCACTCCCGCGCCGGCGGAAATATGCCGGCTGAAGGCATAGTTGAGCGAGGTATTAATGACGAACGGCGCATTATTTACGTTGTCCGGATTACCCGCCAGCACGCCTCCTTGCGTAAAGCAGAACAGCTTGCCTGTTTTGCGCAGGAGAACGTCATTATTTTCATCTCCGGCTTTTCCATTCCCGGCCATTCCCTGCGCATGAGTCAAAATAATGAAAACCCAAAGGAACAGATTAACGAGGACATTTTTTGTATTCATACCACTTCTCTTTTTTTATTGAGTACCCTGATTGAATCATATTAAGTAAGATGCAGGAAGTGTGTTAAATGCTGTATAAAGAATGAAAAAAATCAATCTAATGTATATCTTCACGCCGTAATAGTATGTAAAATAACCGGCGCTTATGAAACGTGCTTTCCTTGTATTAACGCTCCTTATGATTGCCTTATATGGCAGGTTAGGGTATGAGTTGTTTACGGACGATCTGCTTCCGGGAAGCTCGTTGCGGGGTTCGTTGTCCGACATTGCCGAAACAGTGACGGCTATCCCTCTGCAACCGGTTGCAGGAGAACCGGTAGATGAAATAAACTGTTTGCGGCGGGAAAAAGACAACCTCTTTCTTGTAAGTAACCGCACCCTCTACCGCTTCCATGCTTCGGGAACATTTATTTGCCGGATTACCAATCCCGGAGTGATACAGGTAGCCGGATATGTTATAGACGCGGCGGCGCAACGGCTCATCGTGCTTGGCAACGAAGACGACATACATTATTATTCCTTTACAGGCGAACTGCTGGACAGGAAGAAAATAACCGGCAACGAATTCCACCGGATACATTCCATCCTTATGCACGACAATTATATCTGGACAGCCGAAGAAAACGTGCGCTTCGACCCCTCTACCGGGCAATACCTCGTAGAGAAACAGGCCGTGAAATATGATTCTTCCTTCCAGAAGGCAGAGGCATACGAGCTATCCCCCGCCAGCCTTAGCGGTAACCCTTCCTGTTCTTTTTTCCTCCAGTTAGAATTGGCCATAGCGGCAGATAGCGGCAATGTGTATGCCTGTTCGCCGCCTTTTACGCCCGGCTATTTACTGCAAGACTCCTTACTGCTGCGCAGCAGGCGGTTTACGGCCGGCGCCGCAAAGGTATCCGTTTACCCCCTCCGCTTCGGAAGCCGCTACTGGCTATCCTGCTACCACAATCCTGCCGACCCGGCGCACGACTACACCTTTTGTTTCGACAGCGACAGCGGCAAGTCATGGCAGGTAGCGGGAGGGTTCAACGATGATTTCTACCATACCGGACGGGTATCCAGGCTGCAAGCCCTCGACGCCTTCAGCAATTCTTACTATTATTCCAAACCGGGCGCCGTCTTTATCGTCCGCCTGAGGGGATAGGCAAAGGTGTACGTAAAACAATAAAATAATTCCTGTATATTTTTTTAATCAGAAAAGTGTGTTATCTTTACACCCAAGATTAACCTAATAATATTTTTTCTCAATGAACAACCTGCAAACCACGATGTTTCGCTTGGGCGTTATGATGTTTATGCAGTACGTACTGCTTGCCGTATGGTGGGTTCCTATGGCTGCTTACCTTGCCAATACGCTGAAGCTGGAGATGCACCACGTTTCCTTAATTTTAAGTTCGATGGCCGTTGGGTCTATGGCCTCCCCGTTTATCGGCGTAATTGCCGACAGGTACGTGGCAAGCGAGAAAGTGCTGGCCATACTAAACCTGGCAACAGGCGCGTTACTTCTGCTCGCTACGCAGCAAACCCATTTTACAGGGCTGCTGCTTACCGTAATGCTTGCCATGCTATGCTACATGCCTACCTGGAGCCTCACCAGCGCCATTGCCATGCACCATGCGCCGGCCAGCCAGTTTCCACGCATACGCGTATTGGGTTCTGTGGGATGGGTGGCGTCGGGTATATTCAGCCAGGTGGCTATTTATGTATTCGGCGTTGGCGTTTTTGACGGTACGGCGCTTCCTCTTTACTGTGGCGCCGCTACCGGGTTCGTGGCCGCCGCACTTAATTTATTCCTGCCCCATACGCCGCCGGCAGACGATAAAAGCCGGAAGCTTTCGGTAAAAGACGTGCTGGGACTGAACGTAATCCCCATGCTGAAGGAACGCAATTTCTTTATCTTTATGCTTATCTCTTTCCTTGCCGTCATTCCGTTCAACCTGTATCATTTATACGGTTCCATGTTTTTAGCAGACATGCACGTAAAGCACATTACCGTAACGATGAACTGGGGGCAATTCGCCGAAATGTTTTTCCTCGTCATCACAACAACGGTCATGCTAAAATTCGGCATCAGGAAAACGTTGATATTCGGACTAATCGCCATGGTTGTACGATACGCAACCTTTTATCTGGGAGTAGCTTTGGAACAGCAGGCCTACTATATAACAGGTATCCTGGTGCACGGGCTGATTTTCGGGCTGTTCTTCGTCGGGGGGCAGGTATATACCGACCAGGCGGCGCCCGGCAACATGAAAGCGCAGGCGCAGGGCTTCCTTTCTTTTGCCGTTTGGGGCGTAGGCTACCTTATCGGCACCTTCCTGAACGGATACCTGATAGACGTATTCAGGCTGGGCGATACCTGCAACTGGGAAACGCTCTTTATCATTTCCACCCTGTCTACCTGCGTATTACTGGGCTTATTAGCCCTGCTGTTCAAAGAGAAGGCAGTGGAGCGCAGCAATAAGGCTACCGGTTGACGGGCAGTTCATCCGCACACCTT
>JAIRKZ010000188.1 GCA_031259845.1 Tannerellaceae bacterium | reverse complement strand
ATATAATTTCTATTTTGCTCATTTGTAAAGAGTTACGAATGAGATGAGAAATGGTATAATAATCTGATAAACAACAAAATGCGCCCAAATTACTTGACTGAAAAGCATAAGCAGTTTTTTAATAATAATAGGGGGACTTTACCGTATGCTTACAATAAATAAGTAAAATTTCCGCAGGGCTTTCTTTTTATTCTGTTAGTATGATTATTCCTTCCGGAGCCTTTATGGCGCTTTCTATTTCGCCGTCTGCTTTTTTCTCATGGCGAATGGTTATTATACCCCGGGGCGTGGGGAATGTACCTTCCACCCATTGTAAATCGCCAAGATTGGGAAGGATACGTACTTTGCTGCATCCGGGTTCTACCACCTGCACGCCGAGGACATATTCGCTCAGCCATGCCGTAGGCCCCGAAGCCCAACCGTGGCATAGGCTATGCCTGAAACCCTTGTAACAATAATCTCCGTAATCTCCGTGAATATCTTTTTTCCCTTCGGGAACCAATTCGTCAATACGCCCGGCATTTGCCAGCCAGTCGATATTGAAGTCTTCCCAGAAAGTAGTGGCGCCCAAATCAAGCATGGCGCCCCAATAACGACGGATAACGTCGAGCGCTCCCTGGTAGTTTCCGGCAGCAGCCATGGCGCGTAGCATATAGTATCCGTAAAAGGTAGAAAAGCCGCTTGCGCCGTTGACCGACAAGAATTGCCCGTCTGCCTTATCCGGTTCCATCATGCCGGCCAGCGCCATTAATGCCGCCGCTTGCTTGGAGCCGGGGGCGTCTGGCTCTTTTCCCGAATTGAGGACTGCTTTGTATGCTTTCGACGACGCTTTCAAGGCGCGGTTCATGGCCTTGCTGCATTCTTTAGCCAATTCAAACTCGCCAAGGATGGCGCACAGTTCTTCGCCCGCTTTGAAAGCCATGATCGTCAAGGCCTGCAAGCCGGCGTCTATCGCTTCTTTATTTTCACTCGAAGGCCAGTCGAGGAAACGGTTCCCGTCTAACTGTTCGCGCCCTTCCTTGTCTGTCTTATCCATTAAGTGGCGAAGCAAGCCGGCGAGGTATTCTTTCTGTTTTTCCAGGTATTTTAAATCGCCCTGGTAGTAATACCAGTCGCGGTGTATCAATATCCACCAAAGGGAGTACGAGCTTATGCCGTTCATCCAGCCAGGGAGGGGCGTTATATCCCGTATCAAGTCGAGGCTTTTGGGTACGGATTCGTTTTTACCGAATACGGTATTGACCGTCATCACTTCGGGATGAAGGTCGCCCACCCATACGAGGCGGTCGCGTTTGATTCCGTCCCACAGGTAATCCTGCATATTGAGGTGCACCGTATATGCGCCTGTTTGCCAGATACGGTTGAGCCGCTCGTCGTTGCAGCGGAAGGAGCCTTTACAGGGAATATCGCGATAGGTATAAATAGCTCTTACTTCTTTCAGATGCAGCTCTGTTTCTTTACTTACGAGGTCTATCCGTGCGAAGCGGAAACCGGAATTGCCTACCTCCATTACGCCAAGCCAGGGAAGAGTTACTTTAAAATCCCTCATGGCATGGTCGTTGGTAGCTCCTTTTACACCAATGTCGCTCATTGCTTCGCTGGCGGATTCCCCCAAACGGATTCTTACTTCTACCGGCGTTTGCGAATTAAACATCCCGGTAACGAGTTGGATACCTCCTTGCAGTTCGCGTCCGAAATCAAGCAGGATAGCAGGCGGGGCATCGCCCGTATTTTTCATTACGCAGATGCGGCTATTGGTCAAATCGGATTGCCCGTTTCCCGGCAAAAGCAGACAGTCTGCATTTCTAACCAGCGTATCGCTTTGTTGCCATACAATCCGCACGGGCGGGAGGTACTCCCTCGCCCGTTTATCCCGCTGCTGTGCAATGGCGGGAATAGAAAGGATTGCTACTATTATAACTATCGTCTTCTTCATTCTTGCTTAGTTGCTTTTACTGCCGGGCTACTTTGCCTATTCTAACTTATCCAGGCCGAATGCCGGAACCAGGTCGTCTAACTGCTTATCGGTCATTCCTTCGGGTTCGAAGCCTGCCATGCGGGCGCTAAAGTAGATTTGCGCCGATTTGCTGAGCGTATCGATTGCATCGAAACATTCGATAATATCTTCGCCTACGGCCAGGATACCGTGCTTCTCCCAGAATACCACGTCGTGCTTTTCGAGCTGTTTGATTGTGGCGTGCGCCAGTTCAATTGTACCCGGTATTTCGTAAGGGACGATTCCTATCCCTTTCGGTACGATGATACGGCACTCCGGAATCATACGCCACAGCAGGCGGGTGATGATTCCGGACTGTAGAAATGGTTTGCAGTGCGTCATCCCAATCAGGTCGGTAGGATGCGTGTGCAGCACCACTTTATTGTCGCGTCCGCCAGCGCGGAGGTAATTGTGCATCAGCAGGTGGGAAGGCAGTTCGGAAGTAGGCGCAATCGCTTCTTCGGCAATAATTTCGTACGAAAGGCCATCGGCGGCAATCCGTATCAGGGAACCGTTGGCAAATGGCGCCTGTGCTACGTAGCGCATCCGTTTGCCGGTTCCGGTTACGTAAAAGATGTGTCCGGCAATCGCTGTCATGGCTTCCGGCAAAGATACCGCAGGGGCGATGGCGGGGCGTTTCTTTCCTTCTTCATTCATCAGGGCGGTAACGTTTACCGATATGTTTCCCCCGTTACGCTCGGCCCAGCCTTTGGTCCAGAGATACCCGGCCACTTCGGCTATACGGGTTATTTCATGCATTAATGCTTCATTCATTCTTTTGATTCTTTTGACTTAGTTAATTTCTATGATTATTACTCTATTACTTAACTGCTTTCAGCGTTTTAAACAAGATTCGGGAAGAAAAGGGAGAATATCAGCAGCGCCATGCCGGCGATGAGGACATAAATCGTTGTGACGCCCGTTCCTTTCCACTCTTTGAGGATAATGCCCCATACGTTGCTTAATATAACATTGAGCGACATCAGGATACTCCACGAAAAGGCCAGCATCACGGGCGAACCGGCGAAATAGCTCTTTCCCATTCCCAGGCCGAAAAACTGCGAGTACCACAACACGCCGGCTAAGGCGCAGAATAACACATTACCAAGCAACGTATCGCCTGGCACGGCGAAATAATCTTTCCCGCTTTTGTTTTTAATGTTCTGGAAGATGCAGTAAGCCGCATTGGTGAAGAAGCCGCCCAGCGTTACCATCAGGGTGGCGGGCAAGGTTTTGAACAACTCGTTGCTTCCCTCTGCCACAAGGGGCTCGCCGGCTTCAAGCCCCAAGGCGAAACAGGCGCTCATAATGCCTGCCAGCAAAGCTACCAGCAAGCCTTTTGTGAGGGCAAATTCTTTTACGGCCGCTTTCTTTTCTTCTTCCGTCATATTCTTTGCCCGGAGGCTTCCGGCATAGCCTATCACGGCGATACCCCCAAGGGTTATGCAGACGCCGATGAGGAGTATCAATCCGTTGCCATGAAAGAGGTCTGTACCTTTCATCAGCGCGGGAATGATGGTTCCGAATGCGGAGCAGGTTCCCAGGGCGATAGACTGCCCCAGGGCTATCCCCAGGTAGCGCATGCTCAGCCCGAAGGTAAGCCCGCCTATCCCCCACAGTATGCCGAAGCCCATTGCCTTGAGGGCGGCGGAGGGGGAGGCGGAGAGAATCTGCGCCAGGCTGCTTCCTTCGGGTACGGCCAGGAGCGCTCCCAAAAGAGGAAAGAGGAGCCAGGCAAAGATTCCCTGTACAAGCCAGAAACATTCCCAGCTCCATCCTTTCACCTTATTAACAGGTACGTATGAACTGCTTTGTCCAAAACTCCCTATCGCAATAATCAGTAAACCGATAATTGTGTTCATAAACAAAATGCTGTTTTTTTAGATCCTCTTGCCCGTTACTTCCTGTTCGTATTTCCGGATGGCGGGGATGCAGTCTTCGTCTGCGGGGATATCATTGGCGATGCAATACATATCCCATACGGCGTTCCAGGGGAGGCTTTTGGCTGCTTCCTGCAGGGCGAGGCGTTCAAAGTATTTGCCTTCTGCTTCGTATTGCTGCAAAAGGAGGGAGGGTTCGAGCAGGGCTTGGAGGATGGCTTTCTGCGTAGCCCGGCAGCCTATTACGTAGGCTCCGATGCGATTGATCGTAGCGTCGAAATAATCGAGGCCGATATGTACGCGGTCGAGGGCGTTGCTGCGGATTATTTCGCGGGCCAGGTCGAGCAGGTCATCGTTCAGTATCACTACATGGTCGCTATCCCAGCGTATCGGACGGCTTACGTGGAGCATAATTTCGGGCGTGAAAAGAAGCAGTGACGAAATCTTGTCGGCAACGCTCTCCGTGAGGTGGAAGTGGCCGGTATCGAGGGTTACGATTTTCCCCTTCTTGGCCCCGTATCCCAGGTAGAAGTCGTACGAGCCTACAGTATAGCTTTCCAGGCCTATACCGAAGAGTTTTGCTTCGATACAGTCTTTCATGTGCCTGTATTGGGTAGCGAATATTTCGTCGAGCGACTGTTCGAGGATGCGGCGGTATTTCAGGCGGTTGGCCGGTACTTCTTTGCTTCCGTCGTGAATCCAGAGGTTCATCATGCAGGGGTCTCCCTGGGCGATTCCTATCTCTTCGCTTATGCGGCGGCAGCGTTTGGTGTGTTCAATCCAGAAGTTGCGGATGCCATCGTCTGGATTCGACAGGGTGAGGTTGCCGCTCTTGGGGTGCGAGAAGGAGGTGGAGTTGAAATCGAGCTTCATCCCGTTATCCTTCGCCCATTGTATCCAGGAGGCGAAGTGGGCCGGCTCTACTTCGTTGCGGTCTACTTTTTTGCCGCCGAAGTCGCCGTATATTTCGTGCAGGTTGAGGCGATGGCTACCGGCGATGAGTGAAGCGGCCGTTTTTACGTCGGCGCGCAGTTCGTCGATATTGCGGGCGCGTCCGGGATAATTGCCGGTTACCTGGATACCGCCGGTCAGTTCCCCTCCCTGGCTTTCAAAGCCGTTTACGTCGTCGGCCTGCCAGCAGTGCAGCGAGAGGGATATGCGGTTCAATTCTTCAAGTTTTTTGTTTACGTCTATACCAAAAGCGGCGTAGCGGTCGGCTGCCAGTTCGAATGCAGCTTTGATGGTTTCGTCTTTTTTCATGTCTTTTTATTTTATAAATTCTTTAAATACTTCGTTGTTTTTACTGCTTCCCGGGCAGGAATATTTCGGGCGGGAAGGCTTCGGCTATGAGGCGGCGCATTTCCCACCGGTCTTTTACGAGGCCGGCTGCTTTGGCCTGAATCATGATATTACCTATGGCTGTGGCTTCGGCCGGGCCGGCTATTACGGGTATCCCTACGGCATTGGCCGTAAAGCGGTTCAGGAGGTTATTGCGCGAGCCTCCTCCTATCACGTGTAGCTTTTCTATGGGGAAGGGGGCCATTTTTTTCAGGGCGGCAAGCGTTTCGCCGTAACGGTTAGAGAGGCTGGCAAAGATGCAGCGCACAAACTCGGCGTGCGTAGAAGGCTCCCTCTGGCCGGTTTGCCTGCAATAGGCGGCGATGGCGGCGGTCATACATTCCGGGTTGGCAAAGGAGGGGTCGTCCGGGTTCACTACCGAGGGGAAGGCGGCGGCTTCGGCGGCCATTGCCACGATTTGCGGGTAGGCGTAGGTTTGCCCGCTTCTCTCCCACTCTTTCCGGCACTGTTCGAGGAGCCACATGCCGGTGATGTTTTTCAGGAAACGGGTGGTTCCTTCTATGCCGCCTTCGTTGGTGAAATTGCCGCGGCAGGATTCGGCGGTGATGATGGGCTGTTCTACTTCTATGCCCATCAGGCTCCATGTGCCGCTGCTCAGGTAGGCAAAGTTTGTGCCGGTAGCGGGAACGGCGGCAACGGCCGAGGCTGTATCGTGCCCGGCAACGGCTATGACGGGGATTTTCCCTATGCCCGTTTCCTTTGCCAGGGAATCGGTAAGCAGGCCTGTGAATGTGCCGGGCATAACCGGGCGGCGCAGCAGGGAGGGCGAAACGCCTGCCGCTTTGAGCAGGGCGGGTTCAAACTCTTTGGCAGCCGGGTTCAGCAGCTGCGAGGTGGAGGCTATTGTATATTCGCACACTTTATTTCCCGTAAGCATGTAGGAGAGCAGGTCTGGGATGAAGAGGATTTCCGCAGCTGCTTCGAGGGGGGCGAAACGTTGCTGCCTGGCCCTGTAAAGCTGAAAGAGGCTGTTGAAGTTCATTATCTGTATGCCCGTGAGGCGGTAGACTTCTTCGCGGGGTATGAGGCGGAAAAAGTCGTCGGGGGCGCCTTCGGTGTAGGGGTCGCGATAGGCGCGGGGCATGCCCGTGAGCGATCCGTCGGCTCCCACGAAGCCGTAGTCTACGCCCCAGGTATCGATGCCCATCGAATCGATTGCCACGCCCTGGCGCGCGCAGAGGGAGAGGCTCGTTTTGATGGATTCACAGAGGCTGAAGACGTCCCAGTAGTATCTTCCGTGTAATTCTGTAATATTATTGGCAAAGCGGTGCGCTTCCTGCATTTCGAGCTTGCCGTTTTCTACCGAGGCGATGACGGCGCGTCCGCTTGTGGCCCCGATATCGATGGCTAAAAAGGTATGTTTCTTCATGGTAAACTAACAATTACATTTGGTAACGATGCAAATGTAAGCGTTCGTTTGCTATCTTTGCTTACTAAAATGACAATAATCTTTTCAATTCTGACATGAATAAAGAGCACGACCAGCTTCGCTACCTTTCCATCGGCCCGGCCGATGAGGATTGGGGGATTGTGGTGACTACGGTGGGCTACCAGTTTGTTTCGCCGCAAGGCAAGTACCCGCTTTCCAGGCATCCCGATACGTATGAGTTCAAGCCGCAAAACGGGCGTATCCTTAATGAATATCAATTAGTGTACGTTTCCAAGGGGAGCGGGCGCTTCTCTTCGCAGTCGTGCCGCGTGGAGCAAAAGATAGCGGCGGGCACGATGATATTGCTTTTCCCCGGCGAATGGCACAGCTATTATCCCGACAGCGAGACCGGCTGGAACGAGTACTGGGTGGGCTTCCGGGGGGTGCATATAGACCGGCGCATCGAGAAGCAGTTCTTTACCGCTACCGAGCCTTTGCACCGCATCGGGCTTAGCGCTACCATCATTGGCCTGTACGAAGATATACTGAGGTTTGCTTCGGAAGAAAAGGCGGGCTATCAGCAGATGATTTCCAGCATTGTGCTGCATATCCTGGGCGCGGTTTATTATAAGAAGAAGAATATTTCGTTTGCCGATACGTATGTGGTAGACAAGATAAACGAGGCGCGCCTTCTGATGAAGAAGCAGGCCGAAAACCCATCCAGCCCGGAAGTGATTGCTTCCGGGCTGGGACTGGGGTATTCGTGGTTTCGGAGGATGTTTAAGGAATATACAGGCGTGTCGCCCGCCCAATATCAACTACAGCAAAAATTACTACGCGCCAAGGAGCTGCTTACCACCACCCGGATGAACATTTCCGAGATAGCCTGGCGCCTTAAATTCGAGAATGCCGGCCAGTTTTCCACCTTCTTCAAGAAGAAGGAAGGCGTTACCCCCTCCGAGTTCCGCGAAAGAGCGCATTGACGGGTGTTACCCTACCACCATGCTGATGGGCTGCGTCCAGGGGCCTTCCTGCAGGCGCGGGTTCATCCATGCCACGGTGATGCTTACGCGGCGCGTTTCATCCTTTGTATCAAAAAAGATGGTGTAATGAAGGCGTGTAGACATTTCTACATGCCACTCGTCTTCGTCTTCAAACTTCCAGCGCAGCTTGAAGCCGTGATAGGGCTGAAGCTGTACGCCATGAGCCGGCTGTCCCTGCTCGCTGCGGGTAACGTATATCGTTATCTCGTCGTGCTGCTGCGAGGAGATAAGCAGCGGGGCTTCCGTGGGTACGGGCAGCGGCTTGTGTGCCGGCTGCCTGCGGGGGCGGAGGTGCATGTCTGCCAGGTGTTCGTCTGTCACGTCTTCATTGCCTTCAAGGGAATCGATAAAGAGCGAGAGGAACTGTTTCAACTCTCCGAACGTCTGCTTTTTCGTCACGGAGGTGAGATGATTGCGCGTGGAAGGCGTATTGTTGGCATTATACGCATTAGTGGCCAGGCGCGTATACGTTTCCAGCTTTTTTACGCGATCCGCATCCAACCCCCAGAGAATCTGGTGGTCGTCAACCTGTGCGTAAAAATCGTTGGCAAAAGCAATGAACTCTTTGTCCGGTTGCTTTAAGGTACTTCTAGTACTCATGATAAACTTAATTTAAGCGTTTAAAATAATGATTCATTTACCTGGTAAGCGTCTCAAAGATAGTAGAAATATTGATAATATCAACATTTTCCCGGCTTTTTTTTGTATGGAATTGAAAAATTCCTGCGCGGAAGCGGCTTTTTTCCGCGCGGAAACGGCCCATTTCCGTACGGAAACGGGGAGATTCCGCGCAGAAACAGGCTATTTCTGCACGGAAACGGACAGATTCCGCATGGAAACAGGGCCATTCTGCACGGAAACGGCCCATTTCTGCACGGAAACAGGGCTATTCCGCACGGAAACGGGAAGATTCCGCGCGGAAATGGGCGGCGGCTGCGCGGAAAATTACGGATGTCTTGCTATTTGGAGCGGATATCGGCGCTCCACATCAGCTTTTCGCGGAGGGTTTGATAAAAGGTCTGCCCGTAACGCTTGATTACTTTCGTTGTGTAGTCGGCTTTGCTTACAGTCAGCTTCGTGCCGGCGGGGAATACTTCCGAGCGGCCGTCTATCGCCACCAGGAAATACTCGTTACGGCTTTCTACCGTAAGCGTTATAACGGATGTGTCTGGCACTACCAGCGGGCGCACATTCAGCGAATGAGGCGCCACGGGGCTTATCACAAGGCTATTGCTCTGCGGCACGATGATGGGGCCGTTTACGCTGAGCGAATAGGCGGTAGAGCCTGTGGGGGTGGCGATAACCAGGCCGTCGGCCAGGTAAGAAGCCAGGTAATCGTTGTCGAGGGAGGCGTGGATGGTTATCATGGAAGAGGTGTCGCGCTTGAGTATGGCCACCTCGTTCAGGGCATAATTGTACCCGGCAAAAAGGCGTTCGGCGGTATGGAGGCGCAGCAGGGAGCGTTCTTCGGTAAGGTAGTAGTTCTTGAATATCTCGTCTAAGGTATCTTCCAGTTCGTTCGCCCCCACGTCGGCCAGGAAACCCAGGCGGCCTGTGTTGATGCCCAGTATCGGGATGTTTTGTTTGTTTACGCGGGCGGCTGTGCGCAGAAACGTCCCGTCTCCTCCTACGCTCAGGGCGATATCCAGGTCAAACCTGTCTCCCTCTATCAGGCCCTTCACCGGCGGGCGCCGGCTCAATGCACCGGCAAGGAAGCGGTAAAAACCGGCGTCGGCAAAGATTTCTGCCTCCATGGAGGATAATTTCTCAAACAGGCGTTTGATAAGATGATGCTTCTCCGCCTGGTATTCGCTCCCAAATACGCCTACTTTCATTACGCCGCCCTTACATGTTCATATAATATAATAACTCGTCCATCCGTTGCAGCAATACGTCGTCTGCCATTCCTTTTTCCATGAAATGACACAATACCGTATAGTCGAACCGCTCGAAGCTGCGTATCACAGGCGTAGCGTCTGCAAGGTCTATCTTAACGGTAATGCGCAGCCGCCCCGTATCCCGCTCAATGCTGTGCAGAAGGTTCAGCAGATGCGCATTGTTGGCCTCTATAATGCGGGCGATGTCTGACAATACATAATCCTGCGGCCACATTTCGAGCATCACCACGCTCCCCGGCGCCTCGGCGTTGCACCCTTCCGCCACGGCGTCTACCAGCCTTTCGCGCGTAATGACGCCTGCGTATTTCCCTTCCTTATCAACCGCCGGCAACAGCGTAAGCCGGTAGCGAGACATGCGCGCTATCGCCTCATGCAAATGCCCCTCTTCCGCAATGCCCGGCACAAACAACGTTTGCCCCGCAACAGGCGCCGAAGGGTCTGGCATCGCCTGCAGGTCTTTTTCAGACAGCAAGCTCTCGTAAACCCCGTCGTCTACCAGGGGAAGATGCTGCACTTTCAGTTCGTCCATCATAGACAGCGCATATCCGCCTGTGTCAAAACTTTTTAACACAGGGTACTCTTTTGTTATGAAATCTTTCAACAACATTATTCTTTATTTTCCCTAAAACCTGCTAAATTTGTCGCAACATTTATGCAAATGTAATTAAAGTAACGTTATAACAATAAAAAAACAATGAGTATTCTACTTTCCTTACAAGCCGCAGGAGCGCAACTGGCCGGCGAACTGCCGGAATTTTCTGCCGAAGCGACGCCTTCCGAAGCCCAAATGAACATAATAGACCTTGCCGTTAAAGGCGGTTGGATTATGATTGTGCTGTTGATATTATCGCTTGTGGCAACTTATATCTTCATCCAGCGCCTCCTGGTTATCCGGCGCGCCGCTAAAGAAGACCAGTCGTTCATGAACCGTATCAAAGACTACATACACAGCGGCAAGACAGACTCTGCCATCAACCTGTGCCACAATACCAACACCCCTTCGGCCCGTATGATAGAAAAAGGGATTACCCGCCTGGGACGCCCCATGAACGATGTGCTGGTGGCCATCGAGAACGTAGGAAACCTGGAGGTGGCCAAACTTGAAAAGGGCTTTCCCCTCATAGCCACAACGGCAGCCGGGGCGCCCATGATTGGTTTCCTCGGTACGGTAACCGGCATGGTGCGCGCTTTCTTCGACATGGCCAACGCCGGCGCCAACGTAGACGTATCCCTGCTTTCCGGCGGCATCTACGAAGCGCTGGTCACCACCGTAGCCGGTTTGGTGGTAGGAATCATCACTCTCTTTGCCTACAACTACCTCGTGTCGCAGGTAGACAACGTGGTGAACAAGATGGAAGCCCACACCATGGAGTTCATGGATTTATTAAACGAACCCGCCGATTAATCATGGGACTGAAAAGAAGAACAAAAGTAGAATCATCCTTCAGCATGGCCTCGATGACGGACGTTATCTTCCTGCTGTTGATATTCTTTATGATTTCCTCTACCATTGTGATTCCGAATGCCATCAAGGTAACGCTTCCGCAGTCGCAAAAGCAAACGGCCGCCAAGCCCCTTACGCGCATTACGATAGACGCCGGCCTCAATTATTACGCCGCCTTCGGCAAGCAGAGGGAAAAGAAAGTTTCCTTCGACGAAATCACGCCTTTTCTGCAGGAAAGCTACGAAAAAGAACCCGAAATGTACGTCGCCCTCTATGCCGACGAAACAGTTCCCTACAAAGAGATAATGAAGATACTGAACATCGCAAATGAAAATAAATTTAAAATGGTACTTGTCACAAGGCCAATCAGGTAGTTGATGAAGCTCAGCAAAGACAACATATATGGCTTGGCGGGGACGATAGCGTTCCACCTTATTATACTGCTTATCCTCTGGACGATGGCGCTGAAAACCATCCCCCCCGAAGAAGAAGGCGGCATACTGGTAAACTTTGGCAACCTCAACGAAGCTGCCGGCCTGTTCGAACCAAGGTACACCGGCCAAACCGTACCGCAATATACGCCTCCCGCCCCCCAGCCCCGGACAGAGGCCGCAGAAGAAGCCGTAACCCAGGACATGGAAGAAAGCATTGCCTTAGACAACGAAAAAAAGAAAAAGGAAGAAGAACGCCGCCGCGAAGAAGAACGCCGCCAACGCGAAGAGGCCGAAAACAGGCGCCGGGCCGAAGAACAGCGTAAGCGCGAAGAAGCCATCTCCAACCGCGTAGCCGGGGCATTCGGCACGGGCAGCACAAGCGAAGCCGGACAGGGAGACGCCCCTGCCGGAACGGGCAATCAGGGAAGCCCCTTCGGCAATACCGACCACGGGGCAAGCGAAGGAACCGGCGGTTATGGCACCTTTAGCCTCCAGGGGCGCACGCTTGGAGCCGGGGGACTGCCCCGCCCTGCCTATACCGTGCAGGAAGAAGGCCGCATCGTAATCAACATAACGGTAGACCCGAAGGGAAACGTTATCTTCGCCGAACCGGGCCGGGGAACCAATATAGATAACGCTTCGATGCGCAAAAGCGCCATCGAAGCCGCCCTGCGCACCAGGTTCAACAGCATCAGCGGGACAAATAACCAAAGCGGAACAATCACGTACAGGTATTCATTAAAATAATAAAGTATGAAAAAAGCATTCGTATTCTTAGCAACAGGCTTTGAAGAGATAGAAGCCGCCGGGACAATCGACGTATTACGCCGGGGCGGAGTAGATACCACCGTTGTTTCCATCACAGGCGAACATGCGGTGACGGGCGCGCACGGCCTGGCGCTTGTAGCCGGCAAACTGTTTGAAGAAGCAGACTTCTCAGGGGCAGACGCGCTTGTCTTGCCGGGAGGAATGCCCGGAAGCGATAATCTGAACGCCTGCGAACCGCTCAGGGAACTACTCGTCAAACAGTATGAATCCGGTAAAATAGTGGCAGCCATCTGCGCCGCCCCCCTCGTATTGGGCGGACTGGGTATCCTTCGCGGGCGCAAAGCTGCCTGCTACCCGGGCTTTGAGCAATACTTAGCCGGAGCCACCCTGACAGACGCGCCCGCCGTTACAGACGGCAACGTAATAACAGGAAAAGGCCCCGGCCTCGTTTTCGATTTCGGATTAGCCCTGGTAAGCGCCTTAAACAGCCCGTCAAAAGCCGGGGAAGTGGCTGCCGGCCTGCTTCTTTAGCCACCTGTTCAGTTAAACACTCTCGTTGATTTGATAACAATGTCTACCCGGGGACGGTCGTTTTCGTCTGTCCCTGCTGTAGACATTTTTTCTACCACGTCAAACCCTTCCGTCACCTCCCCGAAAACAGTTACCGAGCCGTCTAAATGCGGAACGCCCCCGATGGTCTTGTATACCTCCCGGCGATTGGCAGGAATGCTTATCGGGCCATCTTCTGCAAGCGTATCGGCTACCATCAGCGAAGCCATATCCGAAAGCCGGGTTTGCAGCGTATCGCCCGGATTCTCTTCCTTCACCTGCGCCAGGAACTTATAGTATAGCCACTTGCGGTGGATGTCGTTAATGCGGGCTTCCTTCTGGGCAAGCTCTTCGTCTGTCAATACTTTTCCCTGCACAAAGCAGAACTGGGTTCCGGCGGAAGCGCGTCCGGGATTTTCGCTGTCTACCTCCTTGGCGTCAATCAGGGCGCCCCGCTTATTGAAATAATGCGGGCGGATTTCTGCCGGCACGGTGTATCCGCCGTCTCCATCGCCGTATAATTTGCCGGGAACCCTTTCCCTGCTCGAAGGGTCGCCCCCCTGAACAACGAAATCTTTAATCACCCGGTGGAAGATCACTCCTTCATACGCATTCTCCCGGCACAGCCTGATAAAGTTGTCACGATGCAAAGGCGTATCTTCATAGAGTAATACCGTTACATCCCCCATCGTGGTACTGACGGTTACATACACCGGACGGGAAAGGTCGGGCGCCTGCTCCGGCGCCTGCTTCCCCTTACAACCGGAAAACAAAAACAAACATACTAATGCGACTGCAATAAACTGTTTCATAAAAAATATAAATTAAAGGATTGTTAATGACTGTCTGCTACAACAAGCATCCGGCAGGCCTTGCAATCAAATTGCAGCCGGAGCCGGGTATCTTTGTAAAGGAGGTAATAAGGTTCTTTATAAGGCGAAGCCTGCTGCTGGTATACCGGACACCATCCCATGCTATACCGCAGGCAATGCTTCGCAAACATTAACGCCACGCCTTTCCGGGGGCACAGCTCGAAGGCAGGCTCCGCCTCTTCTACGCCATGGCTTTTATAGAAGGCTTCGGCCCGGCTGTTGGATACGTTCCCCAGATAGGTGAGCCGCTTTTCCGGGTAAGGCAACACGTTATCCGCCTTGCGGGCTTGCGGGCGGCGGTAACGGATTTTCCGTACAATCATCAGCTGCTCTATGGCTCTGCGCCGCATCCCCGCTACCAGGGAAGAAGGGACAAAGCCGTTTTCTTCCATCAAAACATCTATCTTCCGCGCTTTAAATATTGAATTACCTAATTTGGAGAGTTGCCTCCTGATGTTGTATGGCTGCTCCTGCCTGGCCGGTTCTTTAGGGAAGGGCGCCGTTATCGCTACGCCGGCCGCCGTCTCGTCTGTTATGCGTAACGTAAAGCCGAAAGGATTGTCTGTAAACTCCATATCCACCGCTATCTTCCGTTCGGCCGAGGGCTTTGATAAAAGCGCGCAGAAGGCCTGGTCGTAATTCCGGCAGATGGGCGTTTTACACTTTAAGGAAGGCATTTTGAAGGGGAACACACGATTGCCTTCCACCTTATTTACGCGGAAGCCTTCCAATTGGCCTTTGCCATTGAAGAAGGCAAGGCCGTCGCCATTGTTCAAAGGCGTTATCCCCTGGAGGGTAAACGAATTTCCTTTTATTTCCTTTACGGTTCCAAGCCACTCGCCGGTAGACTTGGGCGTATCGAAAGAGGTAATGTCTGCCGTTCGCCGGCTCAGGAAGAAAGACGTAAAGCCCCGGTTAAAGCTCTTCTCGGCAGCGGGCTTGAAGGTAAAGACGCTCTGCCCCGCAGATGCCCTCCTGTGTTCGGGACGGCGGGCCAGGATAGCGTCTAACTGCGTACGGTAATAAGCGGTGATGTTCTTTACATAAGCTGCGTCTTTCAGGCGGCCTTCTATTTTAAAAGACGAAACGCCGGCGTCGAGCAGCGCTTCCAATTGGGCGGAACGGTTCAGGTCTTTCAGCGAAAGCAGGTGTTTCCCGCAGGCTATCACCTTATCCTGTGCATCCGTCATCGTATAAGGCAGGCGGCAATACTGCGCACATTCTCCCCTGTTGGCGCTCCGTGCGCCAAGGGCGGCGCTAAGGTAGCATTGCCCGCTGTAGCTCGTGCAAAGCGCGCCATGCACGAACACTTCCAGCGATACAGACGTTTCTTCCGCTATTTTCCTTATCTCATCCAGTGAAAGCTCGCGCGCCAGCACCACCTGCGAGAAGCCTGCCGATTCGAGGAACTTTACCTTCGCCGCCGTCCGGTTGTCGGTTTGCGTGCTTGCATGCAGCGGGATGGGGGGAATTGCAAGGCGGGTAATTCCCATATCCTGTATAATCAGGGCGTCGGCTCCTGCCCTGTAGAGTTCGCAAATCAACGATTCGGCTTCCTCCAGTTCCTCTTCTTTCAGTATCGTATTCAGGGCTACGTATACTTTAACGCCGTACTGATGGGCGTATGCGCATAGCTTGCGGATATCCTCCGGCGAATTAGCGGCGGCGGCACGTGCACCGAAGCGCGGCGCTCCGATGTATACGGCGTCGGCTCCATGATTGACGGCTTCTATCCCGCAATCGAGGTTTTTTGCCGGGGAGAGGAGTTCTACCGTCATAGCTTTTCGATATCTTCTATATTATAAGGCGTTTCCTGGTATACGTAGTAGTTGAGCCAATTGGTAAACAGCAGGTTGGCATGCCCCCGCCAGCGCACTACCGGGCCCAGGGAGGGGTCGTTGTTCCTGTAATAGTTTGCCGGGATATGAATCGGCAGGTTCCTGCTTAAATCACGTATGTATTCATCGTTCAAGGTATAGGGTGAATACTCCGAATGGCCGGTTATGTAAAACTCACGCCCTCCGCGAGACATGGCCATATAAACGCCCGACTCTTCGCTTTCGGACAGGAGCGCCAGTCCGGGCGTTTTCATAATATCTTCCCGCCGTATCTCCGTATGCCGGCTGTGGGGCACGAAGAACTCGTCGTCGAAGCCCCGGAAGATAGGGAGGAACGGCTCGCGCAGGGTATGGCGGAACACGCCGAACATCTTGGCCGGCAGCTCATACTTGGGAACCTTGTAAAAATGATACAGCGCCGCCTGCGCCGCCCAGCATATATATAATGTAGAGGTTACGTGCCTCCGCGCCCAGTCAAAGATGCCCTGTATCTCTTCCCAGTAATGCACGTCTTCAAAGGGTATCTGTTCCACGGGGGCTCCGGTTACGATTAGGCCGTCGTAGAAGCGTGCGGCTATCTCGTCGAAATCTCTGTAAAAGGCCTGCATGTGTTCTACCGGCGTATTTTTGGGCGTATGCCCTTTTATCTTCATAAAATCGAGTTCTATCTGCAAGGGCGTATTACTCAGCAGGCGAACCAGGTCTGTTTCCGTTGTTATCTTCAGCGGCATTAAATTGAGGACAAGCACGCGGAGCGGCCTGATGTCTTGCGCTGACGCCCGCAATGAATCCATTACAAAGATGTGTTCCTCTTTCAGTAAATCAATTGCCGGCAAATTCTTTTGTACGTTTAATGGCATGTCTCAGAGTTTATTTCCGGCAAAGTTAGGATAATAATTAAAATTTATACTTCGCTGCTATCAATAATTCGCGTCCCCTGATATTTATCCGGGAGGTATAGCTATTGAGGGAGGAATATTCGGCGTAAGGGTATTGCCGCCTGTTGAAGAGGTTCATGGCGAAGGCTTCGAACTGCCAGCCGCCCTGCTTTAAGCGGAAGGATACGTGGGCAAAGAAAGCGCCGGCCGACTGGTTGCTGTTCACATCGTTGTGATAATAACTTGCCGACAGGTTCAGCTCGATAGGGAAAAGCAGGTATGAAACGCTTGCCTCCCGCACGATGCTCCATAGTGGCGACAGGCGGGTATCGCGGCCGATAACGGAGCCTCCGTAACGGATAACGGATTGATAAGAGGCTTCGATGTATCTGGAGGGCGACCAGCTGACTTTCATGGCAATCTGTTCGAGCGTGGTAATCTTTCCCTGAGGATAGTTTTTTGTACACCTTACAGGTAATCATACTGTTGTATTACTTCATTTGCTCTGCAATGACCAGGAAACGGGCATAACTGTAATAGACCGAACTTTTCCCTCCCACCCTGAGCATCATCGTTTCGCTCACGGTGCGTTCCGGCTTCAGCGTATCCGGCACAAACCGCATTTGGTATTGCACGGAAAAGACGGTTTGGTCTACAGCCTCCGTCTTTTCCACATCATCATCCGTAATGATATTAACAACCATCTGTCCCCGCACGCTCACAGCCTGCACCACAAATAAAATGAGGGCGGCCATACATACATTTCCTTTCATATCGTTCTCCTTTCTTAAAATTGTTCAAGACAAAAGTACCGGAAGCCGCCCATAAAAGCCCCCCGCCCTTATTACTGAAATGTTACGCCTGCAATAATTCCAACCCAGGCAACATCAGGAGACGGATGGCGGCCCGCTCTTCCCTCCACAATCCTCTCTGTCTGCATACTTTGGCAGGAGATTAAAAACCGGGCTTGGGAGATTGAAAACCGAGCCTGGGAGATTGAATATAAAGCTTGGGAGATTAAAAACCGAGCCTGGGAGATTGAATATAAAGCTTGGGAGATTAAAAACCGAGCTTGGGAGATTAAAAACCGAGCTTGGGAGATTGAAAACCGAGCTTGGG
>JAIRKZ010000165.1 GCA_031259845.1 Tannerellaceae bacterium | reverse complement strand
GAGAGCCATACTTTTTTAATCACAAGCTGTCAATGAATGTAACCACGGGGAAACGGCGAGAGCGCCTCAATCACTTGAGACGCTCTCCGTGTGTAACATCATATATGAATTAAAGCGGCATATCGCGCGTTTAATTTTCTGCATCAAGCACCAGCATAAGGGGATAGGCCATGCCGGTGAAGCGGGCCAGCTCTTCGCCGTCTTTTTCTACCCACGCCTGGCAGGGGCCTTCGCCCGTGAAGGGGGAGATGAAAGAGTGGTTGGCCGACGGGGAGGCTACTTCAAGGGCCTTTACCGTATCCGCGCCGCCCTCGCTCTCCGTTTTAAAGCCCGTTACGGGAAAGAGTACGGGCGCTTCGCCGGCCTGTTCGAGCAGTAAGACGCCTCCCGCAGCAGCCGGGTAAAGGGCCTGGGCGAAAGCGTCGGCGTCGGCGGCGGCCGGGTAAATGTACATCGCCGTGTCGGAAAGTACTTCCTGCGAGGCTACGGCCAGTATGGGGGCGTTGCTGCCGGGAAGGTCGGGAGGAAGGTTGCCGCCGCCGTCATCGCTGTCATCGTCATCGGGGGCGCTGTTGCCGGGGGTGGCTCCTCCGCGGTGGGCGTAGATGGTTTCGTATTGCTTCACCACGGCGTTCACCTTCGTTATAATCTTTTCGTATACCTCTGCCATTGCGGCGTTGCCGTTAGAGACGGCCAGGGCATACAGAACGTTGAGCGTTTCGATAAATCTGGCGAAGGCTTTGTCTGTTTTGGGGCGCACTTCTCTCATGGAGCCCCGCTGTTCGGCGTAGATGCGGCTGTCTTCGCGTTCGGCGTAGAGGTCTATAAAATTCTCATTCAGGTCTTCCAGTCTGTTTACCGTTGCGGTAAGGGCCAGTACGCCCAGCGGCGTGGCATATTTCGGCAGGCGGAGGTCTTGAATCATATTCGTTATGAGCGCGCTGGTTTCAGTCATCGACGCGAAGGGTATCTTCTTGAAATTGTCCAGTATTTCGGAAAGTTTCACAGCGGCTTCCTTCCCGGCCGGGTCGGCGCCGAGCAAAGCTGTTTCGATGGTCATTTTGATGAACGCGAATACGTTTTTACGTTCGGCGTTGGCCTTGCTGATATATTTTGTTTCGGAGGCCTTTGCGCTGTGTTTATATACATCGTCTTCATGCTGGAAAGCGTTGACAAACAAGAGCCAAACCTTACTCAGGTCGCCCAGGCTGCTACTTATCAGACTTACAAACCGGATGATTTCATAGTAGAACTCATAATGCTCGCCATTCCTTAAATGGTTTACGAGCATGGCAAATTTTTTTATAATCTTCATGGCCTAATACTGATTAATTGTCAGACATGATGCAAATATAATATGTTATACATGAAAAACAAGAACAAATACCAAATAATTTTCATTTTGAAGGATGCATAGCGCTATGAAAGTCTCAAAATGACAATTTGAAGGATGCATAGCGCTATGAAAGTCTCAAAATGAAAATTTGAAGGATGCGTAGCGCTATGAAAGTCTCAAAAAATTATTTTGAAGGATGCGTAGCGCTATGAAAGCCTCAAAAAATTATTTTGAAGGATGCGTAGCGCTATGAAAGCCTCAAAAAATTATTTTGAAGGATGCATAGCGCTATGAAAGCCTCAAAGAGGGTAATTAAGATGCGCCGGCGATTTAGGCGCTTTAACTACTTTTTCCGCCCTTTCCTTCGTGGAAATATCCTTTTGTTATATATTTGCAAGCCATGAAGTATACCTTATATTATATAGCGGTTTTTTGGACTGTATCGGCGGGGATGGTTTCTGCGCAGGGCAGCAGGGGCAGCAGGGGAGGTTTCTCTCTTTCCAGCCGGGCGGCTTCGCAGGCGGAAATGCCGGACAGCGTCTTACTGGCCGATAGCGCCCTGGCGGCAAAGCGCATTTCGGCTTACCGGCTTACCCCTTCCATTGGAGACAGGTATCTGGCCCCGATGGACACGAATCATTTCAATTTCGGGAACAGTACGCTGGCCGAAGCCCGGTCGCTGGCTACAGGTTACCTGGCCAATCTTGGTTCGCCTGTGCAAACAAAGCTGTTTTCGGAACGGAAAGAGGCTCGCGACTTTATCTTTGCCGATGCTTACGATTATTATATCACCACGCCCGGAGACGCCCTTTTTTACGATACCAGGCTCCCTTACACGAATATTATGTTTACCCAGGGCGGCGCTTCCATCAAACGCGAAGACCAGTTGAAAGGCGTACTGACATGGAACTTCGGGAAGAAAGTAAACATGGGCGCGGAGATGGATTATATCTACAGCCGCGGGCAATACAACGCTAATGGAAACAGCCTGCTGAGCTACCGCCTGTTCGGCAGCTACCGCGTTGATAAATACGAACTGCATGCCTGGCTGAGCAATTTCAACTTTGTGAATTACGAAAACGGAGGGATAACGAACGACGAATACATTTCCCGCCCCGAACAGTTTGACCTGGGAGGCCGGGTTTCTACAGACAGAAGAACCTACCCCGTGCGCTTCTACAATACCTGGAACCGTGTACGCGGAAAGCAATATTACCTTTCCCACCGCTACAACCTGGGCTTTTACCGGGAACTGGAACAGACAGACGAAGAGGGCAATCCGCTGGAGGCATACGTGCCCGTGTCGAGCATCATCCACACGGTGGAATATGAAGACAACCGGCGGAGGTTTATTTCCAATAACAATATAGACAGCGCTTACCTGGCCCCGGCGGAAAACACGGCTGTATATAATCCTGACCAGCGACTGCTGGAAAACGTATTCGGCGTAGACGCCAGCCTGAATGATGCAGCTTCGGCCTGGAACCTGAAAAACACATTCGCCCTTTCGCTGCGGGAAGGGTTTCAAGACTGGGTGAAATTCGGCCTTACGGCTTTTGCCCGGTTTGAAAAGCGAACATTCCAATTACCGGCAGCCATCGAAGGCCTCGCTTACCACCGGATTACAGGAAGCGGCGAAAGCCCCGAACCGGCCTCCCTTGATTATCCGCTGAGCAGCCTGTACGATGAATTTTCAACCTATCTCGGCGGCGAGCTGTCTAAAAGAAGCGGTTCGTTACTTACATACAATGCCACAGGAGAATTTTGCCTGGTGGGCAGCGATTTGGGAGAGTTCCGTATCAATGGCCAGTTAAGCAGCCGGTTTACCTTATTCGGCCAGGAAGCCTCCGTCAAGGCAAACGGATACTTGCGCAATGTAACCCCGGCCTTCTTCCAGCGATACCACCATTCCCGCTATTTCTGGTGGGACCCGGATATACCGGGCAACAACACCCCCAAACTTAAAAACACCCAGCGCTTCCATGCCGCCGGCCAGGTACATCTGGCCTCTACCGCTACAACGCTGCAAGCAGGAGTGGAAAGTATACAGAACCATGTATACTTCGGCGCAGACGGATACCCCCGCCAGCATGGAAGCAATTTGCAGGTTATCACCGCCCGGGTAAAGCAGGATTTCACCCATCGCGCTTTCGGATGGGAAAACGAAGCGGCCTGGCAGTTAAGCAGCGATAAAGACGTAATCCCGCTGCCGCAAGTGAGCGCTTATTCCAATATGTATGTGCATTTCAAACTGGCTAAGGTTCTTACCATGCAGGTAGGCGCAGACGTGCATTACCACACAAAATATTATGCCCCCTATTACGAACCTGCCACCCAGCAATTCCAGCTACAGCAGGAGAAAAAGATTGGCAACTATCCGCTGCTGAACGGCTACGTCAACTTCCATCTCAAGCAAGCCCGCTTCTTTGTAATGGGCTATAATCTGGGCGCGCTCTTTATCAATCGGCCCGAATACTTCTCGCTGTATCATTATCCGCTCAATCCTATGGTGTTGAAAATGGGTATCTCTGTTGTGTTCAACAATTAATCCAAGGTATGAAATCCCGCAAATTACTATCCGTTTACCTGTTTCTGCTGTTTTTGGCAGTCGCCGCGATGTATAGCCTGCGGCAGATTAATCAAAAACAGAAACACCCGGTTACGCCACGCGATTATAACGAAATCCGGGCCGGAGGAATCCTCCGGATCATGACGGAATACAGTTCGTCCGACTATTATATATCCGGCGATACGATAGAAGGCTTCCAATACGAACTAAGCCGCGCCATCGCCCAAATAGCCGGACTGGAAATACAAATACTGCTGGAAATGAGCTTATCCGAAAGTTTCAAAGCGCTTGACGAAAATAAATGCGATGCAATAGCCCGAAACATCCCTGTTACAAGCGAAATAAAGGAGAAATACCTCTTTACCCACCCAATCGTTATGAACAAACAGGTACTTATCCAGCGAACCAGCGAAGCAAACAACGGCATAGACCCTCTCCGAAACCAGTTGGATTTGGCAAAAAAGACCATCCATATCCCCCATAACTCCCCTGCCCTGCTCCGCCTGCAACACCTGGAGCATGAAATAGGCGATACCATTTATATCGCAGAAGAGCCGGCTTATTCTTCGGAGCAATTAGCCATCATGGTAGCCAAAGGGGATATAGACTTTGCCGTATGCGATTTACAGGCAGCCCGCACCCTCAAAAAAGATTTCCCCCAAATAGATATTGATACGGATATCAGCTTTACGCAATTGCAGGCATGGGCCGTAAGAAAGAGTTCTCCCGCACTGGCAGACAGCCTGAACAGCTGGTTCGGGAAAATCCGTAAAGAAGGTATATACAACAAAATATATAAACGCTATTACAACGGCCAACGTAAATAACCGGCAAACATGGATAATTCATAATAATTGACTAATTTTACGCACAATTTAATAATAGAAAATGAGATTTGATGAATTAAATCTGGAGGATGCTGTCCTGGATGGCCTCGATGCCATGAACTTTATAGAAACAACTCCGATACAGGAACTTACCATCCCGCTTATTTTAGAAGGCAAAGACATGATTGCCTGCGCCCAAACAGGCACGGGAAAAACGGCTGCTTACGTTTTACCCCTGATAAACGAGCTAAGCAAAGGAGGATTCCCCGAAAACGCGGTTAATGCAATCATTATGTCACCCACGCGCGAGCTTGCCCAGCAAATAGACCAGCAGATTGAAGGCTTTTCATACTTTATACCGGTATCTGCCGTAGCCGTGTATGGCGGAACAGACGGCATTGCCTGGGAGCAGCAGAAGCGCGGGCTGGAATCCGGCGCGGATATCGTAATAGCAACCCCCGGACGCCTGTTATCCCATATCAAATTAGGAACCGTAGATTTATCGCAGGTGTCTTATTTTGTACTCGATGAAGCCGACCGCATGCTGGATATGGGGTTTTACGACGACATTATGCTGATACATAAACAACTTCCTTCCTCGTGCCAAATCGTCATGTTTTCAGCCACGATGCCCCCCAAAATACGAACCCTGGCAAAAACAATCCTCAAAGAGCCCGAAGAAATAAAAATAGCCATTTCACGCCCGCCGGATACAATCATGCAAACGGCCTATATCTGCTATGAGATACAAAAACTTACCATCCTGGAAGATTTATTCGCTCAAAACCGTCCGCAGCGCGTACTTATCTTCTCTTCATCCAAAATGAAAGTCAAAGAATTGGCCGCTACGCTGAAACGCATGAAGTTCAACGTGGGAGCCATGCATTCGGATTTGGAACAATCGCAGCGGGAAGAGGTGATGAAAGAGTTCAAAAACGGACGTATCGATATATTAGTAGCAACGGATGTGGTATCCCGCGGTATAGACATCAATGACATCAGGCTGGTTGTAAACTTTGATATCCCGCACGACCCGGAAGACTATGTACACCGTATCGGAAGAACCGCCAGAGGGACAAACGGCGAAGGGCTTGCCATAACATTTGTTTCCGTAGAAGAACAGGCTTCTTTCAAGCATATTGAAACATTCCTTGGAAAAACGATCTATAAAATCCCCATAGACCCCCATTTGGGAGAAACGCCATTATACGAACCCGAAGTACACGCTAAAAACTACAAGGGAAAAGGACGCTTTCTCAAAAAAGGGAAAACGGCAGGTAACAGACCGTTTAAAAAGCAATCGGCCTCTAAACATTCTTTCAGACGGACAAAATAGTATACTGAAACAAAAAGATGTAAGCCAAATATAATTACTTTATATAATGTACGATAAAAACGATAAGCAGTATGAGTTAGACAAGCGCTATTTACAAATGGCAATGATTTGGGCGGAAAATTCTTATTGTAACCGTCGTAAAGTAGGCGCTTTGATTGTTAAAGAGAACATGATTATCTCTGATGGCTTTAACGGAACTCCTTCCGGATTTGAAA
Source organism: Tannerellaceae bacterium (assembly GCA_031259845.1). Taxonomy (GTDB): domain Bacteria; phylum Bacteroidota; class Bacteroidia; order Bacteroidales; family Tannerellaceae; genus DFXE01. The sequence continues at coordinate 21,347 of JAIRKZ010000165.1, read as the reverse complement.
ATATTTGCGAAGACGAAAATAATGTTACCAAGCCATACGTGCTACATGCCGAAGCAAATGCAATTACCAAAGTAGCCGCTTCGTCAAACAGCAGTAAAGGCGCAACGATTTACGTTACCTCCGCTCCCTGCATTGAATGTGCCAAACTGATTATACAATCAGGCATAATACGGGTTGTGTACTCTGAAAAATACCGGATAGAAGACGGTTGCGACCTGTTAATACGGGCTAATATTATAGTAGACTATATAGATATAAACGAATAACAGACTTCAAGACAATGAAAGATAAGAAATTAACCCCCTGGCTTCCCGTAATTATCGCCGCAAGTATTGCCTTCGGGATATTTATCGGGAATTACTACTTAAACCTCAGTAGCCGTAATAAAGGCAGTAATCGCCACTCATACACAAGCGGCAATAAAATAAATTACATCCTCGATATTATCAACGAGCAGTATGTAGACACGGTCAACATGCCCCAACTGATAGAAGGGACGATTCCTAAAATATTCAATGAGTTAGACCCGCACTCGGTATATATTTCAGCCGAAGACGCCGAGAGTGTGAACGAAGAACTGGAAGGCTCATTCAGCGGTATAGGCGTTTCCTTCAATATGCAAACCGACACCATATTAATTATTAATGTAATCCCGGGCGGCCCTTCCGAAAAAGCCGGCTTGCTACCTTTCGACAGGATTATATCCATAAACGACTCTGTTTTTTCAGGACGGAAAATGGATCAAAACCAGGTTATGAAAAACCTGCGGGGAGCGAAAAACAGTACGGTAAAATTAGGCATACACCGCCAAAGCAATCCTGAATTGATTTATTTTGAAGTAACCCGGGGAGACGTACCGGTACATTCCGTAGATGTTTCGTATGAGATAAGTAAAGGGATCGGTTTTATAAAGGTATCAAAGTTTGCCCGTAATACATACAACGAATTTATTACGGCTATCGCCAAACTGAAACAGGAGGGATGCAATTCGTTTATCATCGACCTGCGTGGAAATTCAGGAGGAATTATGGAAGCAGCCGTACAGATGGTAAACGAATTTATGCCGCAGGGAAAACTAATTGTCTATACGGAAGGAAAAGCGTATCCGCGAAGCGATGTATATGCCAATGGCACCGGTACATGTATGGACAACCCGGTGGTGATATTAACCGACGAAGGTTCGGCGTCGGCAAGTGAAATCTTTGCCGGCGCTATCCAGGATAACGACAGGGGAACGATTATCGGGCGCCGTTCCTATGGCAAAGGGCTGGTGCAATCACAGATTGCTTTAACAGACGGCTCGCAGTTGCGCCTCACTATCGCCCGTTATTATACCCCCTCCGGGCGTTCTATCCAGAAAGAATATGAACTGGGGAAAACAGAAGATTACAACAGGGATATTTACGACCGTTACATACACGGCGAATTTTATTCGGCCGACAGTATTAAAATGGATAATTTACCCCAATTCCAAACGTCCATGGGACGCACCGTGTACGGGGGCGGAGGTATCATGCCGGATATATTCATTCCAAGCGATACAAGCGGCGTGACGTCTTATTTTAACAGTGTTGCCCGCAATTCCGGCGTTCTTTACTTATACGTATTGGAATATTCGGACAGGAACTTTAATAAACTATCCTCTTTCAACACTTACCAGGATTTATACAGCTATCTGGAACAACAGCCTTTATTGTCCGACTTTACGGATTTTGCCGCTACAAAAGGCATAAAGAAACGCCCTGCCTTAATCGAAATTTCGGCTAAATTAATCGAAACTCACTTAATGGCGTATATCTCACGTAATTTCTTCGACGAAGCCGGCTTCTATCCTGTTTTCTATAAAGACGACGTAACCATCCTCCGCGCCATTCAGGTAATTAAAGACGGAAAATCAATTCCTGCCCCGGACGATAATACCGGCACGCTGCATACGCAAGCGGCTTCTGCCGGAATCCGGGGCTTATACAAGGAAAGGGATTATTCTAACGCCTGATAAACGGTATTAAGGAACTTTTCCCATACCCATGTGTCTGGAATGCGATTGGTATATAACAGGATAATCATGTTTTCCCGATGATCGATGATATAATCGGTATTCGCCATGCCGCCCCACGATAAGGAGCCGGGCGATACCATGGGCGAAGCGCCCGGAAGTATATCCCAATCCGCTTTCCCGCCCGGATAGACCTGGAAACCTATTCCGAAATTAAAATTATCATCGGCATTACTTGGGTGGCTTACCTGATTTTTACCCATTATCTCAATCGTACGGCGCCCCAGTATCCGCTTGTTGTTAAACTCTCCATAATTCAACACCATCTGGCAGAGACGGGCATACCCTTCAATCGTTCCGTTCAGGCCTGTACCGGCAGAGGCATACCGGCGGTCTTCTCCAAACGGATAACGCCCGCTCCAAATCTCAACCGGTTCAATTCTTCCTTCATTATCCCTGTAAACGGTTACGAAACGATCTTTATAGCTTTCATCATAGTAATAGGCCATATCTTCTATTCCCAACGGGGTAAATATAGCTTCCTGCAAATAGTCTTGCAGAGGTTTGCCGGAAAAATATTCCACCAGGTAGCCGCAAACGTCGGACGCAGGATGGTAGTTCCAGCCCGTTCCCGGATCAAAACTTAAAGGACAGGACACAAGTTCTTTCACATAGCCTGCCAGCGTTTCATGTTCCGCGCGGGGAGTATCCGGATCGTAACGGGGGCCTGTTATGCCGGAAGTATGGCTCAGTAAATGACGGATCAATACGGGTGAAGCGGCATCCCGGGTGGCAGGATTGCCGGTATCTCCGCCGGCAATGACTACCTGATTCGTCATTTCCGGTATATACTTGGAGACCGGGTCGTCCAACTGGAATTTTCCCTGTTCGAACAACGTCATCAGCGCAACGGTAGCTACCGCTTTCGTTTGCGAGTACATTCTAAAAATATCATTCTTTTCCAGCGGGATTTGCTTCTCAACGTCCCGCCAGCCAAAAGCCTTATTATGGATAACCTGCCCTTCCTTTGCCACAAAAGTAAGCGCATGTGGAATAATCCCCTTATCCACATATTCCTGAAGCAGGTTATCAATATACGCCAAACGGGATTGATTCACCTTGATAGCGGCAAAATCAGGCTGATAAGTAAATGACTGCATTCCTTTGGAAGAATCATTGCATTCGCACGACATCATACATACGAACGCCAGGCACAACAAACAGATGCTTTTCATAACTTTAATTGTTAAAGGATTAATTGCTACAAATATAAAGAATGTCTTTGAACAAACAGTGATAAAGCGAAAGTTTAGTCTCTTATCCGCTTTATTGTATCTCCACATCCCAAATACCGCATGCACGTTCCAATTCAATCAAAGCGGCGGCACAGTTATACAGTGTTTCACTGTAATTTATTTGCACATCATTGTAGGTGCGTTGCGCATTGAGCAATTCAAGGATACTTGTTTCGCCACGTTCGTAGCCGTACACTTTCTTTTTGAAGATGGTTTCCGCTTCGTTCAGCAAGCCGGTATTGAATTGCCCTGCCTGACGACAGGCAACCTTATACTTATTATAGGCTTGCGCTACTTCCGACGTTATTTGCAGTTCAATGGCTTTATATCGCATCTCGCTTTGCTGTGCCGTCAATTGCGCTGCATTTAATGCCCCTTTGTTAGCGTTCGATAAATTCAAGGGAATACTGACTCCTGCCGTAATGCCTTTGAATGCGGGGGCCGGAGCTATTTCGTTCCGTACCTCGGACGAATAACCGCCGCCGATACTAAGCCCCAAATCAATAGCCCTGTTTGCTTTTGCCAGGCGCAGGTTATTTTGCGAAACCTCTTTCGATTTCAATGCAGCCTGCAAGTCGGCACGGTTGTTTTGTGCAGCGGTAACAAGTTCTGATAAATCAAATATGCGTTCGGAGAAAGACAAACTTCCCGCAATCGAATCGGGCAACTCCATGTTTTTATTTCCCTGCAACAATTGCAATTGAAGCAAAACGTCCTGCAAATCTCCTTCGCTTGCAAACACATCATTTAGCATGGCAGCAGCTTCCAGTTTCGATTGCCGCGCATCGACTTCCGTGATGGAACCGGCACGGAAACGCAAACTGTCGGCAAGCGCCAATCCGAGCATTTGTTGATACGATGATTGTTGTATTTCAAATAATCTTTTTTGTTTCAAGGCCGTTAAATAAGCAAGGGTGGCATCGGCACGCAGATTGCGGAAATAGTCTTCCAGTAACGCACCCGTCATTTCCTTTTCGCTTTGCGCCAGTCGTATCCGGGCTTTGCGCTTACCGCCCAGTTCGAGTGTCCAGCCCAATTCGGCATCAATTCCGTAACCCATTTCCAGGTTCCAGTTCTGATTGTTGGCATAACTTACCGACAATTCGGGATCGGGAAAAACTTTTGCTGCTTTTACGTTGGCATCGGCAATATCTACATTGTATCTTTCAGTCAGATAGCTGATATTGGATTTTTTGACATTATTCAAATATTCATTGAATGTCAAAACCTGTTTTTCCTGTGCATAACCGTTAAAGGCTATACACAAGAAAGAAAGTAATATAATTGATTTTATAATTTTCATCGGAATCATCATTAATCGGTTGTCTTATTCAAATTTCTTTTTTCCAGCATATAGTAAAATACAGGCAAAACATAGAGTATAAGAATTGTCCCGCACAATAAGCCGTACACAATAACCGTTGCCAACGGACGTTGCACATCGGAGCCGATGCCTGTGGATAAAGAAGCGGGAAGTAATCCCAGTACCGCTACGGTAGCCGTCATCAGCACAGGACGTAACCGGTGCGAGGCTCCCGAAATAACCGCTTCTTTCAGTTCCGTTCCTCTTTTACGTAACACGTTGATATGCGAAATCAATATCACGCCGTTTTGGATAAAGACGCCGAAAAGTGCAATGAACCCCACCGCCGACGATACATTGAAAGTCATACCGCGTACAACCAACGCCATCATACCCCCGAAAACCGCAAGCGGCAACATCCCGATAAGCAACCCCGCCTGACGGAATTTACCGAAAGTAAAGAACAGGAGCAGGAACATCACTGCCAATGTAACAGGCACAACTACGGCAAGGCGGCCGAAGGCGCGGCGCTGGTTTTCCAACTGTCCCGCCCAGTGGAATTTGAATTTGGAGTGGTCGTATTTCACTTGCTTTTCTATCTTTAATTCGGCTTCCCTGACGAACGAACTCAAATCTTTGCCCCGCAGATTCATCCGCACGGTAACAAAACGCTGGTTCATCTCGCGGGAAATCATGCTCGCGCCGGTTGTGGTTTTAATCTGCGCCACAGCCGAAAGGGGTATCGTTGTTCCCGAACCCGACGTAAGCATCAACGCTCCGATTTTTTCGGGCGTGTTGCGCGATATATCGTTGTAACGGCAAATCACATCATATACTTTGCTACCGATAAATACCTGCGAAATAGCCTTGCCCCCGATGGCCACTTCTATCAACTCGGCAACGTCGGCTACATTCAGCCCGTATTGGGCAATTTTATCACGGTCGGCAACTATTTGAAGCTGCGGCAGGAAAGGTTCTTCCATAATGCCTACATCTTCTACTCCCTGTATGCTTGACAGAGCCTCAACTACCTCGTCTGCTATCCGCCGGCTTTCGGTAAGGTCTTCACCGAATATTTTTATGGCCAAATCGCTGTGCGCCCCCGCAATCTGGTCTTGAACCATATCAATAATAGGTTGCGAAAAGCCAACGCCGTATCCGGGCATTGTATCAATCATTGCCGCCATATCGGCAATCAAATCTTGCTTGCGACGGCCGTATTTCCATGTATTGTATGGCTTTAATCCAATCATTACTTCGATATGCGAAAACGAGAATGGGCATACGCCTTCGTCGTCGCGTCCGGTCTGGGTCATTACATAAGTTACCTCGTCAAAGGTTTTGATCTTACTTCTGAGCGTGGTAGCCATTTCGGATGACTTTTCGAGCGACATGCCGGGAGGAAGTTGCACCTGAATCCAAATACTTCCCTCATCAAGAGCGGGTAAGAAATCTTTTCCTGCATACGTAGAAAAGCCGGCAACTGCAAGCAGAATCACAGCCATGAGAGCCATTACTCTTTTGGGTGCGACAATTATTTTTGCGGTCTGCCTTTTGTATATTTCCGTCAGGCGTCCGAGCCAACGGTTACGGTAAACCTTTTGCGGCTTTTTATATACGGCGAATGCCAATCCGGGAATCAAAATCAAGGCCGATGCCAATGCTCCCAACAGGGCAAAGCTCAGTGTAAACGCCATCGGGGTAAAGAGTTTTTGCTCCACTCTGTCGAATGCAAACAGCGGCAGGTAGGCAATAATGATAATCAACGTGGCAAAGAAGATAGGTTTGACAACTTCGGAAACACGCATAACGATACTCGCCCTGTCCAAAGACGCGCCGGGATTATCCTCCCGTTTTTTGAGAATCGTTTCCATCATTACAATTGTGCCGTCTACAATAATCCCGAAATCAATGGCGCCCAAAGAGAGCAGGTTGGCGGGAATATCGGTCAGCCACATCAGGATAAAGGCTATCAGCAGCGAAACAGGGATAGTGATGGTGGCAAGCAGCGCCCCTTTCGGGCTTCCAAGGAATATGATCAATATACCTATAACCAGGATAATGCCGAACGACAACGTGTGCGAAATGGTGTTCAGCGTGGCGTCGACCAGTTCGGTACGGTCGTAAAAAGTATGAATCCGTATACCTTTCGGCAAAATAGTATTATTCAAATCATCAACCGCCTTATTTATTTCTTCGAGCACCCTCGAGGGGTTTTCGTAACGTAACAATTGCACCATGCCCTGAACGCCATCTTCATAGTTTATCTCATCGTCCAAATAGCCCATAATCCCTTTGCGTTCCAGGTTGCCGTATTTCAGTTCGCCCAAATCTTTTAAATAGACGGGTAGTCCGCCAACGGTTTTCACCACAATATTGCCCAAATCCTGCAAATCGCGCACAAGCCCCACGCCACGCACCACATAGCTCAAATCCCCGCGGATAATCGTGCTGCCTCCTGCATTGGAGTTATTGCGTTCGATGGATTCTGTAATTTCGCTGAGCGATAAATGGTATTCAGATAGCTTGTTGGGGTTTATTTCTATCTGGAATTGTGTGGTAATGCCACCGAAATTAGACACGTCGGCAATACCATGAATCTGACGCAGGCGGGGAATGATAACCCAATGGTTAAGCTCCGTAAGTTCGCGCAGGCTTCTATCCCCGGTAACGACATAGCGGTATATTTCGCCTATGGGCGAGGTCAACGGGTCTAACCCGGGTTTGGCGTCAAAAGGTAAATCAACATCATTGATACGTTCCTGCACCCGTTGGCGCGCCCAATAGTCGTCTATTCCGCCTTCAAAAACAAGCGTTATCTTGGATATCCCGAAAAAGTTTTTGCTCCGCATTACTTTCAAGCCCGGAATACCGTTCAGTTCACGTTCAAGGGGAATGGTGATTTGCTGCTCTATCTCGGCAACGGCAAGTCCCGGCACTTGTGTGGCGACGCCAACCGATACGTCGGCAATATCGGGATAGGCATCGATAACAAGTTGTTTCCATGCAAAAATTCCGAGGCCTGACAGCAGCACGAATATCGTCAGCATCAACCAGCGACGATTAACCAGGGTGTTCATCAATTTTTCCATAAACTTACCGGTTTAGATAGATACCACCCTTTACAACCACATTCTCGCCTGCGCTTATACCACCGGCAATGCGTACGCTGTCCTGGCGGACGGACTCGGTTTCCACTCTGCGCCGGATATACTTACCTTTTGACAGTTCTATCAAAACATAATCATTATCCTGTTCCTGCATAACGGCGGTTGAAGGCAGGATAATTGCTTTCGCAGGGGAACTTAAAAAGTGAACTTCGCAAAACATTCCGATTTTCAGTTCCCTGTCGGCGTTGTTACATTCTACAATCACTTCGAGCGAACGGGTTTCTTCGTCCAGCATTTCGCCTACATAGTGAATCGTACCCCAGATAACTTTGTTGGGGTGTGCATTGGTAACTATTTTTACACGGTCTCCGGATTTAATGGATACGAAATAGCTTTCCTTAACAAGCGCAGCAACCCAGACCTGCGACAAATCGGCAACTACTACCAGCGGTTCTGTATCCTCCCGGGTATAATTTCCGATGGTGATGTTATTTTTCACTACCTCCCCGGAAATGGGAGAGACAACTGTTAAGGGCTGCCCCATTTGGAGTGACGCCGCATCAATATTGAATAGCTGAAGCGTTGCTTTTGCCTGCTCAAACTCCTTGGCGGCAATATGCGTTTCGCTTTTAGCCTGTTCCAAATCCTTTTGAGCGGCAACGCCGTTGGCTGCCAATTCTTTTTGGCGATTATAATTTATCCGGGCAAGTTCGTTGGCCGACTGAGCGGCAAAGTAAGTCTTTGTTGCTTCGTAAAACTCCGGAGACCCAAGTTCGAAAACAGGCGTACCTGCGCCCACTTTTTGCCCCAGCCTTACAAACGACTTTACAATCCGCCCTGCGAATGGCGGGGCAATCCCTGCCAATTTACCCGTAACCGGACGAACGGTTCCTACTGTTCTGAACTCTGCCGAATAATCCTGTAATCCGGCGCTTCCTACAACTATTTCCTTCAAAACAGACGAATTGCCGGATATAACGATTGTATCTTTTCTGTATTGAATGTCTGCACTTTCATTTGCAGATTTATTTTGTTTGCACGAGGCTAATGTAACGATACACAACAGACTCGCCAATATGAATGACTTATTCATGGGAATAATGGTTTAAAATGTGAAATGCTGCCGTATGATGGCAACTGAAAATTAATTAATTGAATACGCCCGGCACAAGCCGATAAACAACAAACTGCAAGATAAAGCAGGCGGCGCCCGGAGGGAGATACGCGTAGCGGTTCTATGGATAATTCTATCCCCGGCGAAAGGACGAATAATTGCCTGTAAGAGAAAAAAAAGCCCCAAGCCGATGAAGCACAGGGTTATCTGGAGTGATTGAAATGCAGACAAAGCAGAAATCAGCGCCAATTCGGTAACGCTATGCGTACCTGTTTGTGCATGGGCATCGTCGTGTACATGCGAGTGGACAATCGTAACGCCGTTGATAATATGGCTATGATAAAAGAAGCAGATGTTCGCATAGTAAAATGCGAATATCACAATCAAAATACGACTGATTATCTGTCTTCCTTTTTTTGACATTAGCAACTGTTTTTGAGCTTAATTCGCAAAAATACGGTTTTATTTTCAGATTCCCCCATCATCGCAGAACGAGTTTGTATTCTCTTATGAAAAATGCTACCGTTAAGGCTTATTTGCTGACAGATTTTAAGAAATTTGCGTTTTCAGCTAACAGGCGTTTTATGCAAACAGGAAGAATTGGAGGGCGATTCCGGTTGTTTTCGTAATCAAATGAGGCTTTATCGACGGTTTGGCGGGAGGTTCCGGGAAAACATGGCGAACGCTTGAGGAAAGGATTTCGATGACTTTGCAAAAGCATTTCGATGACTCTGCAAAAGCTCGGAACGGCGCTGGAAGAACTATTTTTACGCGCTATTTTCTTTGAGCAAACAGATAGCAAACGGATGCTTTTTGCTTCATTTTATATACGCAAATGATTAATTGGCGCATAGATAGTCAATAATTACTTCCTTTTTACGTTATTTTATCAAAAGGCACGTATCAAATACAGCGTGTTTTCAGGGGCTGTCACGGATGGGAGTACAAACAGGCGAGACAGGAAGGGGGTAAAATGACAGAATGATAAAATGCAAACGAAGGGACAGAAGCATTCTTTAAAATTTGGTAATTCTAATGCCTGATTATTTTTATTCTTATTTTTGTAGAACTAATAAATACCGACCAATGAAAAGAAACAGTTACAAGCTCGTATGTATGATAATCACATTATCTGCATTTTTTGCTCAAGGAAACAGGGCGCAAACACCGGAACAGTTAAAATCGTACCTGCCCGTTGTTCCGGGTTGGACAATTGACAGTGAAATCGAAATTTTTAACCCCGACAACTTATTCGATCGAATAAACGGGGCGGCTCCCTTATTTTTAGAAAATAATTTCAGGGAAATGACTTCTATGGAATATAAAAAGGATGGCGATTATATAACCATACAAGCCTACCGGCATGCAACGCCGGAAGATGCTTTTGGGATGTATGCTTCCGAACGTTCGTCTGATCTGGACTTTCTTCCGATTGGCGGGGAAGCGCAGGGGGATGATAAAAACCTTTACTTTTTTTCAGGATGTATTTATGTAAAAATGTGGACAAACAGTAACCACCCTGTTGCTGAATCCATACGGGCGATAGGTAAAAGCCTGGCCGGAAAAATCAGCCCTGAGGCCGGTTATCCCCCTATTGTGAATTTATTCCCGAAGGAAGGCAAACTACCCCATTCCGAAGCCTATATTACTTCCAGCTATATCGGCCATGAATTTTTGAAATCAGTGTATCATGCCGCCTATAAAAACGCCGGGGGCCAGCTCTTTCAATTATTTGTAATTGATGGTAAATCTAAAGAAGGGGCCCGGGCAATATTAAATGCTTATGTTGATTTTACCGGGCAAGATACCGGTTATCAGGAAGGAACGCTTACCATAAAAGACAGGTATAACGGCGATATTCCCGCTTTTTGGAAAGGGCAATATATTATAGGTATCTATAGCGAAAATGGCGAACGGATAACCGGGGCTACCGCTTTTATAGAAAATCTGGCAAAAAGCCTTTAAACCAATCCGGTTTCATCCCATCTAAGTAAAATTGCAAACTAATCCATTTGACAATTATGAAAGACAAAAATGTAAACAGAAGGGATTTTATACGATTATCCGCAACGGCAGGCGCAGGCGCGCTGCTCATCCCTGATACGGCGCCGGCAGCAACGGTGCAACCTGCCACCCGGAAAACAGCCGAAAGCATACCCGTACGTACATTAGGCAGAACAGGATTACAGATACCCATATTAAGCATGGGCGTTATGCGTGCCGACAATCCCAATGTAGTACGCGCCGCCTATGATGCGGGCATTACTCACTTCGATACGGCACATGGCTATCAAAACGGAAGAAATGAAGAAATGTTAGGCAATTTCTTTAAAGACAAGCCCCGGAATTCATTTACAATTGCTACAAAAGGGAAATTCGACTATCCATTAAAAGATACGTTTGAAAAAGACTTTACTGCATTGCTGGAATTAAGCCTGAAACGTCTGCAAATGGATTTTGTAGAGATATTCTATACCCATGCGCTCGACAGAACGGAACAGGTTACTGATAAACGCATTATTGATTTATTATTGAAATTTAAAGCCGAAGGTAAAATCAAACATATTGGTCTTTCAACGCATGCCAATAAGCCGGCATTAATTGATGCGGCGATTGAGGCCGGTATTTATGACGTTATCCTGATAAGCTACAACTTTAAATTAAAGAACCTGAAAGAAATAGAGGATGCCATAGCCCGGGGCGCTAAAGCGGGTATTGGCTTTGTGGCTATGAAAACAATGACAGGCGGAGCCGAAGACGCCGAAGGTAAAAACCGGATCAATGGACAGGCGTGCCTGAAATGGGCCTGGAAAAATGAAAATATAACCATGGCCATCCCGGGCTTTACGAATTTTGATTTGTTCGAAGACTGTATGGCTGCCGTCAGAAACCCGCAACTGACAGCCAAAGACAAGGACTATTTAGCCATGCTTTGCGGAAAAGAACTGCTTTACTGCCAGCAATGCGGTAAATGTACGGACGAATGCGCCGAACATCTGCCTATCCCCGATTTGATGCGCGCTTATATGTATGCATACGGGTATAAGAATGCCAGCCTGTCTAAAGAAACATTGCTATCATTAAACCTGGCGGATGATGCCTGTAAAAAATGCAAAAAATGTAGCGTGAGTTGCACGTCCGACTTTAATGTTCCGGAAAAAATAGCCGCTATAACTTCCGTAAGGAATATTCCCGACGTCTTTCTTACATAGTTATGGAGTAATATACCATAAACAAGGGATTGCCCCCTGTGCCAATCACTGCTACCTTTGCGGCAAATAGCGTGATACAATATGTTAAACAGTAAGAAAAACAATTTTAGGGGCGAACAGACAAAAGCCATCCATGCCGGCGAGGCGCCGGATGCGGCGTCGGGGGCGTCGGCGCCCAACCTGGTTATGTCAACCACCTTTATCGTTGATGCGAATGCCGGTTTTTCCGTTGAAAATATGGAAGAAAACGACAGATGGGTTTATACCCGCTGGGGGAATCCTACCGTTCATCAACTGGAAGAAAAACTTGCCGTACTCGAAGATGCAGAGACGGCGGTAGCTTTCGCCAGCGGAATGGGGGCCATCAGTGCATTGTTGCTTCATTTGCTTAAAGCCGGCGATCATGCCGTGATAAGCGATGTGGCTTACGCCGCTCTTGCGGAAATAACCAATGAGATGATTCCCAGGCTGGGGATAGGAATTACCAAAGTAGATACTTCAGACCTTGAAGCGGTAAAGAAAGCTGTGCAACCAAATACCCGCCTTATTTATATCGAAACGCCATGCAACCCGTTGCTTCGCCTTACGGATATTGCGGCGGTTGCCGGGATTGCCCGCCAATCGGGAGCGAAACTGGCGGTGGATTCAACATTCGCTACGCCGCTTGCCACCAAACCGCTGGAATTGGGCGCCGATTTTGTGATTCATTCGCTTACCAAATACCTTGGCGGGCATGGCGACGCCTTGGGGGGCGTTATCCTTGGCAGGAAGGAAGAGCTTTCTCCCTTACGCAAGAAAACGTCTATCCGTCTGGGCGGCTGTTTAAGCCCTTTTAATGCATGGCTTATCATGAGGGGAATGGCCACTTTCCCTATCCGCATGAGGGTGCACGAGGAAAATGCGTTGCAGGTAGCCGCCTTCCTCGAACAACATCCGAAAATCAAACGGGTGATTTATCCCGGTTTGCCCTCGCATCCCCAATATGAACTGGCCAAACGGCAAATGAAAAACTTTTCGGGGATGATTACCTTTCAGATGGAAAACGGCAGGGAACAGGCGGCGCGGCTGGCCGAAAAATTACAAATCATCCACTACGCCGTATCGCTGGGGCATCACCGGTCGCTCATCTTCTACCTCCACAGTAAAGATTTACTGGAAACGTCGTTCAAGCTCTCCACCCGCGAACAACTGCAATCGTGGAACTATTTCGCAGGAGAAGGCCTTTTCCGTTTATCGGTTGGCCTGGAAGACGCCACTGATCTTATTTCTGATTTACAGCAGGCGCTGGAAGAAAAATAAAGCAGACGGGAGGAGTTGAAAAGTTATGTTGAAAAAGACAGTTGGAAGTTTGCCTTTTCGCCTGGCGCTCGCATTGTTTGTGGGTATATCCGGCGGACTTGTGGCCAATGCAGGCGTTATGCAGGTTGTCGTTACCGTTCAAAACCTGCTGAACGCTATTATCATGTTTACTGTCCCGCTCATCATTATCGGGTTCATTGCGCCGTCTGTTACGCAGCTTGGCAGCAACGCTTCGCGATTACTGGTAATAGCGCTTTTGCTGGCTTATGTGTCCAGCGTGGGGGCGTCGTTTTTTTCCGTTGCATCGGGTTACGCCATTCTGCCGCATCTGCATATTGTGAATGATGCCGGCGAGGGGCAGGCTTTGCCGGAAGTGATATTCAATCTTCATATCCCGCCCGTCATGTCTGTTATGAGCGCGCTGGCGTTTTCGGCGCTTATCGGGATAGCGGCTGCCTGGCGCCGGGCCGGGCATATTATCGCCGCCTTGAATGAGTTTCAGGATATGGTGATACTGATTGTTACGCGGGTTATCATTCCCGTCTTGCCGTTCTTCATTGCCTGTACGTTCTGCTCGCTGGCTTACGAGGGGTTGATTACACGGCAGTTGCCTGTGTTCCTTACAGTCATCCTCATCGTTATTGCCGCCCATTATATATGGATGGCCTTGCTGTATACGCTGGCTGCCGTGTATTCAAAGAAGAATCCCTTCCGCGTGTTGCGTCATTATGCCCCGGCTTACCTTACGGCTATCGGCACGATGTCGTCTGCCGCCACCTTGCCTGTATCGCTCGAATGTGCACGAAAGTCAGACGTTTTGCGGCGCGACATGATAGACTTCGGTATCCCGCTGTTTGCCAATATCCACCTGTGCGGGTCGGTACTTACGGAAACGTTTTTTGTGATGACTGTTTCACTCACGCTTTACGGGAGCCTTCCGCCGCTGTCGTCTCTCATTTTGTTCAGCCTGTTGCTGGGTATCTTTGCCATTGGCGCTCCGGGCGTGCCGGGCGGAACGGTGATGGCGTCGCTGGGTTTGATTGTAAGCGTACTTGGATTCGATGCCGCAGGCACGGCGCTGATGCTCACTGTCTTTGCCCTGCAAGACAGCTTCGGTACGGCTTGCAACGTAACAGGCGACGGGGCGCTGACGCTTATCATCAGCGAATACAGCAACCGTATGGAAAACAAAAATATACCATGAACGTGGTATTGCGGCAACAACGGGAACCCTTTATTTTTGCATCGAACTTAAAAAGAAACAATATGAGCTTACATCGTTTTTATATGTGCATGATGTGTAACTTCCGGGAACGGACAGTCTGTCGTTTGTGTGCATAAAGCAGGAAAAGATAAACGCATAAAAGGCTGTCCGAAAAAAAACGGGCAGCTTTTTTAGTTAACAGGAAAATAAGAACAATACTAATTAAATTAAAATGATAAACATTATGAACCGGAAAGTAAAAACAGTAAGTTTGGCTATACTGATTGCCATCAGCAGTTTCGTAAATACGCAGGCCACAAATGCAACGGACAATCCTGCACAGCAGGAAGCCGTTTATATTAAAGGCGTACGATTTGTAGACGCCCTGCTGGAAAAATGGATTGCCGAGTATTCAAAAACGCATCCCGGCGTATCGCTGTTTATAGCCGGCAAGGATACGCACGAACATTCTATTGAAGTTATACCCTCGGGGATACGGGATAACGAGGCCTCGCCGCTGGAGGTAACAACCATCTCTTTCGGGCGGTATGCCGTTTTGCCGATTGCAGGGAAAGACAACGCGCTGCCGGATGAACTCAAAAAGAAGAAACTGAACGAAAAGCGTATCAGGGAGCTGTTCTTTGAGAAAGACTTTCTGGCCGAAGACGGCGAACCGGACAAAAAGGACAAATACGACGCCACGGTTTATTCGAGCAACAACTCGTATTCGGTATCGCATTCCTTTGCCGGGCATTTCGGATACGAAGCCGGCAGCTTGAAAGGTAAAAAGATTGCCGGCGACGATATTTACCTGAACAATGCGGTGAAGAAAGACGTAAAAGGCGTTAGCTTTAATAATCTGAACTATATTTTCAATCTCGAATCGCGGCAATTGAACGAGGGGATTACGCTGCTTCCCTTAGACGTGAAAAAGGAATATGCCGAAGCGCTTAATGTGCAAAACCTGGACGAAACCATCGCGCTGCTGGAAAATAAAAGCATCAACCTGATACCGGTAGAGGAATTGTCTTTTGTATTGCCCGAAAAGGTAAACCCGGCAACGCTCCAGTTCCTGGAGTGGGCGCTTTCGGAAGGGCAGGATTATATTAATCCGTTCGGTTTCCTCCGGCTGGATACTAAAACTGTTGCTCAGCAGCAAAAGAAAATATCCGTACTGGAAACTAAGTTATTTGCGCATAAATAATAAATCATACTATCAACAAAAGAACGCCTTCCGCACCGCTTGGATAATTTGGATTGGAAGGCGCTTAATTAAACAATTTTAAACCATGACAAAAATAAGCTGTTTTTTGTTATTAGCAATTATTTTCTTTCCGTTTTTTGGCTCTGCACAGGGAAATGATGTGAAAATAAACGGGAAAGTGCTCGACGAAAAAACCCGGGAACCGATTATCGGAGCGGGCATCTCGCTGGCAGGGTCTAAAGGAACGGGAACGGCGAGCGATGCAGACGGGAATTTTACCCTCAGCGTTAAATCGGTTCCGGCTACCCTTTCTATTGATTACCTGGGTTACAGAAACCAGGAAGTAGATGTGTACGAATCGGCAGAGCCGGTTATCGTATTGCTTCGCGAAAATGTAAACTTCCTGAACGAAGTAGTGGTGGTAGGTTACGGAACGCAGAAACGCAAGGAACTGACGGGCGCTGTTACTTCTATTTCCAGGGAAACGCTTTCGCAGCCCATCGTGTCGTTCGACAATCTGCTGGGCGGAGCGGCTGCAGGGCTGAACATCTCGCAGGGAGGGCAGCCCGGCGCTGTATTTACGGCCCGTATCCGCGGAGGAAACTCCATCAACGCGGGGAATGAACCGCTGTATGTGGTGGATGGCGTGATATTGTATGGAAACAGTTCGCTTACGTCTAACAGTTCTACAAGCAACAGTTCGGCAGACGCTATCGTTAGCCAGGTAACGGCAAACCTCAATCCGCTGGCGGCTATCAATCCTAACGATATTGAAAGCATTCAGATACTGAAGGATGTTTCGGCTACGGCCATTTACGGTTCGCGCGGCTCTAACGGCGTGATTATTATCACCACCAAAAACGGGCAGAAAGGCCGGAACCGGATTGAATACCAGTATGCCATCGGATGGTCTCAGGCTACTAAAACGCTGGATTTACTGAATGCCAAAGACTGGGTAGCGCTTAACCGCGAAATCGGCGGGCCTGCAACGGCGCTTTCCGATGCGGAGGCGGCAGCCCTGGGCAGCGGTTACGACTGGCAGAACGCTGTGCTCCGTACGGCGGCTACGCAAACGCATCAATTCTCTTTCAGCGGTGGAGACGATAAAACCCGTTACTCGCTGTCGGGGAATTTTACCAACCAGGAGGGGATTCTTCTTGCTACCAACTTTAAACGTTACACGGGACGGCTGAATCTGGAGCGCGACTTGCTGAAAAGCCTTACGCTTAGCCTCACCCTGAATGCAAGCAAACTGAATCAGAATGGATTGAACGAATATCCTGAGTATGCTTACCGGAATAATCCTTTCGACGATGCGTTCCGCACTTCTCCTGCCGTTTCTATCTATAATCCCGACGGCAGTTACAACTATGCCAACCCTTTTGAAACGGGCGACCTGCGCGACGGCAACAGAACGACAAACGCTGTCTCCAGCCTGCTGAATACTACGGCGCAAAACCATGCCAATACGTTGCTCGGTAATTTCTCCCTGCGGTATACCGTTATTCCGGGCCTTGTGGTAAAGCTGGCGGCTGGAACGAATGTAAACAATGCTACGTCTGATTATTTCGCCCCGTCGTATACGGCGGGCGGCTTCACGGCTAATGGCTATGCCAGCGTGGGCAACCGCCGCACGGATATATGGCAGTATGAATACACGGCCAATTATACCAAACAGTTCAACCGCAATCATTACATTGATGTGCTGGCGGGTTATACCACACAGACTACCTCGGCGGAAAGCGCTACTGCGGCTGCTACGAATTTTGCCAGCGACCTGGTACTCTGGCACAGCCTGCAGAGCGGCAACAACCGCGAAGCGCCCCATTCCAGTGCGTCCGAATCCAGGCTGAACTCTTACATAGGCAGGGTGAACTATACGTTTAAGGAAAAGTATAACCTTACGGCCACGATTAGGGCCGATGGTTCTTCGCGCTTTGCTCCCAATCATCGCTGGGGGTATTTCCCCTCGGCAGGCCTTTCGTGGAACGTTAGCGAGGAGGCCTTCCTGAAAAGCGTCCGCAAAACCCTGAACGAACTGAAGCTGCGCGCCAGCCTCGGCACGGTGGGCAATCAGGAGATAGGCGATTATCAGTATGAGGCTACCTATACTACGGCTTCCCAGCCTTATTCTTTCAATAACCAGCTGGCTGTGGGCTATGTGCGTTCCAAACCGGAAAACCCTGATTTGCGCTGGGAGCAGACGGCAGCTTACAACGCGGGCGTGGATGCAAGCCTGTTCAATTACCGCCTCAATATCACGGCCGATGCTTACTATAAAAAGACCACAGACCTGTTGCTCCGGGTGCCTGCCTCTATCGGAACCGGCTTCAGCAGCGTGTTGCAGAATGCAGGGAATATCAGCAATAAGGGCCTCGAGCTGGAAGTGAGCGGCGTTATTATAGACCGCCGCAAACTGAAATGGACGGTTTCGGGCAATATTGCCAAAAATATCAATGAGGTGCTTAGCCTTGGCAATGTGGAGCAGATAATCGGAGCCTCTGCAAGCGGTACGTATTTTACAGGGAGTGCGGCGCAGGCCCAGTATTTGATTGTGTACGACGGGATTGTTCAGAAGGGCGATGATCTTTCTATCCCCGGCCCTTCGTGGAAAACTGCCGTGGAGCCGGGCGACGAGCGGTTTGTGAATCAAAACGGAGACGGCGTGGTAGACGAAACCAACGACCGCGTGATTCTTGGCTCTGTCAACCCTGACGTTACGTATGGCTTTTCCACTGCGCTGTCGTACAAAGATTTCAGCCTGAACGCCTCCTTCCAGGGCGTAAGCGGAAACAGGATTTACAACTCCCTGCGCCAGACGCTTCTTACGCCCAACTTCTCGTACAACGGACTGGCCGAGCTGAATAACCGGTGGACGGAATCGAACCCGTCTGCCGAAATACCGAAGGCGCGGACTTCGGCGGCAACTTACCAAACGAGCCGTTTCCTGGAAGATGGCGCTTACCTGAGGCTCAAGAACGTAACGCTGAGCTACAATCTGCCGGTGAAGATAGCCTCGGCCCCTTCGGCCGGATTCCGTGTATTCCTGTCGGGGCAAAATCTGCTTACGTTTACCGGGTTTACAGGCCTCGACCCTGAAACGGGCGGCGGCACGGGCAGCTATCCGCTGGCAAGGACTGTCTCCCTGGGTATAAATCTTTCGTATTAAGTTTTTTACGTTTTAAAAGGATAAACAATGAAAAAATATATAGTATTAGCTACTTTATCGGCAAGTATTTTCGCTTGCAACGACCTGGACCTGGCGCCGCTCGGACAAATTGCCGACAGCAATTTCCCGAAGTCAGACGACGACGCTATTGCCATCACCACCGGTATTTATCAGCCTAACACAGGTATCAGCACGGCCCTGGGATATGCCATAGACCTTACTTCCGAACTGGAAACCAACGGCGAAAATCCTAACAGCGGCGGCGCCTTGCTGGGCAAGATGGAGTGGTATCCGGACAATAGCTATGTGGCTTCTAACTGGAACGCGCTTTACAACATTATCACCCGCGCCAATGATGTGATAGACAAGGTAGGAGCCTCTGAAACCATTACCCCTTCGCTGCGGACGAGGCTTGTGGGAGAGGCCAGATTCCTCCGCGCATACGCCTACTTTTACCTGGTGCAGCTTTGGGGCGAAGTGCCGCTGGTGTTGCACAATCTGGATGGCGACAAGGTACCGCGCACGGCTGTCAACGAGGTGTACGGGCAAATCGTATCAGACCTGAAAGAGGCCGCCGAAGCGCTGCCTGTTCATACAGACTATGCCGATGCCGACAGGGGACGCGCTTCGAAGGGCGCCGCCCTGGCTTACCTGTCGAAGGTGCATCTTGTATGGGGGCAGACAGACGACGACGCCGACGATGCTACGCGGAAGGGGCGCTTTGCCGAATCGGTGCAGTATGCCAACCTCGTAACCGGTTATTCGCTCGAAGAAGACTTCCTGGCAAACTGGGACAGGAACAATGCCAACGGCAAGGAGGTTATCTTCTCCGTACAGCACCTCCAGGGGCAGGCTTCGGCTACCAGCGGCGGAAACCACCTGGTGCACTGCTCCTTCTACGGCGGACTGTCTAACGCGGTAGAGCCCCACGTCTTTTCCACCAATTATTATGAAAGGGATGCCGACAAAAAGGTGATTCCCTCCACCATCGTAAATAAATGGCGAGACGACTTTGACGACCGAGACCAGCGCAAGCGCGGCACCTACCTGAAGGATTACAGGATTAGCGACGACTCGGTGTTTGTATTCAACTTTGTGCGCTACCGCAAATACATTGACACTGCCGCCATCACCACTACGGCTACTACGATAGACATCAACCGCACGGTAATCCGCTATGCCGAAGTGCTCCTGCTCAAGGCCGAAGCCATCAACGAGCGCGACGGCGCCCCCAATGCCGAAGCCTACGAAGCCATCAACCAGGTACGCCGCCGCGCCTTCCGCCAGCCGGCAGCCACAGCCTCGGCTCTTGCCGACCTCCAGCCCGGTCTGGATTATAATGGCTTCAAGGCGCGCATCCGGCAGGAACGCCTCTTCGAACTCACCTACGAGCAAAACCGCTGGACAGACCTCGTACGCTGGCGCATATACGTGCAAACGCTCAAAGAAGCCGTAAGCAAAAAATACGTCGCCGCCGATTTGGGCAAGCAGAACGTAAAGCCCCACTACTACCGCTTCCCCATCCCAAAAGCCGAACGAGACATAGACCCCGAACGCCTGTGGCAAAACTATGGATACGACGGCAGCCTCATCACCGAAAACCCTTACCGCAATTACGAACCGGGATGGACAGACCGGTAGAAAACAGCCTCCCCTCTCCGTCTTCCTCCCCCTGCCCGGCGCAAGCATCTACCTGTGCGCCGGGCAGATTGTTTGCGCCGCCGGTTACGCCCACGGGCGCGAGAAAGACGACCTGCTCCGCTATCCCATACCCGGCAAATGGCAATTAATAGCCGAGGGACACACGCAGAGGAAGAAGTGCAACCGCTTACGCCCACCGACGCCTATACCGAATACTTCAGTAACGGTAAAATGGCAACCTACAGGCTTCAGGGTGACAGTTTGTACGTCTACAAAATGCACACCGACCGCGTCTGTAAAATGGACGACACCTATCTGTACATTGAATTTGACAGGAAGGTATACGGTACGGGTAGCGACCAGGTGGACGAATACCTATACAACGCCTCTACCGAACAGCTTACACTAAAGCATTTTAAAGGAATTGTAGAAGAAATCCCCAATTATCCATTTATAAAAGTCTATAAACGCATTAATTAACCCTGACTTTCCACGGGCGCGAGCGTGTATACGACGGCAGCCTCATCACCGAAAAACCCTTACCGCAATTATGAACCGGGACAGACCCGGTAAGCGTTTATCCTCCTCCTCTTACTATCCTGCCCGACACAGGAGTGCTGCCTGTTCCGGGCATTTTTAATTTAAGCAAGCAAGCGTCCATGTTCAACAAGCAAGCGTCCATGTTCAACAAACAAGCGTCCATGTTCAACAAACAAGCGTCCATGTTCAACAAGCAAGCGTCCATGTTCAACAAGCAAGCACCCATGTTCTACAAGCAAGCGTCCGTGTGTTCGGACGGG
>JAIRKZ010000135.1 GCA_031259845.1 Tannerellaceae bacterium | reverse complement strand
CAGAAGAACATTACAAACGGCTACAAAAGATAAGAAATGACGATCAGCCTACATTGTTTGACTGAATCGCAAACAAAAATCTTAAATACCCCGCCGCTCTGCGGCGGGGATTTTTATTTCCTTTATCAGACACGCGATAAAAAAAAGGCCGCATAAAATTTCAGGCTTGTATGGCATATTTTCTTTTAACAGATGTTGACTTTGAGGCAAAGAATCTTCAATCATCGAATACTTGAAATATTCTATTTTCTCAATTTCCTCAATTGTAGCGCCATTCGGCTTGTTGTAATAGAATATTTTTTTGACGAAATCATAATATATGATTGAAGGTTTATATTCACTTCCGTTAAATTTAACGAATTTATGAGAACTCTGACTGTTTGCAAAAAAATCTTCGGTATACTGGATAAGTTCAGACGCCATTATATAACGTTTGTTGTTATTTGCATTGTTTATATTTTCGATAATAATATCGGAGAACGCTGCGGACAGGCCCGCCTGTTCTTCCAGTTTTTCCATTTCGATTTTATTACTGGCTATGGCCTCGATTTTTTGGAAAGCTTTTTCCTTTTTTTCTTCTTCGCTGAGGTCGGATGTAAGCAAGGCAATTGAAATCTGCTTGATTTCTTCTCCAAGTATTTCCTCTATATCGCCGATAGAATGTTTAAAAATATCTATACGATCATACAGGCGTTGTAATACAGTGTCTTCAATAGTATTTTGACAGGTAAAATTCAATATCCTGATCTTTTCTTTTTCTTGTCCGATACGGTCTATACGGCCTATGCGCTGCTCAAGACGCATGGGATTCCAGGGGAGATCATAGTTTATTTCGATACTGGCAAACTGAAGGTCTATGCCTTCGGAACCTACTTCCGACGAAATGAGGATATTGCAATCCGGGTCCGTTCTGAAATGTTCTATAACATCGTCCTTTTCATCCCCCATGCCGCCCATTATCTTTTCACATAAGTAACCGTCATCTGTAAGGCGCCTGTAAAGATAGTCAATGGTATACCGATAATATGAAAAGATGATTATTTTTTCGTTTTTGTTTGTAAAAATAATTTGGGATATTGCGGATAATAGTTCTTTGTACTTTGAATCATTTAGTGTAAACTGCTCTATAATTTGATTGTTGATTTCGATAGAGGGAATATCATCAAACCTACCCTGATTTGTTTCTTCTTCATCATCTTCATATCCCATGTCTTCATATAAAAGATCAGTCATAACATCATTGTCTTTCCAATGTTGAAGCGCTGCGGGAAGGCAGCTTGTCATCTGCCGCTGGCGCGCGATAAGCCTGAAAATCAGGGAAGGGGAAGCTCGTTCGGCTTTTTTCTTGAGGTATCTCGTAACTTCCTGGTATAAATTATATTCCAGAGGGGAAAAATTATAATCCAGGGTTTCGGCGTTTCGTCTTATCCTGTTTTCGAAGACATCACGCTTTCTGGTCCGGGTAAAATACTGACTATAGAAGTTTGAATCCCGAATGCTGTAAACAAGAGACATCCGTTCTTCTACGGTCGTATTTTCCTTTTCAAGATAGTTTTTTATTCCGGCGCTCAACGTCTCGTTATCCTGAATTTTGTTTTTGATATCATTATATAAAGGCAGCAGCGCCGGTTTTGGCAGATTGCCCCGTATTGCGTTAGCCAGAGAGACAACGGATCGGTTCTCCTTAAGCATTTCCTTAAAGATAATCTGGTCATAAAAGTCTTCGGGGGAGAGGAGGCGAAGCAGGTTATACAGATTTTCTGAACTGGTCTGTATGGGCGTTGCCGAGAGCAGCAGGATATACCGGGAAATGTCCCGGAGCCGTTCACCGGTGTTATAACTTGCCGTCGTATTGTTCCGCAGATAATGGGCTTCGTCGATGACGACCAGGTCGAACAGTTCGTCATTGTGTTCTACGTCAAAGCGTTCAAAAAAATCGTTGAGTTTAGAGCGGCTGGTATGCCCGATAGAGGTATCCTTCTCTTTTTCCCGGTAGCGGATGCCCTGAATACTGGTTATAAGAACAAAGTGGTCGCTGTTATAGTTCAGCAGTGATTCCTTAAGCCGCTCAAGGAGTTCCTTGGCGCCTACAATACGCGAAGGTATGCCGAAGTAGCGTAAAAGGTCGTTTTTCCATTTATGGCAAAGCTGGGCAGGGCATACGACAAGGAAACGTTTGGCGTTTTCTCTGGCAAGAAGTTCCTTCCAGATATAAATAGCTTCGATGGTTTTACCAAGACCGACTTCATCGGCGATTAAAAGGCGGCCTGTGGCGGATTCTATGAACTTCATGACCGGCTTAAATTGGTGAGGCATAAACCGGGTCGATGAATTGTGCATGGAGTAGAAGATATTGGTCAGTTTGCCTTCAAGTCGTATCTGCTGGATAATCCTTCGCAAATCCATAACGCCATTGAACCGACATTGTTCAAAGCGGGAGAACATATCATCATCGTCGGAGACAAGTTCAAGATAAATTTCGCGAATATATTGAGGTTCGGAATCGCCAAAGCCAACTTCCCATGAAAAGGAATCTTCGAAGATCCGCTTCTTTCCGGTAATAAAGCCGAGTTTTCCGGTATAGGTATCCCGAACCCGGTCGCCCCGGGTAAATTTGAGTTCCGGCATTATTCTTTTCTTTCCCTGTTCATTCACGCTACCCCTTACCCAACCTGGTCTGGACATTACTGTGCCTCATCAAAAGTTTGGGATATTCCCCCTGAAATTTCCTGCATATACTATCACAAGTCGGGACACATTGACCAGGCCATAAAACAGGACCAATGTATATATACAAAAAGCGCAAATCCGCCTCTTTTGTTCCCCATAGGCCGTCCCGCATAGATAGCGCCCAGGCGCTATACAAGGCGGGTTTAATTGGCAAATTGCTTTTCACGCGGCAACAGCCAGGGGGATTTCAAAACAGCCGCAATTCTTCAATAACTATGGGTCAAGTTTAGCCCGCAGGCTTACCGTACCCTCTGCCCCGTGTCCGGGTCAAAGAAC
>JAIRKZ010000015.1 GCA_031259845.1 Tannerellaceae bacterium | reverse complement strand
CTTGGGGGTTGACCCACCAGACTTGGGGGTTGACCCACCGAGCCTGGATGTCGACCCACCGGGCTTTGTTGACGACTCACCGGGCCTTGTTGTCGACTCACCGGGCTTCGATGTAGACTCACCGGGCCTTGCTGTCGACTGACAGAGCCTTGTTGTCGACTGACAGAGCCTTGTTGTAGACTCACCGGGCTTTGTTGTAGACTGACCGGGCTTCGATGTAGACTCACCGGGCCTTGCTGTCGACTCACCGGGCCTTGCTGTCGACCCCGTGGCTATGCAGACAAACAGGAAAGGCTTGGGCGAAGTCCGCAATAGTCCGCGCAAGGGATTGCAGCGGAAAGCCCGGACGACGAGCGCAGGGACGACCGACGACGAGCGCAGGGAGGAGGAAGACTTGCAGCAGAAAGCCCGGTTCCCGGCCCTGGCGGGGGATGCGCCCCAATTCCCTCCCGCGTTAATGCGTAAAAGCTTACCGCATGAAGTATAAAAAGAAACGTTTTGAAGATGGGTGAAAAAAACGGGAATATTTTCTTTTGCCGGATTACGGAGACAATCGTATCTTTCCGAAACATTTAATATAGTAATAACGATATGAAAAACACATCAAGAAGAAGTTTTATTAAACAGGCTGGGGATGACGTTGGGTGGATTAACATTCAGCGCCAAAAGCTATGCTAACATTGTGGGGGCTAACGAACGGTTTGCCATGGCCGTAATGGGTACAAACGGAAGGGGCGCCGGCATGGCGGGTAATTTTCAGCGTATCAAAGACGTGGAACACAATGCCTTGGGAAAGGGAATGAATCCCGTAAAACAGGCGGGGGGGGCAATCCTAAAGCAGAAAAGGATATTCGCAAGATACTTGAAAACAAAGATATTGACGCCATACTGGTTACCGCTCCCGACCATTGGCATGCCCCGGCCACCATCATGGCTTGCCAGGCGGGAAAACATGTTTATGTGGAAAAACCATGTAGCCATAGTCCGGGAGAAGGCGAATTAAGCATTGCCGCAGCACGCAAATACAACCGGATTGTACAGGTCTTGATTTCGATTTGTGGCAAGACCCGGCTCCAAGGCGCGCCTACCGCGACAACCTGGTTCATTACAATTGGCATTGGTTCTGGCATTGGGGAACCGGCGAAGCGTTAAACAACGGGACGCATGAAATAGACGTAATACGCTGGGGGCTGGGCGTAGACTTCCCTACCAACGTAAGTTCGGAAGGCGCCGACCGGGGCGTTATCTTCTACGGCGAGGCGGGAGCCATGCATACCGGGCACAATGGCTTCAGGGTGTACGACCCGGACAACAAATTAATCAGGGAAACCGATTCAAAAGAGGTTATCGACGGGCGCGATACGTCAAGCCCAAGCGCTAACCTTGATACGCCTCACATACAGAACTTCCTGGATGCCATCAGAGACAATAAGCTACCAGGCGCAGATATAGCCGAATTGCACAAGAGCACAACATGGGTACAATTGGGCAATATCGCCTGGCGTACCGGCCGTCGACCCTTCCAGCGGGCATATCCTCAACAGCCCGGAAGGCCAGGCCCTGTGGAAACGAACCTGCGAACCGGGCTGGGAGCCTATTCTTTAATTCATTATAATAGGACATTACAATAAATTGTGTAACTTTGCGCATTCAAACAATCCAACATACAGAATGATTTATAATACCGAACTGAACAGGCTGGCCTTGCCGGAGTATGGCCGCAACATCCAAAACATGGTTGATTATTGCACTGCGATTCCCAAGAGGGAGGAACGCCAGCGTTGCGCCGGCACAATCATTAACATAATGGGAAATATGTTTCCCCATCTGCGCGACGTTAATGATTTTAAGCACATCTTGTGGGATCATCTGGCTATTATGGCCGACTTTAAACTGGATATTAATTATCCTTATGAAGTGATTAAAAAAGAAAATTTATACAGCAAACCTCCCCGTATTCCATATAGCAATGCCCGTATTCGCTACAAACACTATGGCAGAACATTGGAACTGATGATAAAAAAAGCAAACGAGATGGAAGCAGGAGGCGAAAGAGACCAATTGATAAAGCTATTGGCCAACCAGATGAAAAGGGCTTTCCTCAGCTGGAACAAAGAGTCGGTAGACGACCGGAAGATATTTAAAGACCTCGACGAATTATCGCAAGGTAAAATTGTATTGAACGAAGCAGAATATAAACTTACCGAAAGCCGGGATATTCTGGCAAAAAGCAATAACACCGGCAATAATAACAATACTAGCGGAAAGAAAAATCATTCCCGGAAAAACAGATGAGTTCGTTCGTTATAGAAGGCGGTTACAGATTATCCGGCGAGATTGTTCCCCAGGGGGCAAAGAATGAAGCGCTGGAAGTGATTTGCGCCGTATTGCTTACGCCCGGAAAAGTTATTATTCATAATATCCCCGATATATTAGACGTTAATAACCTCATTCAGCTTTTACGCGATTTGCGGGTGAAAGTAGAACGGTTATCGCCCGATACGTATGTTTTTCAGGCAGACGAAGTAGCTATCGACTATCTATATACCGATGACTTTCTACGCAAAAGCGCCTCGCTCCGGGGTTCGGTCATGATTGTAGGGCCTTTGGTGGCGCGCTTCGGTAAAGCATTGATACCCAAGCCGGGCGGCGACAAGATTGGACGGAGGCGCTTAGATACCCATTTTGCAGGAATACAGAAGCTGGGAGCTTCTTTCCGGTATGATTCCGAACGGCATATTTATGAGATAGAAGCCGGCCGGCTGAAAGGAGCTTATATGTTGCTGGATGAAGCCTCTGTTACCGGAACAGCCAATATCCTGATGGCCTCCGTGCTGGCAGAAGGGAAAACAACTATTTACAACGCCGCCTGCGAGCCTTATCTGCAACAATTATCGGCAATGCTGAACCGTATGGGAGCCCACATATCGGGCGTAGGCTCCAACCTGCTTACCATCGAAGGAGTTGATTCGCTTGGCGGCACAACGCATACGATTCTTCCGGACATGATTGAGATAGGAAGTTTCATCGGGATGGCAGCCATGACGGCTTCGGATATTACGATTAAAAATACCGGCTACGGACAGCTGGGCATCATCCCCGAATCGTTCAGGCGATTAGGTATCACGGTAGAGAAACAGGGAGACGACATTCATATCCCCACCCATACGGGGTATGAGATAGAAACATTTATAGACGGCTCCATTATGACGATTGCCGACGCTCCCTGGCCGGGCCTTACGCCCGACTTGCTGAGCGTGCTGCTGGTAGTTGCCACACAGGCCGCAGGAAGCGTGTTGATTCATCAGAAGATGTTTGAAAGCCGCCTGTTCTTTGTGGATAAACTTATTGATATGGGCGCCCGGATTATTCTATGCGACCCCCACCGCGCTACGGTGATAGGACTGGGAAACCGCTTTAAACTTCGCGGGGCAACGATGACGTCGCCCGACATCCGGGCCGGCATAGCCTTACTTATCGCTGCCATGAGCGCCGAGGGAACCAGCCGTATCCATAACATCGAACAAATAAGCCGTGGCTACCAGAATATAGACGTAAGGCTGAATAACATAGGAGCACGCATAACGCGCCTCTGAACTACTTCATTTACACATGATAAAAAAAGAAGACATCGTATCTGTAGGCCATTTTGCCAAACCTCACGGCATCAAAGGAGATATTAATCTTATACTGTCCGCCGACGTTTCGTTTGACGAATGGGACGAACCTTATATTATCTGCGAAACAGACGGTATTCTGGTTCCTTTCTATCTTGAAGAATACCGTTACAAGTCTGATACAACCCTCTTCGTTAAGCTGGAAAACGTTGATTCGGACGAGGCGGCCCGCGAGTTTACAAACCGGGAAGTCTTTTGTCCGCCGGAAGTTGTGGCGGATTATGGCGATGAACCGTTAACCTGGAGCCGTTTTATCGGATACAGGGTAGTTGATACGGTACACGGTTTATTGGGCGAAATAATAGATATAGACGAAAGCACCCTCAACATATTGTTCGTAATTAACCATGAAGATAATGAACTGCTGATGCCGGCTGCCGAAGAACTGATACTGTCGGCAGATCATGGCAGCAGGCAGCTGAACGTTGAATTGCCGGATGGTTTATTAGATTTATAGAAACGTTAATAAGCGTAAACTCATTTCGCCGGGATACGGTTTTTACTACTTTTGCGTTTTATACACAATTATGGCAGCGAAACAAAATAAAAAAGGGGCCAAGTCATTCTGGTACCGGATGCGGTTTAAATACAAACTTTCTTTCTTTAATGAAGGGACATTAGAGGAAGTCTGGTCGTTTCGTATGTCGCGGCTCACGGCCGTTTATGTTTTCGCTGTATTTGCGCTCATCCTTATCACCATCACTTCGCTCATCATTATTACTACTCCCATACGTAACTACCTGCCCGGATACCTGGATGTGGAAGTACGGAAGGAGATTATGCAGACGGCCCTCCGCGCCGATTCCCTGGAAAGAATATTGGATATCCATTCGCTTTACCTGGAGAATGTAGCCGGATTATTAACCGGCACAATGCCTTTAGACTCTATTCGCGAAATTGACTCGCTCGCCCATGCCCATGCGAACTATGAAATTCCCCGTTCCCGGAAAGAAGAGGAATTTGTGCGCACGTTCGAGGAAGAAGAGAAATATAACCTTACCACATTAAATCCGAATCATACCCCTACGGATGCCGTCTTTTTCTACAAGCCGGTCAATGGGATTGTATCCGCCCACTATGAAGCAGACATACGCCATTATGGGGTAGATGTGGTAGCGGCGCCGAAAGAAAGCGTATTGGCTGCGCTGGACGGGACGGTTATATTCACCGGTTTCGACCCGCAGTATGGAAACGTTATACAGCTTCAGCATAAGAACGGATTCGTTTCTATCTATAAGCACAACGAACTGCTGCTAAAGAAGATGGGCGACCCGGTAACGGCAGGCGAAGCCATTGCTTTGGTAGGTAATACCGGCAGCCTTTCTACCGGCCCGCACCTGCATTTTGAATTATGGCAGAAGGGAAGCCCCGTTAATCCCGAAGATTACATCGTGTTCTGATTTATGAAGCGTAAATTAGCCATATTAGGTTCAACCGGTTCTATCGGGACACAGGCGCTGGAGGTGGTAAACGAACATCCCGGCCGTTTCGAGGTATATGCCTTAACGGCCAATAACCAGGTGGATTTATTAATAGAACAGGCCCGGAGGTTTATGCCGGAAATGGTTGTTATAGCCAACGAAGATAAATATCCCCGGCTGAAAGAAGCGCTGGCCGGCCTGCCTGTAAAGGTATGGGCAGGCGCAGAGGCTATTGCCCAGGTAGCGGAGGCCGGGCCGGTGGATATGGTATTGACGGCCATGGTGGGGTATGCCGGTTTGAAGCCTGTTATAGCCGCCATTAAAGCAGGTAAAGCCATTGCGCTGGCCAATAAGGAAACACTGGTGGTGGCCGGAGAGCTTGTTACGTCGCTTGCCCGTCAGCATAAGGCGCCGCTATTGCCGGTAGACTCCGAACATTCCGCCATCTTCCAATGCCTGGCGGGAGAGTGGGGCAATCCTGTGGAGAAGATAATACTGACGGCTTCGGGCGGGCCGTTCCGCACCCTCTCGATAGAGGAACTGGCCGGCGTAACGAAAGCGCAGGCGTTAAGGCATCCCAACTGGACGATGGGGGCCAAAGTGACTATAGACTCGGCCAGCATGATGAATAAGGGCTTTGAGATGATTGAAGCGAAGTGGCTGTTCGGCGTGTTGCCGGAGCAGATTGAGATAGTGGTGCATCCGCAATCCGTTATCCATTCGATGGTACAGTTTGAAGACGGCGCTGTTATGGCGCAATTAGGCATCCCGGACATGAAGCTGCCTATCCGTTATGCCTTTTCGTATCCGGAACGCTTAAAGAGCAAAGCGCCCCGGCTTGATTTCAACCTGTACAATACGCTCACGTTTGAAGAGCCGGACGGCGGGCGCTTCCGCAACCTGCCGTTCGCTTTCGAGGCCATCCGCAAGGGAGGGAATATGCCCTGCATCCTGAATGCCGCCAATGAAATAGCCGTAGCGGCCTTCCTTGGCGAAGATACCGGCTTTTTGCAGATGAGCGATATAATAGAAAAGACTATGCAGAAAGCATCCTTTATTGCCAGTCCTTCGTACGAGGATTATGTACAAACGGATGCCGAAGCCCGGAGCATAGCCTCCGGATTTATATAAAACCAATTAAAAACAGAAGTACAAACGAATGGAAACATTTTTGATAAGAGCATTGCAGCTCATACTGAGCTTATCCGTATTAGTAGTTGTTCACGAGGCGGGGCATTTCCTTTTTGCCCGTATCTTTAAGGTGAGGGTAGAGAAGTTTTATTTATTCTTCGACCCCTGGTTTGCTTTATTCCGCTACAAGTCCAAAAGCGGCGAAACCGAGTATGGCATCGGGTGGCTTCCCCTGGGCGGCTACTGTAAAATATCGGGCATGATAGACGAAAGCATGGACAGGGAACAGCTGGCGCAACCCCCGCAGCCCTGGGAGTTCCGTTCCAGGCCGGCGGGGAAACGTTTGCTCATTATGGTGGGCGGCGTGCTGTTCAACTTCCTGCTGGCCCTGTTTATCTACTCAATGGTGCTCTTTGCCTGGGGAGACAGGTATCTTCCGCTTGAAAACATGAAGATGGGGATGGACTACAGCGATACCTTCCACGAGGCAGGCTTTGAAGACGGCGACATCCTTTTAAGCGCCGGCGGGGTGAAGCTGGAACGTTTCGGGGCAGACGCGCTGCGGGCAGTGGCCGGCGCTGCGAGCGTAACGGTGCTTCGCAACGGAACGGAAACCGTTATCCCCATACCGGGAGACATGATGCAGCGCGTATTACGAGACAAGCAGGGCTTTGCCTCCATACGTTTCCCCATGATTATAGACAGGCTTGCCGGCAACGAGGTTCCCGCCGCACTGGCCGGCTTGCAGCCCAAAGACAGCATTGTGTCTGTAGACAGCAAGCCTGCTCCCACCTTTTACGATGTAAGCGCGCTACTCAGCGAAAAAAAGAACCGGGAGGTAACGATTGGCTTTTACCGCGACGGCATTGAGCAAACGGCGCAGGTAAGGCTTGATTCACTGGGCAAACTGGGCGTCTACACCCTTTCGCCCGACCAGATTTACGCCGCCGTAACTACCAGCTATGGATTTCTGGCCTCCTTCCCGGCCGGTATCCTTTTAGGCGTTAACACCCTGAAAGGATACGTGGGCGACATGAAATACGTATTCACCAAAGAAGGCGCTTCCAGCCTGGGCGGTTTCGGGGCGATAGGCAGTTTATTCCCCCCCCTGTGGGACTGGCGTTCCTTCTGGATAACCACCGCTTTCCTTTCCATCATCCTCGCCTTTATGAACATCCTCCCCATCCCGGCGCTCGACGGGGGGCATGTAATGTTCCTCTTCTACGAAGTAATCACCCGCAGGAAGCCGAGCGATAAATTCCTCGAATACGCACAGATAACAGGCATGCTGCTTCTGTTCGGCTTATTAATCTACGCCAACGGCAACGACCTCTTCCGCTTTATCTTTAAGTAACCGGAGAGAGACGCCCCCCCCGGAATATGTGCGTCGCCACCACGAGGCTCGCTCGATCGCGACCACGGGGCTCGCTTGATCGCGACGACGGGGCTCGCTTGATCGCGACGTCGGGGCTCGCTCGATCGCGACGACGGGGCTCGCTTGATCGCGACGTCGGGGCTCGCTCGATCGCGACGTCGGGGCTCGCTCTGTCGCGCCCTTTTACGAACGGCTTATCTGTAGTCCGGTGCGAGAGAGCGACATGTCTACCAGGCGGGCGTTCGGGCGGCGGAGGGGCGAGGTGGAAAGTATCCGCCGTATATGCCCTGAGGCCTGCGGGTCTTTGGCTATGATGTAGAGGTAGCCCCCTCCGCCTGCGCCGGGGAGTTTATAGCCTAAGGAGTAGTCTTTTACGAGGGATATTATTTCTTCCACGGCGGGCAGGGTGGCGCCGGGGTCGATGGCTTTATTCTGTTCCCAGGTTTTGCCGGCAAGACGGCCGTAGGCGTCAAAGTTTCCGCACTGGATGGCTTCGTACATATCGAGCGCGTGGGCCTTCATGTCGCCTAAGAGGGACAGGCGACGGCCTTCGTTGAGGAACATGCCGCGTACGATTTCGGCCAGAATATCTTTCGCCGTGCGGGTGATGCCGGTATAGTAGAGAAGATGGCAGGGGCGGTAGGCCGTATCGGTAAAGAGATAGTCGGGCAGCCAGCGCACAAGCGGGCTTTGGGAAAAGCCTTCTTCCGTTTGCAGCAGCTTGAGGCCATGCAGGATGCCGCCATACTGGTCTTGCCAGCCGCCGCCGGTGGTGAGGAGCTGTTCAAGGATAAGCGCACGGTTGCCAATCTCGTTCTTATCCCAGGCGAGGCCGCAGAAGCTGGAAAGCGCCCCCAATACCGTGGCGGCAAGGATAGAACTCGTACCCAGGCCCGACCCGGCAGGTACGGCAGAGAGGAGCGTAAGTTCAATACCGCTGCCAAAGGCCTTGAGCTGTTCTTCCAGCGAACGGAAAGGCTCCGCGGCAAACTCGGGTAAAAAGCCGGCCAGTGACAGCGCAGCCTTCGGTATGGAAAAAGGAGAACGCACCTTGTCGAAGCTCCGCAATTCGTCCCAGGCGGCAATCTCTTCCCTTGCCCCCAGGTCGATGGAGCGAAGGATGATTCTGAACTGCCCGCACGGCTTCACATACGCCTGCAAAGGGGGCTGCCCGTTTAACTCAATGGCCACATTTACCACGCTTCCGCCCGAATAAAGGCAATAGGGAGGCGTGTCTGTCCACCCGCCGGCCAGGTCTATACGCACCGGACTGCGCCCCCACACAATCTGGTCGGCAAAGACGTCGAGGCGGGGAGACTGCCGCCTGTTCGCCATCGTTTCCACCAGCCCGCTGCGCAGGAGCGAGAAGGCCTCGCCCTGCTCCGCCAGATAATCATCCCCCCACAGCTGCATCGCCCGGGCGCGGAACATCCTGTTATGTATACGCTTCATCAGCGCCGCATCGCCCGGAAGAGGCGCAGGCAGCGGAAGGCGCAAGGCGGCATGCTCGGCGGCGGCATCGGCCAGGTCGAGCTGGTAAAAGACGCTTTGTTCATGGTTTGCAGCCAGGAGCGGCCAGTTCTTCGCACGAAACCTCCTCCGTTGCTCCTCCAGGCGGAGGAGGCTGGCCCGGTTGGTTATTTCGGTAGCCGACATTCTGCGCGCCTTCCGCCACGCCTCCCCTGCACACGCATCCCCCGGCGAATCTATCATCCAGCGCAGCAATTCGCCTGCCGCCTCCAGGTCGTCCGCCACGGGAAACAAAGGATAGTCCTGTATATCCTGCCCTTCGGCGGCCGGCGGCAATCCCCTTTCGGCAAACCAGGCAGTAACCGGCTTGTTCATAAACGAAGTACCCCCGTCATCCATCATCCCCCTGAAGGCGTCGTCCATGCCGTAAGGGCGTATCGCCCAATCACCGAGCCCTACGGGCACAACGTCTATACAAACGCCGGGAGGCAACGAAAGCGCCCAGTCATTTTCGGGGATACCTGTCAGGATATGGCTGTGGGTGATAGACCAGCGCTTCCCGATACAACTGTTTTCCACCCACAATTCCGAATTGGCCGAGGTAAGCGGAATCTGTATCGCGGCGTTCTGTACAAACATGGCCGGGTGAGGCTTCACCTTGCGCTGCATGATAACGCGCTGGTCGCACACAAGGTTCTGAACGGCCAGGGTAGAAGATATCAATTCGCGCCCCGTGCCGTAATGATAAAACTCTCCCCCCTCGAGGGGAAGGATAGCAACAGTGAGCGCGCCCAGCTCTTCGTCTGCCGTCCGGGGATTTTCGCCCAGAGACAAGCCAAACCCGGCATAAAGGTCATACATCCTGAGCGATTGCCCGTCGGCGGAATACGAACGTTTTATCAATAACTCCACAGCCCTGTCGCTCAACAGCCAGATACCTGTGTCCATCAGGAAAAGATGCGTCCGGGCAAGCGCCGCCAACTGTCCGAGAGACGGCTTTTGCAGCATAAAATCAAGCCGCCCCGGCCTCTCCCTGTTCGAAAGGAACACGCCGTGATGCGTAGCCAAAACCGGGTCGGCCCACAAACCGTAACACACCACATCCGCCTCGGGAATAGCCTGAAGGGGCCTGGTAGAACGGATATATACATCGCCGCTGGCTATCAGGGTATGACACGAAGCCGGCGCCCTGTCCATTATCTTCGTATATAAAGGAAGTTGCAGCGATAAAAGGTCTTGCGAGAGCCGCTGCCCCCTGGCCCACCTGAATACCGGTACGGGGGTAAGTATCTTCCCCGCCGGAGCATAGGCAGGCAAACGCCGGCTCTGCCCGCCGGCATGAAGCAACAGCCGTTTCTCTCCGGCCAGCCACGCGGCAAAAGTGCGCTTATCCGCCGCAGCGCCATTCTCCTTACGGTAACAGGCTTCAAGGAGCCACGCCGTTCCGCCCCCCGACCCTATCCGCTCCCCTTGCGGATCGGAAGTGCAAAACCATTCATCTTCCGCCACGCCTCTCAATTCGTGGAAACACTCCGCCAGATTAGCCGGCAGTGAAAGTAATTTCTTCATATATTATAACAGTGTTCATGCCATTAAACGGAGAAATACTCCGTATGCGATTCGGTATATTTCAGCGGCAAAGATAGTGATTATTTAGAATGCGGTGTATTTTTCCCTGAATGCAGGTTTGTTCCCTACATTCAGATGTTAAAAAACACGTTAGGCGACACCCCTTACGGAATGCCGCCTAAATGCAAAAAGATATTAAATTGTGACCCGGGTGGGACTCAAACCCACGACCTTCAGAACCGGAATCTGACGCTCTATTCACTAAGCTACCAGGCCAAGACTGTGCAAAAGTAGGTATAATCTCTCAGTAAAACAAATTCTTTGCACTAAGACTTTTTGTGTATTCTATATGCTTTACCGACAGACTCGTACAAATCATTTTGAAAGGGTTTCTTTCTTTTCAGGTATCATTTTGCAATAAAAAGAAAGAAAAATGCTTGCTGTTTTTTTATTAATCGCTATTTTTGCCGCACATAATTTATATACATAAAATACTGCAAAACATTATGAGTTACCTTATCACACCTGCTGGATATAATGCCTCGCTAAATCTTTCCCAAACAGAATTGGGTATTAAAAAGATTAAAGACTTCTTCCAGCAAAATCTTTCTTCGGAACTGCGATTGAGACGCGTTACCGCTCCGTTATTCGTATTAAAAGGGATGGGTATCAACGATGATCTGAATGGAGTGGAACGAGCCGTTACATTCCCTATCAAAGATTTAAGCGATTCCCAGGCGGAGATCGTTCATTCATTGGCTAAATGGAAACGCCTCACATTGGCCGATTACGGAATTGAAGAAGGATATGGCATTTATACGGATATGAACGCGATTCGCTCGGATGAGGAACTCGGAAATTTACATTCTTTATATGTAGACCAGTGGGATTGGGAACGTATCATGAAGGAAGAAGAACGTACGATTGATTTTCTTAAGGAGATTGTTTGCCGGATTTATGCGGCCATGGTACGTACGGAATATATGGTTTATGAGATGTTTCCTGAAATAAAACCGATTCTGCCCCAGAAGATTTCCTTTATCCATGCAGAAGACTTGTTGCAGAAATATCCTGCCTTTACGCCAAAGCAACGCGAAGATGCTATCACCAAAGAATATGGCGCCATATTTATCATTGGAATAGGCGGCAAACTAAGTAATGGCGAGAAACATGACGGACGGGCTCCCGACTACGACGACTGGTCTACCCGCACACCCGATGGTAAAATCGGGCTGAATGGCGACTTATTCGTATGGAACCATATACTTGGCCACGCCATGGAACTGTCGTCTATGGGGATACGCGTAAATAAAGAGGCTTTACTCAGGCAGTTGGACCTCACAGGTGAAGCAAGCCGCAAAGAATTGTATTTCCATAAACGATTGTTGAATGGAGAACTGCCGCAGAGTATTGGAGGAGGCATCGGGCAAAGTCGTTTATGTATGTTTTACCTGCGGAAAGCGCATATTGGAGAGATACAGGCAAGCATCTGGCCGGATGATATGCGCAAAAAGGCAAAAGAAGCAGGAATGTCATTAATATAAACAAGATGGATGTAAAAATCGAACAAAGTTGGAAAGAGCAGTTAGCTCCCGAATTTGAGAAAGATTATTTCAGGCTATTAATTGATTTTGTACGGCAGGAGTACCGGCAGGGCGTTGTTTATCCTGCGGGTCCTGCTATTTTCAGCGCTTTTGAGTATTGCCCTTTTGATAAGGTGAAGGTTGTTATTTTGGGGCAAGACCCTTACCATGAACCGGGGCAAGCGCATGGGCTTTGCTTCTCTGTGAAAGAGGGCGTTCGCTTTCCTCCTTCTCTGATCAATAT
Organism: Tannerellaceae bacterium; assembly: GCA_031259845.1. Classification (GTDB taxonomy): domain Bacteria; phylum Bacteroidota; class Bacteroidia; order Bacteroidales; family Tannerellaceae; genus DFXE01. The sequence continues at coordinate 22,520 of JAIRKZ010000015.1, read as the reverse complement.
TTTTCAGGAAATTAAAAGCGACCTGCAAAAGCCCATTCCTGCAACCGGCGATTTAACGCGCTGGGCAAGACAGGGCGTTCTTTTGCTCAACGCCACATTAACAGTCCGCGCCCATCAGGCAGGTTCGCATCAGAATAAAGGGTGGGAAACATTTACCGACGCTGTAATTCACCGGCTGGCCGAATCACGTAGCCATATTGTGTATATTTTATGGGGGTCTTATGCGCAAAAGAAAGGGGACTTTATTGATAAGAACCGTAATTTAATTCTAACGTCTCCGCACCCGTCGCCCTTATCCGCCCACCGGGGGTTCTTTGGCAATAAGCATTTCAGCAAGGCAAACGACTACCTCGTTGCAAGCGGGCAGTCGCCTGTTGACTGGTAAATTAATACCATTGTTGCCCTTCCCTGTAATTACTTCTCCGGTCGTACTTAAGGTCTTTTAATAAAGAAGAACTTACGGCTATGGAAAAAGAATAGGATTTATACGGGCCTACCGGGATAAAACTGGCTGTCATATTGAAACAATGTAAGTTTCGCGTTAAATTACATGTGAAGTAAGATATCTTATTCATATCGAAATCATACGTGGCATTGAAGTTAAGGCGCCAGTTCTTTGTTGGCTGTATATTCCCGCTGAAACTTAAGGCATGCGTCAATTTATAATTATATTCTTTCTTCATATAATTGAAATCGCCATAGCCGAGGTTCAGGCTATAGTTAAATGAAAAGCTCCAGGGGAAAGCGTTAACCCAATAACCATCCGGGTCGGCCTCTCCGCTTGTATCTTTTTTCCTGCCTCTCAACCGCCCGCCGCCTGTACTTTCTTCGGGCACCAAACTTTGGTTTTCCCCGTACCGGTCTATCTGGTCAAGCGTTTCCGTTCCTTCCGTATCGTCTGTGGATGGTTCTTCTTCCGTATCGCTGTCCGAATGGCCGAACATCCGCCCCAGCAAACCTTTTTTAAACGTTTCGTTATTAAGCGTATAGGAGAAACTGGTGCCGGTACTTTTTAAACGTCCGACGCCTTTTCCCGCCCGGATACGTAACCTGTCTACTTTCCGGTGAGACCATACGCCGTTTGCATTCTGAGAAGTTTCATAGGTATATGTATCAAACACGCCGTTCAGATTTATCGAATAACTCTTCGTTAGTTTTAAACGCAGGTTCGCATTCAAATCACTCCATTTGAAAGAGTCTGCAATCAGGTTGTGGCTCATGGAAAACGCGAGCTTGTCAATAAGGCTCATTTTCTTTACTCCCGTAGAATCTTTGTCCGAGGCTACTTTTGCTTCAATATTATTATCGAGGCTAAAGCTGATATTGCCTTGTTTGCCTTGTCCCGGCACGCCAAACATGCCGTTTTCGAAAGGCGAATAAAATACCGTTTTTTCTTCTCCCCGCGCGTCTAAATACCTGTATTCTTTATAAAAACCATATCTGCGGTTGCCGAAGTCGGGAGTAAAACCAACGCTTACCGACGGGTCCATCCTGTGCCGGATCGTTTTTACCCATTTCCGGAGAAAGCCCAGCGGCTGGAACATTCCATAGAGCGTGGTTGAAGCGGAAACAGACGCATTATAGTTATAAACCCGGTTAAAACCGTAGATAGTATCGCTTACTACCAATTGGTCTTTCTGCACGTCATACTCTTTCTCTATTTTATTGGTATACCATCTTTCCGTATAACTAACGTTAGGCGAAATGTTGACGTAATTGAATATGCTGAATGTAGCGCCTACCGGTATCTGGTGTTGCATACCATTCTTCCAGTCCCTGATAATATTCGATTGAAAGAATTTGTATTCTTTTGTTGTAATACTATTCCTCAGATAGCCTGAATAACTCATGGAGATTTTCTCATACCAGCGCTCAGAGCCTACCGCATTCTTACGTTTAAAGGGAAAGATGCGGCTCATTGTCGCCGTAATATCGGGAAAGGTAACAGACAGAGTCGTATCCCGCTGCACCTGGTTCAAGTTGGCAGTGCCCGAAAGGCTAAACGGGCTGTTGGGGAAGCGCTGGGTGATATTGATGCTCGATCCTTTTGTATTCTGGGTAGACGAAGCCCCGTACATTCCCTGGATATTATTCCTGTCATAACTGCTGGTGGCAAAGTTTACGCTGGCGGAGATTGTACGGAAAGGGTTTGATTTAGCGTCCTGGCTATGCGACCAGTTCAATTTAAAGTCTTTTGATAAGCTATAGTCGGACAAGCCTTTATCGCCCAATCGCGTTACTAAGTAATTGGCATTAAAACTTCCCGAGTATTTATATCTCTTTCTATAATTGGAACGGGCGGTTACTCCCCACGAACCTTTTGTATATAATTCTCCTGTCAACGCCAAGTCTGCATAATCATTCATGGCAAAATAATATCCTGCGTCGCGCAGGTAGAACCCCCTGGTAGATTCGTCGCCAAAAGAAGGGAACAGGACGCCGGACGAGTATTTATCGGAAAAAGGGAAAAAAGCGAAAGGAAGCCCTAAAGGATACAAAGGAACATCTGCTATTACCAGATAAACAGGGCCGGTAACAATATCCTTTTTCGGGCGAACCTTCGCCCGGGTCATCTGGATATAGAAATGGGGATGATCGTGTTCGTCGCAAGTAGTATAGCGTCCGTCGGCCATATTGAGGATATCGCCCTCCAGCTTTTTGGTGCGTGTGGCGGTTACATACCCCTCTCCCTGCTGTGTAAGAACGTCGGTTATATAGCCCTTCTTCGACTTGAAATTGTATCGCATGGTTTTGGATTCATATTCTTGCCCGCCGTCTTTAAACAGGGGGTATCCGAATTCTTCGCCTATTGAATCGAGCCCAAATTTAGCAAAGATTAAGCTGCTATCCATATTCATCTCTATTATTTCGGCTTCCAGTTCGATTTGTTGGTATTTCACGTCTCCTTTTCCATAAAGGTAAGCCCAGTTACCGGCCGTCATGATGATAGAGTCCGACGCCGTATACGTTACCTGAGCCTCCAATGTACTCTTCCGGGGAACCGTATCGGAAAACATAACGCTGTCTTCTGCCGCTACCGGCGGCGCCATCTCCTGCGCCTGCAAAGGCAGGCTTCCGGCCAGAAGGATTAAGGTTGTTATATAAAAGAGTTTACACCAATGCTCAAAGCGTAAAAGGCCCGCCTCTCCATACTTGGAGAGGCCTTTTTTTATTTTGCTTATTGACTTTTCCTTATCCAATGTTGTTTTACTGTAAAATTTATCGGCAAAGCAAATTAATTGTTCTTCCATTGATACCGGAAGCATATCGCGACGAGGCAACGGAAGGCTTCGCTCTATTATTTCTTTTTCGGATATTCCCGCCCCTGTATGGCGTTCACAAACAAGCGCATGGCGGGGATATCCTTCTTTACGTATCAACTCGGCTCCCAGATATCCATGGCATATATAATCAGCCTCCCCATGGCAGTCTATTTCCGGAGCATCGCACATAAACATTCCGATATCATGCAGCATGGCCGCTTCGCTAATGAAAACCGTATCGAGGTTCATCTCCGGATGTTCACGAGCTATTGCCAACGCTTTATCCGTAACATTACGGCTATGAGCCACTAATATCCGGTAAGCATCAGTCTCAACGTCATAATAGCGGGATATAATATCTACCGGATTCATCCTTTTATCCATATACAACAAGATTTGCCGATACAAATGTAATGAATGATCCGGATTTTTGCTACATTTGTTCATGATGACTGAAAGGAAGGCTTTATAAATGACGAGGATTATTTTATTAGCAAGCTGTTTGTTTTTGTGCCGCACAGGCTGGAGCCAGTCTGCCGGTTCATTCGTTACGGGCGCCGAACGAATGGATGTAATTGCCGGATTATTAAAAGATAAACGGGTAGGTTTGGTGATAAACCAGACGTCTGTATTGGAGAAAACAAACACACATCTGCTGGATACATTCGTAAGCCGGGGAATTCCGGTAAAAAAAGTGTTGGCGCCCGAACATGGTTTCCGGGGTACGGCCGACGCCGGCGAAAAAATAAAAGACAGCCGGGATAAGAAGACCGGCATCCCGATTATATCTATCTACGGGAAAAACCATAAACCCACGCCTTCCCAGTTAAAAGGGCTGGACGCGGTTGTATTCGATATTCAAGACGTCGGCGCCCGTTATTATACCTATATCAGTACGATGCACTACGTAATGGAAGCATGCGCCGAAAATAATGTAGGTTTTATTGTATTAGACCGCCCCAATCCCAACGACTTTGTAGACGGCCCTATCCGTAAAAAGGGCTTTGAATCGTTTGTAGGAGTAGACCCTATCCCCATACTTCACGGATTAACGGTCGGCGAGCTGGCGCAGATGATCAATCAGGAAGGTTGGCTTGCCAACGGAATCAAATGCAAGCTTCAGGTTGTAACCCTGCTGAACTGGGCGCACGGCGACCCTTACCGGCTTCCCGTAAAACCATCGCCAAACCTTCCCAACGACCAGTCTGTCCGCCTGTACCCCTCTTTATGTTTCTTTGAAGCAACGCCATTCAGCATTGGCAGGGGAACCTGTTTCCCTTTCCAGGCGATAGGCTATCCTGACGAAAAATACGGTTCGTTTACCTTCACGCCCAAATCATTACCCGGATTCGATACGAACCCGTTACAAAAAGACAAAACCTGTTACGGCACAGACCTGCGCGAATATCCTTTTGAAGGAGGGCTCTCCCTTCAATTCCTTTTCGATTTCTACAAAAAAGCAGGAAACGACCAGGCTTTCTTCTTCACCCGCCCCGAATGGTTCGACTTATTAGCCGGCACAAAAGAACTGCGCCGCCAAATTATCCTCGGTATGAGCGAAGACGACATTCGCGCTACGTGGCAACAAGAACTAACCGAATACAAAGCCCTCCGCAAAAAATACCTCTTGTATAGAGACTATGACTAACCAAATCTATGCGGAAATAACCTTAAAAAGACAAAATGCAAAATTGTCATATCCGGCAGAAAAAATGACCGTATAATGCTGACATACAGTATTGGCATATAGTTTGTATTTTTACTTTCGTAGAATTAATTGTTTAATCATTTAATTAATGGAGGTTTAAATTATGAATAGTATTGTTAGAAGAGGCCAGAACTGGGCGCCTGATGTGTTCAATGATTTATTCAATACTGATTGGATGTTTAGAACAAACGCAACGGCTCCAGCCATCAACATCAGTGAATCGAAAGAAATGTACAAGATTGAGGTCGCTGCTGCAGGAATGACGAAAGACGATTTTTCAATCCATTTTGACGAAGACAACAATTTAGTCATTTCTATGGAGAAAAAACTGGAAAATGTTAAAGAGAACAAAGAAACACGTTATCTGAGGAGGGAATTTTCATACAGCAAATTCGAACAGCGGATGATTCTTCCCAACGATGCGGATAAAGACAGAATCCAGGCTAAAGTGGAACATGGGGTGCTGAATCTTTCCATCCCTAAACTCGACGAGAACAGGCTCAAGGCCAATATGAAAACAATTGAAGTAGAATAAGTCCGTTGCATAAAGAGGCTGTCTCGCCATAGAAGCGGGATAGCCTCTTTCATTAACGCAGAGAGAGAAAGAGGGGGGAGTACCTTACCGGAGCTTCTTTTCGATAACGATCAATTTACTGCCGTCTGTTCCATAAAAGGCAAACGATTCGGAGGTTTTCGTGCTACCTCCTTCTTCTTTGTCAAAACGGACTACCCTATCCAGCGTTTTTAATAATTCGTCTTCGTAACGCATATCCATGCAGGCCATACGGGTAGCGATTATCCGGGAAAAGCGGACGTTTTTTTCCTGCGATGCATCATAGTCTATTTTGCCCGACATACGGTTGCAGCCTGCATTACCGGATAGTGTTTTACCGTTTACATCAAATACCATTAGTTGTTTCGTTTCTTCCGGATTCAGTTTGGCGCCATTCATCTCTACAATATTCCATTCGCCATCCAGACCGGCTAATGTACTCATCGCCGCTTTCTTTGATTTACATCCGGCCAAAACCAAACCAACCAGTACGATTGTTAAAAATAATACTCTCTTCATAATTTTATTTCATTTAGCAATATCACGTGTCTGTTAAGACACAAAGGAAGGCAACTTATTCATGTAAACATTACTATTTAATATTAATTAACGGCAAATCGCTAATAAACAACGGTTGGTTTTTATTCTCTTTTTCAATCTGTTATCGAATAAAAATAATATTTTTCAATTTGTTTCTTTACGCCATAAAGATATTCACACCTTGCATGAATATATTCCTCATTATATTTAACTAATTTATCTTCAACATATATACTCAACTGTATGGTTGAAGGGCCTGTTGCAGACAATCCTTTCTTCGATACCACACTAGCCCCAACAAATAAAACAGCGCCTCTGTTTACTTCCATTTCGTATTTCCAAGACGTCCCATCTATCCGATCAATGAATTTTACCATATCTGTATTATCATAATAGCCTTTCTCAAAATTATAGAATGAATTTCCATCTGTAAATATAATTGACAAATCAAACACGTCTGATCTGTCATAAAACACTTCATAGCGTACTTTTACGTTATCTTTTTGAGATTGATCCTCTATTATTACATCATCATTTTCATCTTGACAACATTGCAACAATATCATCAAAAATAATAACAAATTAAATTTTATTACTGCATTCATAACATAAAAAAACAAAAATCACATAGCTGTTATTTTTCAATAACAACTATGTGACCTGAATAATTATTTATTTCCATCAATCCAAGTATAATACAATTTTAAACGACTAGAGTGACAAGGATATCATTTCTTACAGGCAGAACTTACCTGGCCTAAATAGTTGGATAATGGATAATAAGCTGATGTGCTAAAAGTCCACGATCCACTACTTGAATTAATCACTTTTTGTACCGCTTTCTGTGTCAATTTATTTGTAACAGAACCAGATGGCGCATATCCTGTGTCAACGCCATTGTGTCCGCTTACCCATTGTCCATAACCATAATTAACCGTAATAGATAATGTATATACATCTGTAAGCATTGCTCCATAGAAAGAAGAAAAAAATAATTGAGCAGTTCCTCTTCTATGTGTCAATACTGCATTTGCAGGTATAATTTCTTCTACTACTGCTTTTGTTTTAATACCTTTTGACGATATTGCAACAATATTTACAGGTACTTCTACTTCTACTTCTGAACTCGAAAGAAGTTTTTCAACATCAATAGGAGAAGCAATACTTACCTCATAGATGATTTCTTTTTTAGGAGATAATACGTCTTCGTTATTATTTGAACAAGATGTAAAAATAAGAGAAACTGTAAGAACTGATACAAAAAACTTTTTATTAATAAAAAACGATACTAATTTTTAATTACGGCGTAAATGTAGGCAATCCAAAGCATTTCATATACGTTCTTTAGATTAATTAAGATTATTTATTATTGAGTTAAGTTAATACAGCGATTCAGGGAGAAAAAAGGTAGTTGTAACTATTTGAAAATAAAAGAGTAGGAATAATAGGAGAAAATCCGGCTAATTTTGTGTCCGTAACACCGTAGAAGGGGCTTTCGCCCCAAGTCCTTGAGGCTGTTGTTTTTTTACTGTCATAAAGGTAATAATATTTTGTTGAATCAAAAAGTAATAATGCGTTATCTTTGTGTAGTTCTCCTATCTTTTTGAGGTTGAAAAGAGCGATAGAAAGAACAGGCAAATATATTCAGAACAGAAGAAGAAAGCGGTAAAAAGAAGATCATTAAAACCAACGCTTCTATCATTTTGCTATTTTATCATTCTGTCATTTTAATATTTTAACCCCTCCTTGTTTCGCTTATTTGTACTCCAACCCGAGGTTGCTCCTGAAAACACGCTGTATTTGGCGCTTACCTTTTGACAAAATAACATGAAAAGAAAGGAAGTATTGACTATATGTGCGTCAACCAATCCGGAACAGGTATAAAACAAAGCAAAAAGCAGCCATTTGCTATCTGTTTGCCCAACAAAACAGCGGGAAAAAACAGTTGTTTTAGCTCCATTTCGAGCCTTTAAAAGCCATTTTTCCGGTTGCTTTCGAGCCTTCCGATTTTTTATTGTGATGTCTTTACCAAACCATTGTACTGTTTTTGTAAAGAAATCACAATGCTTTTGCAAAAGCATCATAATCTTTTCCTCAAGACTCCGCCATGTTTTGCTGAAACCCTCTCGCCAAACACTCAATAAAGCCTCATTTGATTACGAAAACAATCGAAATCGCCCTCCAATTCCACCCTGTTCGCATAAAACGCCCGTCACCTGAAAACGCTAATTCCTTAAAATCTGTCAGCCAATAAGCCCAGATAGGAGCATATTGTAAAAACGGCCCGGCTTCCGTTCGCTGACCGGTCTTCCCCCGGAACAATTCAAGGAATTACCTCCTTGGTTTACGGAAGCTCTTTTCCCAAGTCTTTATTACCGGTCGTTATTATTTCATGGATGCGGTAAAGAAAGAAGTTGACGTGAGTAAAGAGTGGTTCCCGTCAACTCATTTAATGTACGACAAAGAGGAAAAGACCCGTAAATATCCACAACTCAATCCCTGTCATAAATCCCGAAATAGCAGCCTGCCTGTCTTTACAAGCTGCCGATCTGATTGAAGATTACGGGAAAGGAAAGCTCAAAGGCCGCCTCAAAGAAATAGCCGCCACATTAAACGAAGAATCCAACCCGGTGATTATGCTGATAAAATAGCGTTCCTGCCAAAATGAAGGAAACAAAAAAAACAGTATCTTTACCGCATAATTTTATTCCTTATTAGTAATATCACGTATCAGTTAAGATGCAAAAAAAGGCAACTTCTCCATACAAACACTGCTATTTAATATTAATTAACGGTAAGCCGTTGTATAGACAACGGTTGATTTTTATTATCTTTTTTTAATCTGTTAAAGTAGAATTATGATGAATAAAAAAATCAGTTGCTTTCCGCAGACGGAGAATCAGGTAGGAAAGGAAAATCAGCACAGTAGATGTGATGCCGATAATTTCTTTCGTCGCATAAGCGCTGTCTTTGAAACCGCTATTGATGAGCCATCCCAAATGCAGTGTGATGGAATGGATGAATAACATCGCATAGAGCGCATACGACCATCGTTGCACTTTCTTCCATGACCGTCCGCCCATTTTCCTGCGAACGGAATCGAACGATGTCACCCACAGCACAAGGAAAAGAGCCGTCATCACAACGCCGAGAACATATCCGAAATTGCTCAATACTGCGGCTAAATCGTTTTTTATCCAGTCGTTTTCGGCAATATAGCCGGAATGATTCGTGAAATATTTAAGCGCATGCGGAAACGTGTATGTGACGCGCACCAAAGCATGTGTCAGTACAGGAAATCCCGATATGATGGACATTTCTTTGCGTATGCTCATCAGTTTGCGTATGGCCGTATTTTTTGTATTGAGTGCGCCAATATACATGATGACAATCAGCAAAGGAAAGCCGAAGACTGCCATGTGTCCGTTGACGCCCATAATGTTACCCACGATGGGAGTTTTGTAGAAACTGAAAGTCGTGATTTTCGTTAGTGCGAAGATGAACTGAATCAAAGACAGGACAAAAGGAATGCCGAAAATAATGTAATATGCTGTTGTATGCTTTTCTATTGATTTCGAAAAAAGGAGGAAAAACGCCGCGACAACCGCCACGGAGGTAAGCAATGGAACATAGTCCATTAAAAAAGTAAGCAAGTCAAATAGTAATATTGCCATGATGATTTTGTTGTTAGTTCTATATTCCTTTTTCAGCCATTTGATTGTTTTTATGACGAACTATTGGAATTTCCTGCAGCAATAATTTAAAATAAATTAGGAGGTCGTTGTATTACCACCTAATTTATTTGATTTTGTTTAAACTATTAATATGATAGTTTTGAGATGGTTGTGATATCGGACATGCCTACGAACTCAAGTCCTTTTTTGCCGGTTGCCGAGGCTACGTCTATGTTATAGACAAAAAGTTGGTTATCATCGTCCTTGAAAACGTAATGAACTGTTTTTTTGTCTTTTTCTACATATACTTTATGTTTATAAGCCATCTCCGTATGTTCGGGAACACCTGTTATCCAGGTAACCGATTCTTCTTTCACATCGACAATTGCAAGTTTCGCTCGGCCTTGCCAGAGAGCTGCCTGCTCGTTGTTCTGATGGAAAGAGGCGAGGAATTTGTAACCGCTGATATAATCAGCACGATTTATTTTCCATCCTCCGGTTTTTTCTTCTACATTGAAGAAATAGCTTGTATCGAATTCATCTTTTCCTTGCTTGATTCTCATTACAGCTGAAGGATTTTTTGAGTTAATAGCCGTTGACCATGTATAAATGTCTTTATCGTCAACCTGCTGAATGCCTTGCATTCCGAAATAACATCCGATAGAACTACTTCTTCCGTCTCTGATTATTTGACGGTATTCCAACTCCGGATATGATACGACCATGATCCATGAACTATCACGGAATTGTGTGCTACCGCTTCCATCGGTTTTAAACAACTCATAAGGGATATACAGTTTGTCATTATCGACCTGAAATACACCGTTCCTGTCCGGCCATTCGTCCTCCAGAGCAGCTATGCTCATGTCAATTGTTTTACTTAATGCGATTTTCAGATTGACAGCGTCAAATCGGAATAAAGATGCCTGAGGGCTTGTCTTGCTGCTGAATCCGCCTCCGATCCATTCATTGTCGCCAAATAATCCATAGATGGATGCGATTGTGGCATTTACTCTATTTCCTATGACGGAAATTTTCCCATCTTCGTCTAATCCATAAGGACTGACCGGCCCTTGCGAACTCCAGACCGCAGCAAAGATTTTATTGTTTTGGGTAATAAACGAGTAAGCATCGGTCTCGGTAGCTTGCGACAGGTCTGCCGTACCTTCGGTTACCGAATTTGTGGTGAACAGATTACTTCATCACCAAATAGCTCCTCGTTTTCAGGCAGACGCATACATTTTTCGTACGATAGTTTTATCTGCAATCCCAGTAAAGGCCAATATGTTCCGGCAAAGCCATATCCGGTTTTATTAATATCATTTTTCCTTAAAATATAAATGTCATCCTGAATGATCGGGGCAGTACTATGTTGCAGAATTTCTTTAATAAAAACGATTGCTTGCCATCTCTCGTTTGGGTTGAACTGATATCTAAGTCCCAGAATATTTTTAATATTCTTCTTTGGCATATTATTGCTGATCAAATCCGGATTTAGTTGGTCTTTTCCTTTTCGATTGAAGGTATTGTAGGTGTAGTTGAAGTTAATGGTATGATTTTTCAGTCTGTGAAAATCAAAATTTGCGATTAACAGGCCGTTGTTATTTTTATAATTATATAATGTGGCAATACCTGCTTCACCCCCCTGCTATCAGAAGAGTTGTTGACAACATAGTCTCCCAGCCAATTATACTGGCGAGGAACGGTGTCTATTGATTGTTCTTCACCCAGATTGCAGTTTCCATTTAAATTGAAATCAAGTCCTTCTACAAACAGGTTGTTTTTTGAATAACGAACAGAAGGCATTATGATATTTCCTTTCGTCATTCGCATACCGTACACTTCGTACATTCTATTACCGGTTTGTATGTCTTTTATATTTTGTCCCAATGTGATGCCGGCCTGCAGAATATCTGCAAAAGGCTTATTGACAAGACCTGCCTTTGCTATAACGGTTTCGTTGTGATAAGTGTCGTGAAAGCGTTTAACCCTCATTGGGATGTATTCGCCTGTAACAAGATCAGCCACTTCGATATTTACTTTATAGTTATTGTCGGAATAATTCTGCGATACGCTAAGTTGAAAATTAACGCCTTGCCTGGTTGTGTAACTTGTGTTTACAGAGGTGCGATGAGTGTTAAATGGTCCGTAAGAATAGGAGGCATCGATAAAATTCTTTTTTCCCGGGTTGGTAATTATATTAATGGCTCCTCCTAAAATATCAGCTCCTAAGCTGATAGGCACAACGCCTTTATAAACATCTATCCGTTCAGCCAGGTTTACCGGAATATTATTTATCTGAAAGGATGAACCCAGATTGTCCATCGGTATCCCATCAATAAAAAATCGGACTTGATTGCCGGAGAATCCGTTCAGCGAGAACGAGAATCCCGAGCCCATTCCTCCGGTCTCCCTGATTTTGATGCCTGTAGTCCTGTTCAATACCTGATTGATGTCTGTTGTCGCATTATGAAGTTTGGTTGCGTCAATTGCAGTTACATTATAAGGCGTCTCGCGTACTTGCTGTGCTTTTGTTTTTCCAGTTACTGTTATTTCACTGAGAGCCGTTTTATTTCTAAGTGGATAAAAATCAATGATTTTATTTTCACCTTTTTTTAAAGATAGTTTCTCTTTGGGAAATTCATACTCCATAGACGAGGCTGTTATTGTTGCTGTTCCGATAGGAGCAGAGAGTGTATATTAGTTGCCTGTGCCATACGTCGCCATTTTCTGCAGGAGTAATAACAAATCAATACCGTTTAGTTGGCGTTGGTGCGATTTATCTGTTAGGCATGTTTACGGTTTTCATCTAATTGGATGAGCATAGATGGCGGATAACCTCTGTCCAGCAAAAGCAAATCCCCTACCTGAACATGCTCCGGAGCGAACCAATAGCCAGAGAGTGTTAGCTGTCCGCATGAGGCCCAAAACCGCGTTCGCCAAATTCTTCCTTTACACTCGGATGATTCGGTAATACCAGGCGCGTACCATCAACAGCCAATAATGGTTTATTTTTCCTGGAACAGGTTTACAGTTTTGGGGGTAATAACTAAAATAACTTTACACAATAATCTTTATTCATAATTTTACTCTATAGCATAGCCGAATGAAAAAAGCAACGACAATTGTTTAAGAATGGGAACTTCAACATTGTATCTTTCCCCGTCTGCGATATTGTTTCCTTCAGAATAGAGGAATTTGCTGCAAAATTTTGTCCGCCTTTTGCTTTCATGATTCCCGCAAACAATCCCGCTGCAACGGCATAATGGGTGATAAGCCAGCTCTTAATGTGATTGTACACAACGGGTTTTAGATTGGCTTTTTCTAATGCTCCGGCTATTTTTTTGTACCCGTACGGATGTCTCTCCGTTTAATTCACCTAAGGGTGTATGCGATTGTTTTAATCCGGAGATTGCGCTATGTATACCGTCGGCGTTGCGCCCTCCTCCTGTCATAAAAGGGAATCCGAAAAAATACTGCTCTTTAGACAGAAGGAAAATTTCATCCAGGATTTACAGGAGCGGGCGAAAAATGAAGGAAACAAAAAAAACAGTATCTTTACCGCATAATTTAATTGACATGCAAGTAAAAGATACTTTATTTGAATACGTTAGTCCCGAACTTCATATTGAAATACAAAATGAAGACTGTTTGTCGGTACTCAAAAGAACGGACAACAATAAATTCGACCTTGTCTTAACCTCTCCGCCGTATAATGTCGGTAAATCATACGAGAGTAAGATGAGTATCGAAAAATATCTTGAAACGCAGGAAGAAATAATCTCGGAACTTATAAGAACACTTTCGGACAAGGGAAATCTTTGCTGGCAAGTAGGAAACTTTGTGGATAAGGGAGAGGTTTTTCCACTTGATATTTATTATTATCAGATTTTTAAACGGCATGGGCTGAAGTTGCGAAACCGGATTATCTGGCATTTCGGACATGGACTTCATGCAAGTAACCGTTTCAGCGGCCGTTACGAAACCATTTTATGGTTCAGCAAAACGGATGATTATATCTTTAATCTCGACAATGTAAGAGTACCTTCCAAATATCCGGGTAAAAGACATTTTAAGGGCCCAAAAAAAGGGCAGATTTCAGGAAACCCACTGGGGAAGAATCCGAGTGACATCTGGGAAATTCTTGAACAGGATTGGGACAGCGCCTTATGGGATATACCCAATGTCAAATCAAATCATCCTGAAAAGACAGAGCATCCCTGCCAATTTCCCATAGAACTTGTAGAACGTTGCGTTTTAGCCCTTACCAATGAGAATAGTTGGGTAGCAGACCCTTTTGCAGGAGTTGGCTCTACCGTGTTGGGGGCCATTAAAAACAACAGGAATGCAATCGGTATAGAAAAAGAGGAAGCCTACTGCCAAATAGCCAATCAAAGGATAAAAAGTTTTAAGGAGGGAAGCCTGAAATTCCGGCCCATGACGAAAAAAATATTTCAGCCTACCGGTAAAGAAAAAGTATCCCAAACACCGGCGGAATGGCTGCAACTCAAAATAGCAAACGATACATTATGACCGATGAAAATAGCACAAAAATATTCACATCTGAACGGCGAAGAATACCTTATCGTTCACCACGAAAGATTGTACAACGAGATTATCGAAACGGTTGAAAGCATTGATGCAGGTAAATTTCTTACAAAAGAAAGTAAAGAGAAAACCATGTCCGGCAAAATGCTGTACAGCCCGGTTGCGCTAAACAATGTTTTCAACGATAAATTCAACCGGATCGGCTGGTATGAAAGCCGTTATCATTATTACATCACAACCGAACGAAGACTTCTTCCCGAACTTCTTACATTACCTTACGACAGGCAAAAAGATTTCCTTATTTCCAATGGAATTAAGGAACCGATAGCCTCTATAAGCAAACCGATTTTGTAAAAGACCAAATAGCCGTGGAAATTCAATTCGGCAAATACGCATTTGTGGCATTCGACTTGTTTGTCAAACATTTACTTTTTTATTCGGGAGGAATCATCAATTTGGGTATTGAAATTTTACCGACAAAAAAAATGCAGTCGCAAATGAGTAGTGGAGTTGCATACTATGAAGGAGAAGTGTATAACGTTTTGAGGCACGGACGTAATAATCCACCTGTTCCACTCCTCATCCTGGGGATCGAACCTTAGCCTCTTTCGCTTCATCTCATGGGGCGGATGGGGCGGATTTCTTTTCCGTTGAGTTGTTTCCGGGTAATCCGTTTTTCAATACATTTGCAACTAAAATTTTTGCAACTAAAAACAATGATGAAACGTATCAACTGTTTTATTCCTTACGGGGAGGTGGAGAGTACGCGCCGGACGGTGGCTGCTTTGAATGAATCAGGGATGGCGAATGCTGTCTATCTGATGACTGACAATCCGCATGCGGTTGCTATTCCCGGTTGCTTTATGCTCCTTACGGAAGATGTATGGGGCGCCCGTACGATGAGAGAGATAGCGGCCGGAGCAACTACGGATTATACGCTTATTTATACCAAACGGGAGGCGCTGGAGCCGGGTATGTTTGCTTTGGAGCGTATGACCGGGATTGCCGACGATACTGCGGCCGGGATGGCGTATGCCGATTATTATGAATTAAAAGAGGGGAGGCTGACGCCTCATCCTGTAATTGATTACCAGAAAGGGAGTTTGAGGGATGATTTCAACTTCGGGTCTCTTTTGCTTTACAGGAGCGGCGCGCTGAAGGAGGCGGTTGCTTCCATGCCGGCGGATTACCGGTATGCGGGATTGTACGACTTGCGGCTGAGGGTTTCGCGGAAAGCTCCTTTGGTGCATATCAACGAATACCTGTATACGGAAATAGAAACAGATACGCGGAAACCGGGCGAGAGGCAGTTCGATTATGTAGACCCCAAAAACCGGGATGTACAGGTAGAAATGGAAAAGGCTTGCACCGAACACCTGAAACAGACGGGCGGTTTCCTTGCGCCTGTATTTAAAACAATTGATTTCGACGAAGAAACCTTCCAGACGGAGGCATCGGTTATCATCCCGGTACTGAACAGGGTTCGTACGATTGCAGACGCTATACGGTCGGTATTGAAGCAGCGGACGTCTTTCCCTTTCAACCTGATTGTTGTAGACAATCATTCTACGGATGGAACATCCGGGATAATAGAATCATTTGCCGACAAACGTATTATCCACATCCGTCCCGAACGGAAGGGGCTGGGTATCGGGGGATGCTGGAACCTGGGCGCGCACTGCCGGGCATGCGGAAAGTTTGCCGTACAGCTTGACAGCGACGACGTATACAGCGGCGAAGATACCTTGCAGAAGATAGTAGACGCTTTCTACGAACAGCAATGCGGCATGGTGGCAGGAACCTACCGCACTACCGGCTTCGGGATGGAAACGATACCGCCGGGCGTTGTAGACCATAAGGAATGGACGCCGGATAACGGGCGCAACAATGCCTTGCGTATCAACGGGCTTGGGGCGCCGAGGGCTTTCTATACTCCCCTTTTGAGAAGGATAAAACTGCCGGATACCAGTTATGGCGAAGACTATGCGCTGGGGCTGCGTATCAGCCGCGAATACCGGATAGGGCGCATTTACGATGTGTTGTACCTTTGCCGCCGCTGGGACGGTAACTCCGATGCCTCGCCGGACGTAACGGAAATAAACCGCCACAATACCTATAAAGATAAAATCAGAACCTGGGAACTGGAAGCCCGTATAAAAGCCAATCATGCCGCAGGAAAAGAAAGTTGAAGCAACGCAGCTGAACGAACTGTTTATACAACAGGTAAAATCGTGGCCTTTGCTTAGAGACAATTACGAACTGTTTAAGCAGGTGCGGATAAAAACGCTGGAGATTGACGGGCTGCCTGTTACCGTGCAGTTTAACCCCGGGCGCATCGTTTCGTCGGGGGCGAAGACAGACGCCCGGTCTATACGGGAAAGGAAGTGCTTCCTTTGCCCGGCAAACCTTCCGGCCGAACAGGTATCTGTGCCCTTCGGGGAAGACTACCTCATTCTGTGCAATCCTTTCCCCATATTCCCGCAGCATTTCACCGTACCTGCCCGGCAGCATACAGGGCAGGCCATTGGGGGACGTTTGGGGGATATGCTCGACCTGGCGGAAGCGCTCCATTCGTATACCGTATTTTATAACGGGCCGCGAAGCGGAGCCTCGGCCCCCGACCATCTTCACTTCCAGCTTGCTACAAAGAATTATATGCCGATTGATACATTGGATATCTCTCAAACAACGTTAATCCGCGAGGGAACAAACGCGGGGCTGTACCTGCTGGATAATTACCTGCGGAACGGATGGGTTATCTCTTCGGGCAGCCGGGAAGAAGCGTTGCGGTTCTTTGCCATGCTGTGCGCTGCGCAGGATACGCCCCGCGGGGAAGCGGAGCCGATGATGAATATCTTCTGCAACTATGAAAAGGGGCAATGGATACTGAAAGTGATACCGAGGAAGAAACACCGCCCTTCGCAGTATTTTGCCGGGGGAGAGGAGCAGTTCCTGTCGAGCCCGGGAGCGGCCGATATAGGAGGCGTCTTTATCACTTCGCGCCAGGAAGATTTCAGGAAGGCAAGCCCCCGTTTGCTTCGCAGCATCTACACCCAGGTGTGTTTCGGGAACGGCGAATTAACGCAGCTCAAAGTAGGGTAATATTCAAATATTATCGTATGTTTGCATCAAAATCCTGTATTACACAGTGAAGACAGGATATTCGGATTTTAACTATAACTAAGAATGAAACTGAAATGAAACAATTTTTTAAAATGATGTTCGCCTCAACGCTGGGGATGATTGTGGCGATTGGCATACTTATGCTGGCAGGTACATTTGTGTTTATCGGCGTGGCGGCAAGCCTCGGAAGCAATCCGCCCTATACCCCCAAGGCCAATACGGTGTTCAAATTATCGCTGAACGGCTCTTTGGCAGACAATGCAGAAGACAACCCCTTCGCCATGTTAATGGGCGAAACGGCCACTCAGCTCTCTTTGAAAGACATCCTGAAAGCAATCAAAGCGGCAAAGAACGAACCCAATGTAAAGGGTATCTATATCGAATCGGGTCTCTTCAGTTCCGGAACGGCCAATATAGACGCCGTCCGGCGGGCGCTCCTCGACTTTAAGGAAAGCGGCAAGTTTATCGTTGCTTATGCCGATAACTATATGCAGGGCGGCTATTACCTTAGCTCCGTGGCCGACAAGGTATACCTCAATCCGCAGGGAATCGTGGAGTTGCTTGGCTTTGCTTCGCAAACCACCTTCTATAAAGGTATCCTGAAAAAGGCGGGTATCGAGATGCAAATCTTTAAGGTGGGAAGCTACAAGAGCTATGTGGAGCCGTTTATGCTGGATAAGTTAAGCGATGAAAACAGGGAACAGCTTACCTCTTATATGAACGGTATTTGGGGAAATATCTGCGAAGGTATCGCGGAGGCGCGGAAGCTGTCTGTAGCCGACGTAAACCGCTTTGCCGACGAGGGGCTGAGCATATCAGCCGCCGAAAATGCCGTTACATACGGTTTGATAGACGAGCTTGGCTACAAGATAGACGTGGAAGCGTATGTAAAGGAATTGGCCGGGCAAACAGGCGACAAACTGATAACGGCCGGCGCAGACAAGCTGCGCAATGTAAAGGAAAAGAGTAAAAAGAAACCGGGCAAGATAGCCGTCTTGTATGCCGAAGGAACGATTACGTCCGAAGCGTCTGTTACGCCTTACAGCACAGCCTCTGCCATTACCGAAAAGATGGTGGCGGAGCTTAACAAGCTGTATAAAGACGACGAGGTGAAAGCCGTGGTGCTGCGCGTAAACTCGCCGGGAGGAAGCGCTTTTGTTTCAGACCAGATATGGCACGAGGTAGTACGGATGAAAGAGGCGAAGCCCCTCGTTGTGTCGATGGGGAACGTGGCGGCTTCGGGAGGATATTACATCTCGTGCGCAGCCAGCCGGATTGTTGCTGAAAGGAATACGTTGACCGGCTCTATTGGCATACTCGGCATGTTTCCCAATGCTACCGGCTTATACAAGATGCTGGATGTAACGACCGACGTGGTAAAGACGAATCATTTCGGCGACTTTGGCGACCTGTCGCGCCCGATGCGCGAAGACGAAAAGGCGCTCATGCAGTCGCACATAGAACGCGGCTACGATACCTTCCTGAGCCGCTGCGCAGAAGGCCGGGGGATGACCAAAGAGGAGATAGACAAGGTAGCCCAGGGCCGCGTATGGACGGGCGAACAGGCGTTTGAACGGGGGCTTGTAGACGAACTGGGAGGCCTGGACGCTGCAATAGAAGCGGCCGCCGGGTTAAGCGGGCTGGCAGACTATGAGCTGACGCACGTATCGGGATCGAAAGACTTCTTTACCTCTTTACTGGAAAAACAGTTAGAAGACCTCAAACTGTCTATCGTAAAGAATATGCTGGGCGAAGAGTTCAAACAGTTGGAAAAGCTGAACGACATCCGCTCGAACAGGGGTATCCTGGCAAGGCTGCCCTATGATATTGAACCTTTATAATACGATGACGGGTAATCCTTTTAAACTAAACTATTGGCTCACTCCCCTTGCGCTGGTTTACGGGGCGGGGGTAAGGCTGCGAAATCAACTGTTCAACTGGGGGGCGCTGCCTTCGGAAGAATTTGCCGTACCCGTGATTAGCGTAGGAAACCTGGCGGCGGGGGGAACGGGCAAGACGCCCCACGTGGAATACCTCATACGGCTGCTCAAAGACAGGTATAAAGTGGCCGTGCTAAGCCGCGGATATAAACGGGAAACAAAGGGATATGTACTGGCCGGGCGCGAAAGCAGTTGCCAGGATATAGGCGACGAGCCGTTTCAGATAAAACGCAAATTCCCCGGCATACTGGTGGCCGTAGACAGCGACCGCCGGCGGGGGATACGCACCCTGACGGCCCTGCCCGAAGGGGAAAGGCCAGACGTGATTTTGCTCGACGACGCTTTCCAGCACCGCTACGTTACGCCCTCGCTGTCTATCGTGCTGACGGATTATAACCGTTTTCTGTACCGCGACAAACTGTTGCCGGCAGGGCGCCTGCGCGAGCCGGCGGCAGGGATACGCCGGGCAGACGTGGTTATCGTATCCAAGTGCCCGGAAGGACTCAAGCCGATAGACTATCGCATCGCAGCAGACGAGATGGGGCTGCTGGCGCACCAGGAAATTTATTTTACCTATATTACGTATGGCCATCCGGAACCGCTGTTTGCAGACGGCGGCCAGGCGCCAGGCAAGCGCCCCATACAGGAGGCCGACGAGGTGTTGCTGCTGGCGGGGATAGCCGCGCCGGAGCGTTTCGTGGAAGAAGTGAAGAGGCAGGCCGCCAGGGTAACGCCAATGCTTTACCCCGACCATCACCAGTACACCCGGCAGGATATACGGAAGATAAATGAAGCCTTCGGGCGGATGCAGCCGGCCGATAAATATATCCTGACAACAGAAAAAGACGCTGTACGGCTGCTGGAAAACCCGGCCCTGCCGGATGAGTGGAAAGGGGCGCTGTATTACCTGCCCATCGCCGTAGAGTTCAGAGCGGAAAACGGCCTGCCGTTCGACAAACGGGTATTAAACCATATCGTTACCATCCAGCGTAACGGCATACTCCGTTAATCCGTATGGCAAAGAGAACAGAAATAGCCGCCCTGGGCGAGTTCGGGCTGATTAGCCGCCTGACGGAAAGCATTGCCCTCACGAACGAAAGCTCGCTCAAAGGCGTGGGAGACGATGCCGCCGTGCTGGAGTACGGCAGCAAACTAACGCTGGTTACTACAGACCTGCTGCTCGAAGGCATCCACTTTGACCTTTCTTACGTGCCGCTGAAACACTTGGGTTATAAGGCGGCCGTAGTAAACTTTTCCGACATTTACGCCATGAACGGGAGGCCGAAACAAATCACCGTATCCATCGGCCTGTCCAAACGTTTCTGCGTGGAAGACCTGGACGAGCTGTACGGCGGCCTCAAACTGGCCTGTTCCGTCTACGGGGCAGACATCGTAGGGGGTGATACCTCCGCCTCCCTCACCGGGCTTACCATCAGCATTACCTGTATCGGCGAGGGCGAAAAAGACAGGATTGTCTACCGCAGCGGGGCGAAAGACACAGACCTGGTTTGCGTATCGGGAGACCTGGGCGCCGCCTACATGGGCCTGCAATTGCTGGAACGCGAAAAGCAGGCCTTTACGGGCGATACGGGCTTCGTTCCCGATTTCGGGGGAAAGGAATACCTGCTTGAGCGGCAGCTGAAGCCCGAAGCGCGGAAAGACATTATCCGGATGCTCGGCGAAGCCGGTATAATCCCCACAGCCATGATTGACGTGTCAGACGGCCTGGCCTCCGAGCTGCTCCACATCGCAAAGGAGAGCAACGCCGGTTGCCGCATATACGAGGAACGCATCCCCATCGACTTCCAAACCGCTTCCATGGCCGAACAGTTCGGCATGAACCTCACGACGGCTGCCCTCAACGGCGGCGAGGATTACGAACTGCTCTTCACCGTCCCCCTCGGCATGTACGAACGGGTAGCCGCCATCAAGGGCATACATATCATAGGGCATATCACCCGGCCCGAGCTGGGAACTTATATGACGGGGCGCGACGGCGGCGAAGTAAAGCTCGCAGCGCAAGGCTGGAGGGCGGTATAATACACATCAAACCTTCCTTCGGCGATGCTGCCTCCCCAAAACCGGCCGCTGATGATGCCGGCATAGCGCCCTCCCACATACACCCAGCCGTCTATGAGGCATCCAAAGGTACAGGCGCCATGGGTGGTCTCTTCCGGAAGAACCGTTATATCTATCGTCTTATCTTCGCAACTTGCGGCCAGGAGCATGAAAAATAAAAGGAAAAGCTTCTTCTTCATAAACGGATATTCCACACGGATGGTTTCGTTATGATACGTAATATCCACCTTTTTCACAGCCGAGGCAATATAGCCTGCCTCTGCCGAAACGCCCCAATGCGGATGTAGCAGGCAGGTCGCCTGAAGGCCTGCGTTGCCGCCCGCCCACCCGCCGGTTACTCTGCGCTCTTTGCCATATACCTTGCTATTGTTAAAGTAATGGATATACAGGCGGTGTGACCCGCCGGCATGCGCGCCCTTAGACATAAACCCCGAATAAAGCGCCCCTGCGCTTACCCCGTGTTTCAAATGCCGATAGTAACGTCCGTCCCACGTAATGCCGGAGCAAAGCTTCCTTTCATAACTCCCGGCAGGAGACGTAAGCCCGCCCGTTCCCCCCGGCATATTGGCATAACCCGAATGGAAAGCTATCTCCCCCTTCGCATGAAAAGGCTCCTCCGCAAAGCAAAGCGCCGGAACCAGCGCCATCGCGCATAACAGCCATTTGATTTTGCAGATACGATTCTCCATCTAAAGTAAATTCTTTTATACCTGAAGGAAAAGACGCGCTGCATCAGGGAAAAGATGCATCAAAACCCGGAATTTCCGCGCAGAACCGAACCATTTCCGCACGGAATCGGGCCATTTCCGCACGGAATTAGACGATTGCCGCACGGAATTAAATCATTTCTGCACAGAATTAGACGATTGCCGCACAGAATTGAGCCGTTTCTGTGCGGAATTGGGCCGTTTCTGCGCGGATTTAAACGATTTCCGCACGGAATCGGGGCATTTCCACACAGACTTGAGCCATTTCCTCACGGACTTGAACGCTTTCTGCACTGGCTTGGACGCTTTCGACGCGGACTTGGATGCCTTCTGCGCGGACTTGAACGCCTTCTGCGCGGGCTTGGACGCTTTCTGCGCGGACTTG
>JAIRKZ010000008.1 GCA_031259845.1 Tannerellaceae bacterium | reverse complement strand
ATATGGCGGCATGTTTACCCTTGACTGACAAGTTCACGCGGGGATATTTACTCACGAATAATCAATGTGCTTCCTTCCGTATGGGATACAAATTCGGGGGCGTACTGGCATTGCAGGGTAGCGATGCCTCCCGGGGAATGACTCCAAACCCAACAACTATAAATTGGGAAAATCAATATAACAGGAGAAAGGAAATAGAGCAACGTAACATTTTTACACTTTATTCTTAACATACTTGCGGTAAGTTTGCAGCGTGAAAAAAGTTACAGTGAGAGTGCGAATAGAATTTATGTGATTATTGGCGCAACATAAGCTGCTGGAGCAAACAGCTATTCCCTGAATGTCGATATCCCGATAGCGCAGCAGACAGGCAAACGCATCACCGGTAGTAATCAGCCTTTGGTAATCAGGCTTTTGGAATACCAGCGGGTAAAGGAAAAGTGATGAAGTAAGGAAAAGACGCTCCGCTTTCATGGGGCGTTTTTTTTTTGGCTCGAAACAGGAATAAGATAATCTTTTTAGTCGGTCGGTAGTGGATTTTTATTTAAGTTTGCAGTGATTCTTTTTGAATTTCAAGCGAAATGCAGGTGAAACAGATAAACGAAATAACGATAAAGGAAATAAATACAGGAGACGAAAAAACTTTTTCTGAGTTTTACAAAGCTTATTATGTCTATCTGAATGCCGTTGCTTTCTATTATATCAATGACGAAAATGCCTGCCGTGAGATTGTGAATGATGTTTTTCTCCATGTTTGGGATAAGCGCGGGACGCTTATTTATCCCATTCATTCGTATCTGATCAGAGCTGTACAGAATGGTTGTATTGATTATCTGCGTACACAGCGATCTCTTCAACGGGCATTGGACAACCATAAAGAACAACTGACCCTGTCGTATCAGAGCAATTATATCCGGTCTACACCACTGCCTTTACAATATGTAGAACTTCGTCAGACCGAAGAGGAAATAAAAAAAGCGTTGACGCAACTCCCGCCCAGATGTCGGCAAGTCTTCATCGCTTATTTTTATGAAGATAAGTCGGTGGAAGAGATTGCCGAAGATATGGATGTCAAAATCAGTACGATTCGCGTACAATTAAAGAACGCTTTCGACCGCTTGCGAAAGCTACTTGAACATCTGCTTTTTCTCTTTTTTTAAACAGAATTAAAAAAAACACACCTGTTCATCTAAATTTTTCCGGAGCGAGATTCGTATCTATTAGTAAAAAGAATACTATATATGCCGGAAAACGATCCCTTATTCGATAGATTATTAGCAAAATATTTCTTGCGGAATATTTCCGTGGAGGATAAAGAAACGTTATTCTCCAGAATCATGCAGTCGCCTGCAGATAAGGATCGATATGAAAAGGCTGCGAAACTGAATGCATTGCTTCATCTCTCTGTCTTTGAATCTCATAAGCAGGACGATTATCGGCTGTTAAAAGAAAAAATAGCCAACCCTCCGGATAAACAGTCCGGAAGAAACAAGACCCGGCGGATTCCTCTATTCCGGCGTATTGCAACTGCCGTTATTCTGGTTGTTCTGAGTTCGGCAGGGTCTGTATATCTGCATGATAAATATACCCATCAGGAAGAACAGCTTCGTTGGATTGAAACCTCTACTCCTCTGGGGGGACAAACCCGGCTTCTTTTACCCGATGGCTCCGTAGCCTGGGTGAATGCAAAGTCCGAATTAAAATACAGTTCCCGGTTCGGGACGGCCAATCGGAACCTTTATCTTGATGGAGGAGCCTATTTCGAGGTGAACAAACACAAGGAATTACCCTTTTCGGTACGCACCGGAGATATGGAAGTGATTGCAACAGGGACTACGTTTAATATATGTTCCTATTCGGAGGACAACAAAAGCGAGGTGGTGCTGTTGGAAGGAGGAGTTGATATTATCATATCGGATAAACGCTATTCGTTGGTCCCGGACGAAAAGATGATTTATGATAAGACCTCTGCTTCGGCAACTATCGAACAGACGGACACCCAGATGGTTGCCCGATGGATAAAAGGAAAACTCTCATTCTATCAGGCTTCCATACCGGAAATCTACAGGATGCTGGAACGACATTTTAATGTCCGGATTCAGATTGACGACGACGAACTGAAGAATGAGTATTTCCTGGGCAGTATCAATCTGGGAATGAATCTGAGCGAGATACTACGCTGCTTGGATGTAGATAAAAAATATAAAATAGAAGTCAGAAATGATGTGATCGTTATCAAGCGAAAATGATTTTTAATGTTTAACCCTTTAATTTATTATGCCTATGTCTGATACTTCATAAACCCCATAAAAAAAGCCGGAGAAAGGGCAAGTTTCTCCGACTGGATAAATTGTTATAAAAAACTAAGTTATTAACAAACAATTATAATACAAAAGTATGAAAATACATTCAAATAAGGAGTTGAAATGTCTGATAAATTTCAATTCAAGATGGAATTATGTTTTTTTTCGCTGTTTTTCTTTGGCTTTATTCCAGATACTGTTTGTCTTTTCAGTATCCGCCGCCCCTCGTGCTTTACAGGATGCGAGGATCACAATCAAGCACACGAATGTTCCCCTGAGTCGCATCATCTCTGATATAGAACAGAAGAGCAACTACTCTATCATTGTCCGCCTGAACGATGTGGATGTGCAGGAAAGGTATTCAATAAACGAAACGAATCAAAGTTTAACCCAGGTATTAACAAGTCTGTTCAAGGGTAAAAATATCAATTTTGAGGTAAGAGAGAATACGATTTCTGTTTTTAAATCGAATAACTTACTTGTAAATACAAATCTGCAGGATAAGCGACAAATAACAGGTACCGTTACCGGCGAACGGGGAGAACCTGTTGCCGGTGTAAACGTCCTGGAAAAAGGTATGGCGAACGGCACGATGACCGACGGCGACGGGTATTTCACATTAAACGTCTCAAAGAATGCGGTGTTGCAGATTTCCTATATAGGTTATATTACGCAGGAAATAAACGTATTATCCGGCAGTAATCAGCCTTTGGTAATCAGGCTTTTGGAAGACCCGCGGGTATTGGAAGAAGTTGTAGTCATCGGGTTCGGTACGCAGAAGAAGGTGAACCTGACGGGTTCTGTCAGCGTTGCAGACGCGAAAGTATTCAGGGAACGTCCTTTGGCGACGGCTTCGCAGGCTTTGCAGGGAATGGTGCCGGGATTGCTGATAACACAGTTCGAAGGCGGTCCCTCCTACGATCCCGTCATCCAGATTCGCGGCACAGGAACGGTGGGCAAAGGCTCGTCGGCGGGCGTGCTTGTGTTGATTGACGGTATGGAAGGCGACATCAACACGATCAACCCGCAGGACATCGAAAGCGTTTCGGTGCTGAAAGATGCGGCCGCATCGTCTATTTATGGCTCGCGCGCACCTTTTGGCGTGATGTTGGTTACCACCAAAAAAGGGAAAACGGGCAAGCCGACGCTTAACTACAATAACAGTTTCCGCTGGAACACCCCCGTCCACCTGCCCGAACCTGTCGATTCGTACACCCTCGCGCTGTATCTGAACGACGTAAGTAAGAACTCGAACCGCAGCAATCTTATCTCGGACGACCATCTGCAGCGCATCCGGGATTATCAGGCAGGTACGATTTCGACGGTAAACATCCCCGACCCGAACAATCCCCAGATATGGGCGGCAGGCAAACAATACGCCAATGCCAACGAGAACTGGATAAAAAACACGTACAACAGCTGGGTGCTTTCGCAGGAACATAACCTGAGCCTCAGCGGCGGAACGGATAAATACAAATATTATACGTCGTTGCAGTTCATGGATTTCAATGGCCTGCTGACGTACAATACCGATCGCAAACAGCGTTATTCGGGTCTGGCGAAAATGGACATACAGGCTACGGAATGGGCGCAGCTCAATACCAGTGTGCGCTTTATCCGCCAAGACATGTCGCAGCCCTACTACATGCCCAATATGCAGAGTATTGTTATGAACGGATGGGCTACCTTGCCGATGTATGACGACAACGGCTATCTGACCACTTACGGGTCGAACCTGCTGCAAATCCGCGATGGAGGGAACACAACAAACCAGAACGATGCCGTTTACCTGCAGGAGCAGATTGTGCTTGAGCCGGTAAAGAACTGGAAGACTTTCGGCGAGTTTAATTACCGTAGCGACTATAACCAGGAGCACTCCGAGTGGCAAAAAGTCTATAACCACAACTATGTGAACGGCGAACAGGCGCTGGAAGTGGCAGACAACGGTGTGAGCGAGGCGTTTACCAAAAATAATTTCCTAAACATCAATCTCTATTCGGAATATACTCATTCGATGGGCGACCATACGCTGAAAGGCATGGTTGGCTTTCAGTCCGAACTGATGAAAACACGTTATATGAAAGCTTCGCGCATAGGCATCATGGTGTCTTCGCTTCCCGAAATCGACCTGACTAACGGTTTCG
This sequence comes from Tannerellaceae bacterium, assembly GCA_031259845.1. GTDB lineage: Bacteria > Bacteroidota > Bacteroidia > Bacteroidales > Tannerellaceae > DFXE01. Next base: position 19,501 of record JAIRKZ010000008.1, on the reverse strand, counting down.
ACCCCAGCGGTAACCAGGTTACGCCCGGCGTCAACGGCGAGCATAACCACTGGGCCACGGCAGGATATTTCGGACGTCTGAACTGGGACTACAAACAGAAATATCTGCTGGAAGGCAACCTGCGCTACGACGGCAGTTCGCGCTTCCGCCGCGACAACCGCTGGATATGGCTGCCTTCCGTGTCGGCAGGCTGGAACATCGCTTTCGAGGATTTCTGGGAATCCTGCCGCGATTACCTCGGCAGCTTCAAGCTCCGCGCTTCCTATGGAGACTTGGCCAACCAGAACACGGACAGCTGGTATCCCACCTATGTAACGCTCACGACAGCCACAAGCAACGGCAACTGGCTGATTAACGGCGCAAAACCAAACACGGCAGATGTGCCGAAACTTATCTCTTCGCTCCTCACATGGGAACGGATACGTACCGTCAACCTCGGCTTCGATTTTGGGGCGCTCAACAACCAGCTGACCGGTTCGTTCGAGTATTTCACCCGCTACACGCTGGATATGGTGGGGCCGGGTATGTCATTGCCGCAGATTCTCGGCACAAGCGTACCGAATACGAATAATACCGATATGAAATCGTACGGCTTCGACCTCGCTATCAACTGGAACGACCGCCTCAAAAACGGCCTGGGTTACGGCGTCGAGCTTAAACTCTCGGATGCGGTATCCAAAATCACCAAATATCCGGGCAATCCGCAGGGATACCTTGATAACGGAATCGGCGATAACTACAGCGACGGCTGGATTGTAGGCGACCTGTACGGCTACAAAACCAAGGGCATCGCCAAGACGCAGGACGAAATGGATGCGCATCTGGCCACGCTGCCCAACGGCGGACAAAACCAGCTCGGCAACGGCTGGCAAGCGGGCGACCTGATGTTCGTGGACGTCAACGGCGACGGGATTATCAACGACGGTACGCGCACCAAAACCGACCCTGGCGACCTCGTCAAGGTGGGCAATACAACGCCGCGCTACAGTTTCGGTATCAACCTCTTTGCCGACTATAAAGGCTTCGACCTGCGCGCATTCTTCCAGGGAATACTCAAACGCCAGGTTTATCTCGAAGGTTACAATATGTTTTCAATCATGTATGGAAGTACCAACTATATCGCTGTTTACAAGTCGCACCTCGATTATTTCCGCGACGACCCCGACAGTCCGCTCGGACTGAATACGGATTCCTATTTCGGACGCCCGTATTTCGATCGCTATAACAACTTTGCGGAAACGAGTTCCGGTTCGAGGCGCAAGATGATAGACCGTTTCATTCAGGACGCCTCCTATCTCCGGCTGAAAAACCTGCAAATAGGCTATACGCTGCCGTCGTCGCTGACGCAAAAATTTGCCGTTCAGAATCTGCGCTTCTACCTGTCGGGCGAAAACCTGCTCACGTTCACAAAACTGTTTGAGGAGTTTGACCCCGAAATGGTGGACTATCGCCAGCTCAACAGCGATGGTACCCGAAATCAGAACAGCAACGCCCAAGGATTCGGCTATCCAATCATGAAAGTTGTTTCGGTGGGTTGCAGTATTAATTTTTAAAACAGAACGATTATGAATAATAAGATAAAATTTTTCAATAGAGTGCTTTTAGTTTTTGCGGCAGGCGTTTTAACTTCGTGCATGGATGATTTCCTCGACCGCGAGCCGCTTACGGCGATTACGCCCCAGGTGTTCTACGCGGAAGAAAGCCAATTGGCGGCTTTCCCTATTAATTTTATGGAACTGCTGCCCAGCCAGAGTTATTTCAACGGCGACAAGTATTATGGCGACCCGCTGTGTCCCGGCGGTCAGACTTATTACTTCTACGTTTCGGATATGTGGACGGATAATCAGGCCAATTTTCAAAGCACGGATGAGATTTTTTACGGTCCGAAACGAATCGTCGGAAACGGCGACAAACTGAATAAATGCTTTGAAATGCTGTACAGCATCAATTATTTCCTTGAAACGGTGGTGCCGCGCATGGAAGCCGGCACGCTGGTGGGCGACCAGGAGAATATAAGGCATTATATCGGCGAGGCTTATCTGCTACGGGCGTGGAGGATGTTTCTGTCGTATGTCTGCTACGGCGACATGCCGATCGTACGCAACGTGCTTCCCGTCCAGTTCGAATCGCTGGTGGAAGCAAGCAAGCGCCAGCCTCGCAACGAGGTAGCCCGCTTTATCATTTCCGACCTCGACTCGGCGGCGCTGCTGCTGAAAACCGCTTCGCCCGACGGTCGCAAGCAACGCCCCTCGAAATATGTCGCCCAGATAATCAAATCGCGCGTAGCGCTGTTTGAAGCTACCTGGCTGAAATATTTCAAGGGTACGGCGTTTGTGCCGAATGGGCCCGACTGGCCCGGCGCCGGCACACACTCCGGTTATCAGTTTCCGGCAGGCAGCATTGATGCCGAGATAAACTGGTTCCTGGAACAAGCCATGACGGCGGCGCAGGCCGTTGCCGACGCCAACCCGTTGGTGGAAAACAACGGCGTGTTGCCGCAGTCGGTATCCGACCCCGTCAACAAGTATTTCGACATGCTCTGCAACGAAACCGACTACTCCGGCTACAGCGAAGTGCTGCTGTGGAGGGAGTACAGTCAGCCGCTCGGACTGTATCATAACGGCGCCGCTTCGGCTTCGTCGGCGAACGACGCTTGCGGCATGAGCCGTGCGCTGGTCGAAAGTTTCGTGATGAAGAACGGATTGCCGGTTTATGCCGCCGGTTCGGGTTATGCCGGCGACGACTATCTCGAAACCGTGGTCAAAGACCGCGACGACCGTTTGCGCCTCTGGCTCAAGTTGCCCAATCAGGTAAATATTCTGTGGGACAGGTCGATTGTGGCTGCCGGATACTTGGACGAGCCGCCCTTTCCACCCATTACGTTAGGCAACTGGTCGGGATACAACACCGGCTACGTTTCGCGCAAGGGCGCTCCGCAAAACGGCAATCAGTATTCGCCCCGTTCGCACCGTTCCTGGCTGCCGAGTCCCGCTTTCCGCTCCGCCGAAGCCATGCTGAACTACATCGAGGCCTGTTACGAGAAGAACGGATTGCTCGACAGCAAAGCGCAGGAGTACTGGCGCACATTGCGCACACGTGCAGGCGTTGACCCCGATTTCAGAAAGACAATCGCCGCGACCGACATGCAAAAGGAAGCCGCAACCGGCAACTGGGCAGTATGGTCGGGCAATCAAATGGTAGACGCTACGCTCTTTAACATCCGCCGCGAACGCAACAGCGAGATGTGGGGCGAAGACTTGCGCAAATACGACATCCGCCGCTGGCGCTCTTTAGACGGGCTGATCAATACGCCTTATCATGTAGAAGGGTTTAAGATATGGGGGCCGATGCAAGATATCTATGCGCAGGTTCACGCGGCGGCTCCGGAAATTTATCCCGAACTGCGTTACGGCACAACCGACGCTAACGTATCCGATCCGGCAAACAGCCAGTATATTCGTCCTTATCATATCTATGCGTCCAACACGCTGTATAACGGCTTCAGCTGGAAAATGGCATGGTATCTGTATCCGTTAGGTCTTCAGCGCTTTGTGGATTTGACTCCCGATGGAGACATCTCCAAGTCGCCCCTTTACCAGAATCCCGGGTGGGGTCTTGTCGCAGGCCGGGAAGCCGAATTTTGAAATGAAAAAGATATCATCACGATGAAACAATTGATCGGAAAAACGGTATGTATGTGCTGCCTGGCGCTTTGGCTGGCAGGCTGTGGAGAGAAGAAAGAGGATTTGCCGCGCTTTGCGGTGATTTCGGATTTGCATTTCGGACGTGCAGGAGCGTCGGAAAAAGTGCCGCGCGCCTTAAAAAACCTGTTGAACCGGCAGCCGGCAATAGACGCTCTCTTTATCGTAGGCGACCTTTGCAACAGCGGAAAACAGGCGGAATGGAGTGAATGCCTCTCGGTGTTGAACGACGCCTCGGTCATCCCTGCAAACGTAGCCGTTTACTGCATGATTGCCGGTATCGGGCACGACATGGAATCACGCGAAATAGCCGGACAATATTATATGGACCTGCTAAAACAGCCTGCCCACCAGTATATCGACCTCAAAGGCTATCCCTTTATCACCATCAGCGGGATAGGCGGAACAAGCAGCAGCGGCGATTACGATACCGGCGCACGGGATTACCTGGCCGAAAAAATGGCCGACGCCGCCCGGCGCTATCCCGGTAAACCGATTTTTGTTTTTATCCACGAACCTCCGTTGAACACGTGTTACGGCTCGCAGACACACGAAGGCTGGGGTACGGATTTCTTCCTGCCGGCGCTGAACCCCTATCCGCAAGCCATTGTCTTTTCCGGCCATTCGCATTTCCCGCTGGCCGACCCGCGTTCGATTCATCAGGAGGTATTTACTACGGTCAATGACGGAAGCACGACGTACAGCGAAGTGGAGCCCGGACTGCTCGGCATCGGGATTCACCCCGAAAACTTCGAGCGCGTCACCGAGGGCATAATCGTCAATGTGCTTCCCTGCGGCGATGTTGAAATGGAGCGGTGGGACACTTGGCGGAACGAAGAAATCCTTCCGCGCTGGACTGTCCGGTCGCCGCACGACGGCAGCCGCTTCACCTATAAAAACCGCGCCGGACTGCCGGCGCCGGTTTTTGCCGCCAACGCCCAGCTGACCGGCCGGCTGGAGAACGGGACGTATCTCGTCGCCTTTCCGCAGGCCTCCGACAACGAAGCCGTGCATCACTATCGCCTTGAACTGCTTGAAAACGACCGGGTGGTCTATTCGTTCGGCAAGTTTTCGCAATTCTATCTGAACAGTGAGACGCCGGTTGAACTGACCGAACGCCTGACGGGTCTCCCTTACGGAAAAACACTGACGCCGCAAGTAGTAGCCGTCGATTCGTATTTCAACTGCTCGGAGCCGCTGAAGGGCGAGCCATTCGCTACGCCGCCGTACACGCCTGAGGTGAAAGCCCGTCGTCCGGTCGCCGCACTGCTGGACGTGGCGTTTGGTAAAAACGGCGCGAAGGATATTTCCCCTCAGAAAAACCCTGTCTTTCCGGGGCCTGTTGCGCCGGAAACCCGTCCGGGCGAAGTGTCTCTGCAAACGGCTGCTGTTTTTACGGGCGATACCGTTTCGTATTACGCAGTGGATTATCAGGGCTGCCCGGAAATTGAGGCTGCATTTGCTCAGGGTTACACGGTGGAGACGCTGTACAGTCCCCGGCAGGCGGGACATTTCTCGCCATTCGGTTTTCTGGTAGCCGGTGGAGGCGCGGTCATCGAACAGCTGCCTGACGGTAAACTTCGTTACCGGATGCGTATCGGCGGCCGCACGCGCACGGTCAACTGTCCGGTGACTGTTCAGTCCGGGGAGTATTATCACGTCGTTTGCACGTATGAGCCGGGTAAAGCCGTGATGTATGTCAACGGCGCCAAAGTGGGCGAATGGAATGGCGGGACGGACAAAACAACCTCGTTACCGCTCGACGGCGCAAACCGGCGGATAACTATCGGCGGGAATACCTCTGTTCATGGGATGGCCGACCTGTCCCTGTCCGGCGAAGTAATAACCGTACGCATGTACAACCGTCCGCTAAGGCACGACGAAGCGTATCTTCTGTACAGGGATGTGAAATAAATAAGCTGTGCTTCGGACTTGATTCCGTATCGATGAAACTTACTTACTCTTTTTTATGCTTCTGTGTGGAAATGAAATTTATCATGTATATTTGTAAATCATTATGTGAGACAGAACGGTATGAAAAGGTTGGTTATTTATAGTATGGGGATGATTTTATTGTTTGCAGGATGCAACAATAATGAAAAAGAGGCAAGGGCGAGATACGGGAAAGCAGTGGATTTGTATGAGCAGAATAATTTGTTTGCCGCAAGGAATGAGATAGACAGCATACGGCTTTATTACCCCAGGGAGATAAACGTATTGAAAGACGCTATTGAACTGAAACGGTTGGTTGAACTTAAAGAAACAGACAGGAATATAGCTTATTGCGACAGCCTCTTACCCATCAGGCAGGAAGAAGCCGGCGTATTGAATAAAAACTTTATCCTCGAAAAAGATACGCTTTACCAGGATATGGGCAATTATGTATGGAAACAACAAACGATAGAACGGAACGTGGAACGAAGCTACATCCGTTGTAAAGTAAGCGAAGACGGCGTGATGGCTTTGGAAAGCGTTTATTTCGGGAGCCGCCCGCTGAACCATACGGGAATAAAAGTGAGCGCAAAGGATGGTCTTTTTGCCGAAACGGCTTCTATTCCATACGATGGCGGCCAGAATTACCGCTTTCAGGATTTGGGCAATACCACGGAAGTGGTCGCCTATAAAGGAGAAAACGCCGTTGATGCGGTAAAATTTATTTATGCAAATGCCGGCGAACGCATCAAAGTGGAATATACAGGCGGCAAAGCGTATACAATCTACATGGCCGAGGCCGATAAGAAAGCGCTTGTAGCCACGTACAACCTGGCTACCGCATTGAGCGACATTGATACATTACTGAGAGAGCGCGACAAAGCTATGAAAAGGAAAGCCTATCTGGAAGGTAAACTAAATAAGGAATGATGGAAATATATCTGGTGCGGCATACATCGGTTAGCGTCCCTCGCGGATATGTCTATGGGCACACCGATGTGGGATTAAGCGATACATTTGAAGCGGAAGCCGGAGAAGTGAAGAAAAAACTGGCGGGACTTGCTTTTGATAACGTATGGTGCAGCCCATTGACGCGCTGCGTGCGTTTGGCCGATTATTGCGGTTATCCGGACGCCATACGCGACGACAGGTTGAAAGAATTGAATTTCGGAGAGTGGGAAACGAAATCATGGGATGAATTACCGGATGACGCCCGTTCGAAAGAATGGTTTGAAGACTGGATGAACGTCTCCACGCCCGGCGGCGAATCTTTCAGCGGTCAATATCAAAGAGTAGCCGCTTTCCTCGACGAAGTAAGGCAAGGCAATTATTGGCGGGTATGCCTGTTTACCCATGGAGGCGTATTGAGAAGCGCCTGCGTATATGCAGGCGAATGCAGTATTGAACAAGCGATAGCGTATAGTTCAATATATGGCGAAGTAAAAAAGTTGCAGTTTTAGTCATTTAATAAAGATTACATGTATATGAAAAGGGTCGTATTTTTGATGATTTGGGCGTCGCTCCTTATTTCATGTTCGGAAGATGAGAAACCTTCGAATAATTTTATTGAAGGAACCAGGTGGCAATTGACTAAATTCGTTTCCAACCATACGGATAGTGGCAATTTAACGTATTCTTCCCAGGAGAATTACCGGCTGGATTTCACAAATACTACGTTTATTCTTACCCAAAAGACCAAGTATGACAGGAACTCGGACGGAATTTATGAAGAAGAAGAAGAGCCGCGTATCGTTAATGGAACGTATACGTTTGAATATCCGGTAACTACCTTACGACCGGATGAAGGCAAGGTTATTAAAATAAAGATTGGGGCTTATCAGATAGAAACGGTTCCGGAGGGTAGCGGGGAATCATCGCTAGTGTTTACCAAAATACGGGAATAAAAAAATAACCGCAGACGATTAGGCCTGTGGTTATTTTTTTGTCCAGACAATGTTATAGATATTGGCTCCAGTCAACATTCCGCATATCGCCGCTTTTCGCCAACTCCTGGTGGAAAGCAAAGCAGCATTTTAAATTCTGCGGCGTATGCCCTTTCACGCTCATTCCCAAATAGTCATTAAGCAGAGGCTTATAATCGGGATGTACGCAATTATCTATTATTTTGCGGGCGCGTTGTACCGGCGACGTTCCCCGTAAGTCGGCCACGCCATATTCGGTAATAATAACCTTTACGGAATGTTCGCTATGGTCTAAATGCGATACCATCGGAACGAAAGCGCTGATTTTACCGTTTTTGGCAGTAGAAGGCGTGGTAAAGATAGAACACATGGCCGAACGTGTAAAGTCGCCCGAACCACCGATGCCATTCATCATCCGCGTGCCGGATACGTGCGTTGAATTGATATTTCCGAATATATCCGCTTCCAGCGCCGTATTGATAGCAACCAATCCCATGCGACGCGCCACTTCCGGGTTATTGGATATTTCCTGCGGGCGGAGTAATATTTTATCTTTAAAGAAATCGAGGTTTGCGTAAATATCGTCCATTACTTCATTGCTGACGGTCAGCGAGCAACCGCTGGCAAATAGCACGCGCCCTTCTTTCATTAATTTAATAACGGAATCCTGTATCACTTCCGTGTATACATTAAAGTTCGGAATATCTTTGTTTTCGCCCATGCAACCCAATACGGCATTCGCCACGTTTCCTACGCCGCTCTGCAAAGGCACAAATTCTTTCGGCAATCGCCCGGCTTTCATTTCTCCAACGAGAAATGCCGCCACGTTTTGTCCGATAGCCATTGTTGCGTCATCAATCGGGGTGAACGCGCCGCCCTCGTTCTTTTCTTCCGTTATTACTACGCCGGCTATTTTTGACGGGTCAACCTTTACATACGGTTTTCCAATACGGTCGGAAGGTGTATAAACAGGGATTTCACGGCGGCGGGGCGGGTCTTCCGGTTCGTAAATATCGTGCATGCCACGATTTTCCTTCGGATGTTTTTTGTTTAGTTCTACGATAATACGATCAGCCAAACGGCAAATAGTCGGTGTGATGCCAACAGCGTTCGTAGGGACAATTTCTCCGTTTTCCGTAACGCTGGAAGCTTCGATAATGGCTGTATTTACTTTTCCCAAAAAGCCATAGCGTAAGTTTTGCGCCAATTCCGATAAATGCATGTCAAAGTAGTGCGTTTCCCTGGCGTTTAAAAGCGCGCGCAAATCCGGGTTGGATTGATAAGGAGTACGAAATTTAATTGCTTTGGCGCGTGCAAGTTCCCCATCGAGTTTGTCGCCGGTTGAAGCGCCGGTGAACATTCCTATTTGAAACGGATTTCCTTTTTCATGTTCTTCCCTTGCTCTTTTTGCAATGGCTACCGGAACGGCTTTGGGGCATCCGGCAGCAGTAAAACCACTAAAACCCACATTGTCGTCATGATGAATCAATGAAGCGGCTTCTTCGGGTGTAATAAATTTTAATGCCATGATAGTAAATTTAAAATGTAAGATAAATACCTCTGATATTTTATAACTCTAAGGCCGCAAAGGTATCAAAAAGAATCTACGATTTAATATTTGTGATTGAGTATTTCCGAGTATATAACAGCTTTTTTCAATTCATCGATGTTACGGAGAGAATCAGCTGGCAGCGCAAAAGCTTCTTCTTCGGATAAGTTGATTAAATCTAACGGTTGACTGGCCGGCGTAACTTTGAAAGCGTTTATTTCTTCGCTGTTATAAGCGGGTGCAGACACTTTAGCCGGTTTCTTTTTTGTCTGCGTTTTTTCCTGCATTTGTCCCCCACCCTGCATTTCCTCCAGCAACTCCCAAAAGCTTTTAGGCTCCGGCGTATTGCCTCCTTTGTTTTCGGTGTCCTGTATAGGTTGCCGGGGTGTTTGTCCGGCCTGTTTCTTTTTTTTAGCAGAACTGAAAAGGCTGCTGATCCCAACAGCAATTATAATAACAATATAAAGCCAATCGCCCAGGTTGTCCATAACTTTGATTACTTTTGTGCTCCAAATATAGGAATAATTATAATATGGAAAGAAAAGAATGGGGTAAATAAAAATAAATAAGGATAACTTCGCAGCCATCCTTATTCGATTTAACCAAAACCTTAACTATGAAAAAATTTACGTTTTTCACTACAAATGTAGAATAAGAGTTTTGTATGAGCAAATTTTTTCTAAAAGTTTTTTTAATAAAACGATGCGTTTAAGTCTTGTTAACATACGAAAAAACGAATAACGCATTAACTCAAGTTCCCTACCCGCTATTTAACGATATTTCAGCCGGTTTTTTTTTCTTCGGAAGATTGGTCGCATCAAATATTTTAACAAAGATTTAAAGAATCCGGGCATCAAAGTCATGGCTTTGTTGCTTCTCTCTATTACATTATTTTATTCATCAATGCTGATAATTCACTTATTTTCTCTATTTTTGCACTCACAAGAAATGGATTGTTTGGATTGATATATAAGTATTTAGCAACACAAATGCAGCAATTTCCAAGCAATCCTTTGTTTATTTTACAAGTTTTTCTAAGGGTAGAAGACTTCAGGTATTAAAAAAGAATAGTATATATGTCTGAAAACAAAAGAGAACGAAAGCTTTTTATTGAAACGTACGGTTGCCAGATGAATGTAACAGACAGCGAAGTGGTAGCTTCGGTCATGCAAATGGACGGGTATGAAATAACGGATAAAATGGAAGAAGCAGACGCCATATTCCTCAACACCTGCTCGGTAAGAGACAATGCGGAACAAAAAATATACAACCGCTTACAATACCTGCAGTCGCTCCGAAAGAAAAAGAAGCATCTTATTATCGGTGTTCTGGGATGTATGGCCGAACGGGTAAAAGAATCCCTGATTAACGAACACCAGGTAGATTTGGTGGCAGGCCCCGATTCATATATGGATCTACCCAATTTAACAGGAGCTGTTGAACAGGGTGAAAAGGCTATTAATGTAGAATTATCAACGCAGGAAACCTATAAAGACGTTATACCTCTTAAGATAGGCGGGGTGAAAATCTCCGGTTTTATCTCTATTATGCGGGGATGTAATAATTTCTGTACTTATTGCATTGTTCCCTATACCCGGGGACGCGAGCGTAGCCGCGACGTTGAAAGTATCCTGAATGAAGTGCGCGACATGAAGGAACAAGGTTTCAGGGAAGTAACGCTGTTAGGGCAAAATGTTAATTCATATCGTTTCGAGGAGGGCGATAAGATCGTTACATTTCCCTTATTATTAGAAAAGGTAGCCCGGGAAGCGCCAGCTATGCGTATCCGTTTTACAACTTCGCATCCGAAAGACATGAGCGACGAAACGTTGCACGTGGCGGCTACCTATTATAATATATGTAAGCATATACACTTACCGGCCCAGTCGGGAAGCTCGCGTGTATTGAAAGCTATGAACCGTAAATACACCCGCGAATGGTATCTTGAACGTATTGCCGCCATTAAGCGTATTTTACCGGGCTGCGCCATATCTACCGATCTTTTTTGCGGCTTCCATTCAGAAACGGAAGCGGATTATATGGACACACTTTCGTTAATGAGAGACGTAGGCTATGATTCATCCTTCCTGTTTAAGTATTCGGAACGCCCCGGAACGTATGCAGCGAAGCATCTGGCCGACAATGTCCCCGAAAAAGAGAAAATACGCCGTCTGCAAGGTATGATTGATCTGCAAAATCAATTATCGGAAGAAAGCAACAAACGCGATATAGGTAAAGAGTTTGAAGTATTGATCGAAGGTTTCTCCAAACGTTCGCGCGAGCAATTGTTCGGACGGACCAGCCAGAACAAAGTCGTTATTTTTGATAAAAAACAATTCCATGTGGGGGATTTCGTCAATGTACGGATAACTCATGTCTCTTCTGCTACTTTATTTGGCGAACCCATCTGATTCTTTCGATTTTTAAAATAAGTGACAGTAATTGTTTTCTTAATACGTAAATAAAAAAAACGCGAGTTGCTTTATAGGCACTGTTATTGCATTACCTTCGCTTATAATTTAAACACTTTCTCAAATGGAAAATCGTCTTATCTTTTTTGTAAATTAACAAATTGTTAATTTAGGGTTAGTTTTAAGTGGGGAGCCTGTGAAGGTGCCCCCTTTTAAATTAATACCTTTTACAGCACAATACCAGCATCGTATAGCCGCTCATATTCTGATTATTTCTGTTATCTTTGTGCTCTTTAATTAATTGGTATCCGCATGAATGAGTCGTTACACCGCTTGGGAGAATATGTGTTGTTGATGAAAAAAGCTATTGCTATTCCCGATCGCTGGAGTATGTTCTTCAAACAACTAATCCGGGAAATATATAAGCTTGGAGTTGATTCGCTTTGGATTGTTGTCATTATATCCGTCTTTATCGGTACGGTAATTGCTATCCAGATATCATTGAATATAAATTCGCCGTTAATTCCTAAATTTACAATAGGGTATACTACGCGTGAGATTATATTGCTTGAATTTTCATCGTCTATTATGTGTTTGATCCTGGCCGGGAAGGTGGGAAGCAATATTGCCTCGGAAATAGGAACCATGCGTATTACCGAACAGATTGATGCGATAGAGATTATGGGGGTCAATTCGGCTAATTTTCTTATTATGCCCAAGATTATCGGACTGATGTTGTTTATCCCCGTACTTGTTATCTTCAGTATGTTTACCGGAATAATCGGAGGGATTGGCGCCAGTTACCTGGATACGCGGATGACGCCTTCTTCCTTTGAGTATGGGTTGCAATTTTATTTTAACTCTTTTTACATTTGGTATTCTATCATCAAATCCGTTGTGTATGCTTTTATCATATCATCCATAGCCGCCTATTTTGGGTATAATGTAAAAGGCGGCGCGCTCGATGTTGGTAAAGCCAGTACGAATGCTGTTGTAATGAGCAGTATTATGATTTTATTGGCCGATGTAATTATGACCCACTTAATGCTTACATAACATGATTGAAGTTAAAAATCTCACCAAATCATTTGAAGGACGAACCGTTTTGCATAACATCAGCGCTGTTTTTGAAACCGGTAAAACGAACCTGATTATTGGACGGAGCGGATCGGGGAAAACGGTTTTACTGAAAAACAGTATCGGATTGATACAACCCGACTCGGGAGAGATATTTTATGATGGCCGGAAACTGATTGGTATGGGCAAGAAGGAGTTAAATATACTTCGCCGTGAGATGGGCATGTTGTTTCAAGGCTCTGCTTTGTTTGACAGTATGACTGTGTTGGAAAATGTGATGTTTCCCTTGGATATGTTTTCCAACGATTCTTATAAGGAACGTGAAAAGCGGGCGATGTTTTGCCTTGAACGCGTCAATCTGCTCGATGCCGAGCATCTTTATCCGTCTGAAATAAGCGGCGGAATGATGAAACGGGCGGCAATAGCGCGGGCGATTGCCCTGAAGCCACGTTATTTGTTTTGCGACGAGCCTAACTCCGGATTGGACCCGAAGACCGCCTTATTGATTGACGATCTCATCCATGATATTACGGTGGAGTATAAAATGACAACGATTATCAATACGCATGATATGAACTCCGTTATCAATATCGGCGAAAATATAATATTTATCAAAGAAGGTATAAAGGAGTGGCAGGGAGACAAACATCAGGTGATAAATTCAAATAATGAAGCGCTGAATGATTTCATCTTTGCCTCTGATTTATTCAAGAAAGTAAAGAAAGCGGGAAATCATAAGTCATAAGGTTGAAAGCCGAAAACGATCCGGACTATTCGACTTTCAACTTATCAAAGATATTTATCAAACTTCCGGCAAACTTCCCCATTCTTTATTCGGACGCGGCCCCATTTCAAAGACCAATGTTCCTCCATTAACCATATCTTTGTGTTCAAACCAGGGTTTATTTAAAGGTTTGCCGTTGAGCATGGCCGATTGGATGTACTTGTTTGCTGCTGAAACATTTTTTGCTGTGATTGTAAATATCTTTCCTCCTTCCATTTTTAATTTGACTTCATCAAAAACCGGACTTCCAATATCGTACACAGGACGACCGGGACAGACAGGGTAAAAGCCCATAGCGCTCAGTACATACCATGACGACTGTTCCCCATTGTCTTCATCCCCGCTATATCCAAGAGGCGCAGCGCTAAACCAAAGTTTCATTATATCGCGCAAACGACGCTGCGTCATCCATGGTTGTCCTGCGTAGTTAATGGTTCAGGCGGATTATTGTATCCCTCGAACTGAGCCTGAAACAGAGCGTTCAGCTTATCAACAAACTTCTCTCTTCCTCCTATCAGGTTAATAAGCCCGGCAACATCTTGCTGGACGTGGAAAGTATAAATCCACCCGTTCATCTCGGTATAATATTCGCGGCCACCCTGGCCCCCGCTCCAAACAGGGCTATATTCACTTTCGCTTAATACCCATTCGCCGTCTGCCGATTTGGGCGCCATAAAACCAACACGTTCATCAAATACATTTTTATAATTATGAGCCCGTTTACTGAAAAGTTCGTAGTCTTCTTTCTTATTAAGTATTTTGGCCCATTCAGCCATACACCAGTCGTCATAAGCGGTTTCAAGAGTTACTGCTACAGCCTGACGTCTTTCCCAGGCATGAACACCTTGCACGGTTTCCTTTTCGCCCTTTTTCAGCGCCGGGAAATACCCGTTTTCGATATAGAAACGGTCCAGTGATGTTTGCGGCGCTCCATTCGTCCATGGAAGAAACGTGTCTTCCATTAGCAGTTTTCTGAATCCCGCATACGCTTTCTCTACATCGAAGTCGCGATAGCCTTTCTGATAAGCATCCAATGCTACGCCAATGATATGGTAGCCGCTAAGTCCGCGGTTGATAGCCGACATGGAGCCGGTCGTTTCGTACAGGGTGATGAAAGAACGGATAAGATCAACCTGCTCCTGTGAATCCAAAAGTAAGTGCAACGGTTCCAGCGAACGGTAATTTCCCCACATTGCAGCCCCTGCTCCAATAGGATAAAAACCGCGTTCATTGGCATCGTGTACCTTTTGATCAAACGAACCGTAATATTTAACTGACGGGTATCGTATCTGCTGCTCCGCACACCGGCATTAGCGACATGCCTCCTCCTGCGGGAAATCCATAAATTTTATCTGCCAGATAACGGTCGTTGATTCCCGGAGTAGTTGTTGGTGAGATACGCATCATTCCATAGGGCATAGACACTGTGGGAGAGGTGGATGATAATAATTGGCCGATACCTCCAATATTAGTATCTACATAATCAACAGGAGATTTCATCCCGATTTGTTGATCTTCACAACTAACGAGCATGAATATACCCGACAGTAAACAAATAAAATATAGTTTTTTCATACAGGTTTAACTTATTTCGGTTTAGACATTGACGGAGGTATTGCATCCGGTGAGCTGCCCCATTGTTTGTTTGGCCTCGGGCCCATGTTTAGTACAAGTGTTCCGCCTTTGACAAAATCCGAATGTTCAAACCATGGTTTGCCGAGCGGTTCGCCATTCAAGGATGCTGATTGGACGTATTTGTTTTGTGCGGATACATCTTTTGCTTCTATAACAAATGTTTTATTGTCGCTTAGCGTGATGGTGGATTTTTTGAAAACGGGGCTTCCGATAAGCCATACAGGATAATTAGGAATCATCGGGTCTGCGTATATACCCATTGCGCTGCATATATACCAGTGCGACATAAGTCCCGTGTCTTCATCTCCGCATATTCCTAACGGGCCGGCGCTATACCATACGTCCATGACTTCCCTAACCTGTTTCTGGGTTTTCCAGGGGGCTCCCGAATAATTATACAGGTAGGGTATCTGGCGTGAAAACTCATTTCCATGAGAATAATTTCCAATCAACCCCGTCTGGTCTGGGAATTGACCCAGGAAATGGTATTTTGATGTTTGATATTGTTCTACAAAAAGAGAATCCAACTTGCCTGTAAACTTATCTCTGCCTCCCATAAGATTTATCAAGCCCTGAATGTCGTGTGAAACATACCATGTATATAACCAACTGTTCAGTTCCGCAAAATAATCCCTTCCTCCCTGTCCGCCTGATAAAACAGGGTTAAAAGGAACAATCCAATTGCCGTCTTCTGTTTTCGGCGACATAAAGTTAGTGGCGGTATTAAAGACGTTTTGATAATCGTACGCATGCTTTATAAAATAATTGTAATCATCAGTCTTACCCAAGTCTTTTGCAATCTGGGCAATACACCAACTCTCATAAGCGGCCTGTAAAGTTACGGTAACGCTTTGCCTTCTTTCATGAGGATGATGCACTTCAGGCACCCATTCGTCCTTATCTAACGGTAATGCAGGGAAAAAACCATTTTCAAGATAAAATTTATCAAGTACGGTAGCAGGCCCTTTTCTCCATGGTAATTTTGTTGATTCCATGAATTCTATCTTCATATTTTCATAGACTTTTTCGATATCGAAATCGCGGAACCCTCTCAGATAGGATGCTGTATTAAAAACAATATTACTGTGTTGAAACATCCCCCCTTGCGAAGATACAGGAGGATACAGGTCACTTTTTGATAAAGCGGCATACCTTCTCGCCCTCTCAGTTGCTCCTTCTGCGCTGAGGTTCATCCTGTTTTGAAGCTGTTCGCCACTTCTTGAAAAATAAATGCCTGTATAAAATATGGTACGTTGCTCTTCTGTTCCTCCTTCTACATCGAATAACGACAGGGATTCATTCCATTTATCTCTTGCATTATTCTTTATAGCCTCAAAGTTCCATTCCGGAATTTCTTTTTCCAGATTTTGCTGCGCCTCCTCCATACTTTCACCGGAAACGCCGATTTTCACCTCTACCTGTTCATCTTTCGTTGTAGCATAACTTGCAAAAGCGCCTGCATTATCTCTCCATCTTGTTTGCGCATAAGGTTGTCCGGGTAGATTTGTTGTATGTAAAACGCCTGCATTGTCACCGTTCGCAGATTTGGATAGAGGAAATACTTCCTTATTTTTCCATGTTCCAAATGACTTGAAAGGCTTGCTGAATTTCGCGTAAAAGTAATGGATACGGTTCCCTTGAGCCTCTTCCCCTGCTATCGTATTATCATCAATAATACTGAATGTTGCATTACTGCCTAACAAAATATGCGATTCCGGATTTTCAGGGAAGGTAAACCTGTAGTATGATACCCGATTAGTAACAGTATATTCAACATTTATATCATAATCTTCCAATAAAAGTGCAGAATAGTATGGCGTTACCGTTTCAAAATCATGATCGTAATCAGATGCCATTTTTGCCGGGTCGACTTCGATTTTTCCTACACTTGCCATAATCCATGAAGGAATAGTTGTTGTTCCGTATCTTACAACGTCTCTAAGAGAAAAACTAAACACTTTATGAGACAAATACCTGTCATAAATTTCGGGCCAGGGATTTGATGCCAACTGAATGTTTCCCTGAGGCAGCCTGACCACAGGATCGGTAGCCACCAACAGATGACCAATTCCCCCAATATCAGGATTCACGTAGTCAACCGGCATTTTCTTTCCACTATGCTGTACTTCACAGCCAATAAGCATAAAAATGCCCAATAATAAATAAATAAGATTTGATTGTTTCATAGCGATTGATATTTTTGATTCATCTCTCTTCGCACAGACCAGGTTTGAAGCCCAACTGTTTTTTTTAATTAATACACACTTCATGCCGGCATGTCTGGAAGTTTCCATCCTTCACGGTATTTGTGGTTGATAAGTTCAGCCGCGAATGCTTGAGCGTTAACAGGCTCTGTCCATGTTTTGTTAAAAGAAGGATGTCCGTCTTCAATAGTAAATCCATCTTTTATAACAGTTTTGATTGTTTCGTCGGCGCCAATATTAGTAAATTTCATGTTTTGACCATCCCAATGCAATTCTTTGTGCAAATCTTTTAAGCGAACCGCTAATACTCCCATTACAACCATTTCGTTGAATGGACCTGCTTCGCTAAAGTCTGACTTCGTTTTCACACGGTTTGCCGGGTTCTCTTTACAGGCGCGAATCCAATCCATCTCATGGCGACTGTTTTCTACTCTGCGTTCTGTTTGCGGAACATTCGGGACACGGCCTGAAAGCAACCAGGGGCCACGACCATAACAACCACAAAGTAATGTATCCTTTGTTCCATGGAAAATCACTAATCCACCTCCAAATCCCATCAATTCTCTACCTTCCGGGAATCCTTTGGGGCGTTCAGGCATCATTCCTCCGTCATACCAGTGAATTTCAACTTCCGGCATTGCTACCTTAGGCATATTCTCACGGGCAGGGTATGTCAGTTTTACATGTTGTGCCTGGGGTGCACATTCGTTAAGTAATAAAGTAGACGAACCTTCGGCTTTAACAGGATAACCTAATTTTAAGGCTTTGAATGCCGGATGCATTATATGGCATGCCATATCTCCAAGCGCTCCTGTTCCATAAGGCCACCAGCCACGCCAGTTCCATGGATGATAAAGAGCATTGTACGGCCTCATAACAGCAGGGCCGGTAAACAAATCCCAATTTAATGTAGAAGGAATTTTATCTGCTTTTTCAGGCGTATTTAACCCTTGCGGCCAGATTGGACGGTCTGTGGCACATTCTACCTTTGTTATTTCGCCAATCTCGCCATTCCAAATCCATTCACAAACCTGATTAACCCCTTCTCCTGATGCGCCTTGATTGCCCATTTGAGTAGCAACCTGGTATTTTTCGGCAAACTTAGTCAACAGGCGAGATTCGTAAACCGAATGAGTTAAAGGTTTTTGAACAAAAACATGTTTGCCCAGCATCATGGCTTCGGATGCTATAATGGCATGCGTATGGTCGGGTGTTGCAACGATAATGGCATCAATATCTTTGCTCATTTCTTCATACATCTTGCGATAATCCCAATATCTTTTAGCATTTGGGTATCTGTCAAATACAGGCTTTCCGTATTTCCAGTCTACATCGCATAAGGCTACAATGTTTTCTCCCGCTCCGGGTGTTACAGCCTGTGCAGCGCCGGCTGCCCTGTTTGCTCCTGATGCCGCCATTCCTGATACGGCCCTAAGGTTGGAACTTCCCTGTCCGCCAATGCCTGCACAGGCGATGTTCAACTTGTCGGACGGAGCCTGATATCCATGGCTTTTCCCCAGGATAGAACCTGGTACAACGGTAAATGCCGCCGCGGTAAGTGCACTTTTCTGAAGAAAATCTCTTCTTCCGATTTTTGATTTCATAACTAATTCTTTTTTTGTTAATAACATGATGAATAACTAAATCATTATAAGTTCAGCTTTTTCTGAACACTCTGTTTATTAGACAGCAAAACACTTGAAGGTTAAAAACGTCTTCATATAAAAATTAATAAACATCGTAAAATTATCAAATTAAATTTCCTCATTTTCAAAACAGAAGAGAGAGCTTTGGGCGCATCCCCCACCCTCTCCGCCCGGGAGCCGGGCTTTACGCTGCAATCCCTTGCGCAGGGCAGCCCTTCTCACGATTGGGGAAGCCGGAGCCAGGGCCAGGAGCTTTAAATCCAAGACTTGGCGCTTTAAATCCAAGACTTGGGCCTTTATTTCTTGTTCTTGGGCCTTTATTTCTTGTTCTTGCTGCTTTATTTCTTGTTCTTGGGCCTTTATTTCTTGTTCTTGGTGCTTTATTTCTTGTTCTTGCTGCTTTATTTCTTGTTCTTGGTGCTTTATTTCTTGTTCTTGGGCCTTTATTTCTTGTTCTTGGGGCCTTATTTCTTGTTCTTGCTGCCTTATTTCTTGTTCTTGGGGCCTTATTTCTTGTTCTTGCTGCTTTATTTCTTGTTCTTGGGCCTTTATTTCTTGTTCTTGGGGCCTTATTTCTTGTTCTTGCTGCCTTATTTCTTGTTCTTGCTGCCTTATTTCTTGTTCTTGCTGCTTTATTTCT
>JAIRKZ010000121.1 GCA_031259845.1 Tannerellaceae bacterium | reverse complement strand
AACCCTGCTGCCACAATTGCAGCACACATTAAAAGTTTAAAAATCTTTTTCATTTTCATTTGAATTTTAATTAGTAATTTGCAATAAATCAATTAAAAAATTTAACATTCTTTTTGTCTCTCTCTTGTTTTTGTTCTTGTTTCCCTTTTGTTTCTTTTTCGTAAATCATCATTTATAATTTATGTTATTTAATTCCGAAGCTGCTTATCAGCTTCCTCTTTCTTGCGTAATTCTTCCAGGTTCTTAACGGCGGCGTCTATATTATCGTCTGCCGCACGCCGGAACAGATTTTTGGCCCTTGCATTATTTCCCTGCATCATGTTGAGTACGCCTAAGTTGTTGTAATAGGCCGGCGCGTTGCGGTCGGCTTTTTGCAAATAACGTTCGGCGCGGGTGAGGTCTTTCGTCAATAAGGCGGAAGCTGCCGCGTTCAGGTTGGCAACCGGATCGTCCGGGAATATCTTTACGGCTATCTCAAATACTTCCATGAACTCTTTGCTGCCTTCCTGGTAAGTATTGGCCACTAAGAACATTTCGTTCAGGCTCAACTGTTTCGGATGCGTCTTGATAACCTGCTTGGCTTCGTTTACGTCAAAGTTCTTCGCGTTGTAGTCTATCTTTGCCACTACCCGCCTCAACTGAGGATATAACGTATGTAATAACTGCTGATAGGTGCGCCCGCCGTTCAAGGCTTTCAAACGGTTCTTGCGCTCCATCGGGTTGTAATAATTGATGATGGAAAGAATCGTGCCTTTAGGTTCGATATACGAATTTTGCACCAGCCGGGCCAGGCCTTCCCAGTCTTCGCCGCCATAACCTACCTGGTATAATTGGGGGGGCATGCCTGCACGCATCGACAGGTAGCTGCGCAAAGCCTCGGCGCGGCCGCGCGATAGCTGGTTGTTGAAATTAATTTCCCCTTCGGGCGAGGCATAACCGGTAATTATTACGCCCGTTACAGTAAGGTTCTTATCCGTACGTATCTCGCTCATTATCTGTTCTATCTTAGCCAGTTCGCGGGGATTGTTTCCGAAGCCCGGATTAATTTCCGTACGGGCCACCGGGAAATCGAGGAATACGTCGGCCGATTCGCTGCGCGCCTTTACCTGTTCCACTTCCGGGCGGATATACGCCACATTGGGCAGGGCGCGGTATTCTTTCGCTCCTTCGAGCACGATGCGGTTGGCCACTTTTTCGGAGGCTACCTGCTGTACGCTCCCCGCTGCGCAACCGCACAGGTCTGTTTCCATATTCATCCGCGCTTCACGCATCCAACTCTCGAACACCACCGACTGCGTATAGCGGTGCGTCTTACGGTTTTCAGGCGTAAGGGGAATCACATCGTAATGCATATCCTTCGCTTCGCGCTCCCAGCCGTTCAATGCAATTTCGCGCGTGAAGGCTTTATGGCGGCGCCGGCCGTTCAGCACGATGTTCTTCATCTTTACTTCGCGCCCCTGCGGCGAGATCAATACAGGGGTAAGCACAAGCGAGCGTTCCGAGTTGATTTTCACGTTCGTAAGGTCTATATCCATTACTAACTGCACGGAATCTTCCGTTTGGCGCAAGCGTTGTATTTTTACCGGTATTTGCCCGTCG
Source organism: Tannerellaceae bacterium (assembly GCA_031259845.1). GTDB lineage: Bacteria > Bacteroidota > Bacteroidia > Bacteroidales > Tannerellaceae > DFXE01. The sequence goes on along the minus strand of JAIRKZ010000121.1, from coordinate 19,532 downwards.
AAAATCAGCGCCTCCGTCTGCGCCTTCGCATCGAAGGTTGCCGTAACCAGTAAACCTGCCAAAAGCGCGATGCCTGTTGTATATATCGTTTTCATTTCCCGCTTCCCCCTCTCATTTAATGATATAGATGATGCTGACGCCCGCTTTGGTAGGGCCAAACCAGTTTTTGGTAAACATATCGTCGTCGGGCCTGTCCGGGTTCTTTATCTTGCTTTCGCATTTGCCGCAGAGGTATTTATTATGTTCAAGATGCACATAGCCCACGCCCAGCGTAACTTCTATGCTCCAGCGGTTACTGAGTATCCACTGATAGCCGTACGACAGGCCGCCTCCATACATATTTCCTTCGTAGCGATGCTCTTTCAGTCCGAATACGTCAACGCCCCCTACATTATATCCTCCTACCAGCCCGTGTATACCCAGGAAATGTCCGTTGAATTTCTCGCAAAACCAATAACGCGCCTCGGGCTGAATGGCCCAATGCTTTATTTTTGAACTGTCTGAAAAACTCCACGGATTATAATTAACAGGCAACTCCAAAGTCCACTTTGGAGCCAGCCCGATTTCCAATCCAAGATTTATACTACTGGTAACATCGTATAAAATATTAGATTTCACAGCGATATTCTGGCTCTTACCAGAACAGAATATACCTATCGTTATACTAATTAACACCAAAGTTCGCCTCATTTTTATTTTCTCATCTAAATTAATCCTGTTACAGATTATGTTCTTATATAAAAAAAGAAAATACTTAAAATTCTTTCGCTTTTTGTTTTTTTCTGTTCTAAAACCGGTTAGGTTTTTATAAATAAAATAAACTTCTCTTTCTTAGCCGCAAAGGAAAATATATTTTTTCATATAAATATTGCCAAAACAACCGATAATATTTGCAAAATCACCAAATATGAATAAATATTCAAAAAAAATAGCGTTCACTTGATTTTTTTATCAATTCTCCGGGCGTACAACCAAATTGTTTCCGGCAAAAACGATTAAAATGTGAAGCCGAATCAAACTTAAATTCCCTGATTAGGTCTTTGATGGTGATATCGGGTTCCATTGCCTTGTATTCTATTTGCTTAGCCATTTGCGTAAGCATCCATTGCCTTGCCGAAACGCCGAATATATTGCGAAAAGTATAGTCGAATGCCGTTCTTCCCATTCCCGAAATACGTACCAGCTCGGCAACATTTCTTACTTTAGGGTAATTTTTAATTATGAAATTTTTGAAATCAGACATCCCGATAAGCGGGTACAATAAAGCAACCACCTCTTCGTGCGTATAACATGAACGGAGGAGCAAAAAGAGTTCTTTTTCCTTAATCCTGTATAATAGTTTGTGTTCGATACCCTTACCCTGATAACACAGGATAAGTTCAAGGAAAGAGACCAGCGGCTCCCTGATAGGTACCGACGTAAAAGTATAACTCATTTTAGACTGGAGCGCCTGGTAAGATTGCAAAATATGGCTATCGAACGGATTTTCCAATATATCAAAAATGAACACCTGCAACGTGCCCGGCTGCAAAACGGTAAGCGACACATTCGCTCCCTTAGGTATCAATATACACTGCTCCCGGCTTAGCTCCCTGTCGTGAAACCCATCGCAATCTATCTTGATCAATCCCTCTTTGAGAAACAGTAAATGATTGTATATCATTCCGGTATTCAAAATAAAATCGCCTATCCTTATCTCTCCGCATTTGAACACAGGGTCAAATTCAACCTCCTTCTTATCGCCGGAATGATATGTATTTAAACAAAACAAACTAATCATATCCTCTCCTGTCTTATATCTTGTCCTATTTGTGCAAATCTATACTAATAATTCAACAAAAAGAACCTTTTTGATTTTTTTTAACTGATTCCGGCAAAGGGGAAGGGAGGAGCGCGGAATATATAAAAAATGCGCGCCTATATGCGAATCAACTGTTAATATATGTTTCTTGCCTTGAAAAACATATACAAACTGTCGTTTTTTTGCAAAAAAAATCGTATTATTGCGATAAATCATAAAATACATGGAAAAAAACATGAATAAGGACATCGTTAATGCTATCATAGACAGAATCCCTCCCAATATAAAACCGGTTGTTTATTTAATGGACAACCTGGATATAAATAAAGATTCCGCCTATAGAAGGCTCAAGGGAAATATTCCTTTTACCTTTAGCGAATTAGCCAAGCTGTCTGCCAATTTGGACTTTTCACTGGATAAGATCATAAAAAACGAAGGCAAGGCTGCCGGTAAAAACGAAGAAGTAAGGTTCAACCTGTCTGCTTCGGAGGATTTTATCGTAGAAAGACTGGATGTTTATTATCATCTTAAAAAAACATATTTAAAAGATATTCAAGAATATTATTCGACAGTATTATTAAACAGGTATCATATTTTCTTCATGCTGAAATACGACACTTTGTTTAAGTTCTATTATTACTGCTGGATTTATCAAATGAGCGATCTTCCAATCCTTTTTTCTTTTTCAGAGCTGAAAATCCCGGAACGGGTAACAATCATGCGCAAGAAACTGATGAGCATCGTTTTCGAATATAACCATTCCGACCTCATATTTGACCCGAACTTTTTCTTAAACCTGATAAGAGACATTAAATATTATTATAAAAGGGGGCTTATTTCAGCGGACGAACTGGCGTTGTTTAAAGATGAATTGTACGACCTTATCGCCCTTCTGGAGCCTATTTTCCGAACAGGGAAAAATGAGGCAGGTTCCAATACGGACTCATATCTTTCAAGCATAAGCATTGATACGAACATCGTACAGATGAATTATAAAGACACGATAACAAGCATGATTTGGTATAACCCGATATACCCTGCCTTCGAATATGACGCCTATGAAAACATTATATACAAAAAATGGCTGGAATCGCTTAAAAAGTTCTCCGTCTTAATCACCAGGTCAAATTATGGCCACACGGCAAACTTTATAAAAAAACAACAGGAGCTGCTTCACAATCTGGAGAATTATTGCGACAAATATGAGATGGACAGCCCCCTTATCGAATTTTAAAATTCGTTCTATCTGTTTGTTTATTAAAAAAAAGGATTTATCTTTGCAGCCCAAATCGTGCAATAATAATAAAACAACATAGAGCAAGATGAAAAGAACATTTCAACCTTCTAACAGGAAAAGAAAGAACAAACACGGCTTCCGTACGAGAATGGCTACAGCCAACGGCCGCAGAGTATTAGCTTCCCGCCGCGCAAAAGGAAGAGCTAAACTGACCGTATCCGATGAATATAACGGATAATATCCGGTTATAAAGAATCATAAAGAGAGTAAAGGTTTTCGTAAAAAGCCTTTACTTTCTTTGTTTTTATGCCTTATCTTTGTATGAGTAGTTTCTATATTTATGTTTTTTTCCTACTTTTGAGCCGAGCTAAATAGAAAGGTAATGAAGGATTACTTAAAAAAAACGATCAGGAACCCATTTGCTGTAACAATACTGATAGCGATTGTTGCTTCATGCGCCATCCTTTATGGCACATTGAAATGGCTTGACAGTTACACTCTCCATAACAAAGCGGTCGTTGTGCCGGATGTGAAAGGGCTTAAAGTAGACGAGGCCATTCCGTTTTTCAAAAATAACCGGTTGCACTTTTCCGTTATCGATTCTGTTTTTTCAAAAAGCGCCAAACCGGGCGCTATCGTAGAAATAACGCCGGCAGCAGGTTCCAGGGTAAAAGAAGGGCGGATTGTTTTTATCACCGTAAATGCCATGACCTCTCAAATGGCGGAAATACCGGATGTGGAAGATTTATCCTACCGGCAGGCATACGCCCAACTGAAAGCACGCGGATTTGAACGAATAGAAACTATCTATGTACCGGGCGTTTACAAAGACCTGGCGATAGGCGTTGAATTATACGGCCGGCTACTCAGCCGGGGTGAAACGGTACAATTATCGGCTCCGCTTGTGTTAAAAATCAGTAATGGCGAAACGCAGATATTCCCGGACGACTCGGCTTTTTATGGAGACGCGCCTGCCCCTGTTCCGGCAGAACCGATAGGCGGAGACGAAGAATGGTTTGAAAGAGACAACAATTAATTCGGACACGATGGATAATTTCCTTGATAATTGGGACGATGAACAAGACGGCGAAGGCCTGCCAAAGCCTGTGGAAAGCAATGAGGAGACGCCGCTGCATGAACATTTCCGTTTTGTAGCCGACAAAGGGCAAACCCTCTTACGGGTAGATAAATTCCTGTCGGACAGAATGGCTGCTTCAAGCCGCAACCGTATCCAATTAGCAGCCGACGCCGGATGTATCCTGGCAAATGACAAACCGGTGAAAAGCAATTACAGGGTAAAGCCGTTCGACATCATCTCGATTGTCATGTCGCGCCCACGGCATACGTTTGAAATTATCCCCGAAGCTATTCCATTAGATATTATCTATGAAGACGATGATCTGCTGGTGGTAAATAAACCCGCAGGGTTAGTGGTTCATCCCGGTTTCGGGAATTATACGGGGACATTGGTTAATGCACTGGCTTATTATTTGAAAGATAATACGGATTTTGACCCCAATGATTCAAATTTCGGGCTGGTGCACCGGATAGATAAAGAAACATCCGGCTTGCTTGTCGTAGCAAAGACGGCGGATGCAAGAACAAGCCTCTGCCTTCAGTTCTATAACAAAACGACTAAACGCGAATACCGCGCGATAGTATGGGGTATCGTAAAAGACGATGAAGGCCGTATCGAAGGCCATATAGGCCGCGATCCGTACGACCGCTTGCTTATGACTGTTTTTCCCGAAGGAGACCAGGGCAAACCGGCCGTTACGCATTACCGGGTGATTGAGAGACTGGGGTATGTAAGCTTACTGAAATGCAGCCTCGAAACAGGACGGACACATCAGATACGCGTCCACATGAAACACATCGGCCATCCGCTGTTCAACGATATCCGTTATGGCGGAGACGTTATTCTCAAAGGCAAAAACTCTACTAAATACAAGCAGTTTATACATAATTGTTTTGAGATTTGCCCGCGCCATGCCTTACATGCAAAAACATTGGGATTTGTACATCCGGCAACCGGGGAAGAAATGTTTTTCGATTCCGAACTCCCCGATGATATGGAGCAATTAACAAACAAGTGGCGAACGTACGCAAATACAGACGAATCATATTCATGAAAAAAAATATTGCCATAGTAGCGGGAGGAGACTCGTCCGAAATAGTAGTTTCCCTGAAAAGCGCCGAAGGAATCTATTCCTTTATAGATAAAGACAGGTATTCTCTTTACATTGCCATCGTAAAGCGCGACGAATGGTATGCAATCCTTCCCGGCGGGGAAAAGGCGGCTATCGATAAGAATGATTTCAGCTTTGCAGAAGGGCAAGCGGTGAAACGTTTTGATTTCGCTTATATTACCATCCACGGGACGCCCGGCGAAAACGGACTGTTGCAAGGGTATTTTGAACTGACCGGTATCCCCTACTCTACGTGCGACGTATTAGCCAGCGCACTTACATTTAATAAGTTTACCTGTAACAACTACCTGCGCAGTTTCGGCGTCAGGGTAGCCGACTCCATTCGCCTGCGGAAAGGCGAACCGGCCGGCGCCGACGAAATTATTTCCCGTTTAGGCCTTCCGGTATTTGTTAAACCGAATGACGGAGGCAGTAGTTTCGGGGCCGCGAAAGTAAAAGAAGCCTGCCAGCTCCGGCCAGCCATAGAAAAGGCTTTGTCGGAAGGAAAAGAAGCGATTATAGAACGTTTCATCGCCGGGACGGAAGTAACCTGCGGATGCTATAAAGTAAAAGGTAAAGAAGTGGTATTCCCCCTTACCGAAGTGGTAACTAAAAATGAATTTTTCGATTTCGATGCAAAATACAACGGAGCGTCGGACGAGATAACCCCGGCCCGCATATCGGCTACCGTAGCAGAAGAAATACAGAAGGAAACGTTACGGATATATGATATACTCGGAGCCAAAGGACTGATAAGAGTAGATTATATCATCCCGGCCGACGGCGAACCCGTCTTGCTGGAAGTGAATACAACGCCCGGCATGACTTCCGCCAGCTTTATTCCTCAACAGGTACGGGCGGCAGGACTGGATATAAAAAATGTGATGACTGACATTATTGAAAACGAATTAAAATAGTTAGCTATGAATAATGCAAAAGGAATTCATACTTTCGACGATATCCGCCCATTAGCCAATGACGAGATAAAAGGCGCGATTGAAGAACTGGTAGTAAACGAAGATTTTCAGCGTGCATTCCGTTACATAAAGCCGGATTTGAATTGGAATGAATTCTCCAACTTAATACGTTCATTCAAAACAAAAGAAGATTTTAAATCGTCCTTAGCATACGATATCGTAATGACGGTGGCGAAAAACACTACTTTTTCGTTAACCATTTCGGGCAGAAGCCGCCTTCCCGAAGGGCTTATCCCCTGTACATTTATTTCCAACCATCGCGATATCGTATTAGACGCCGCTTTTCTCAATATAATGCTGTACGACATAGGGTATGGCATGACGCAGGTTGCCATCGGCGACAACCTGCTGATTGGCCCCTGGATAAAAACGCTTGTAAGGCTTAACAACAGTTTTATCGTCAAACGCAGCGTAACGGGGCGGCAGCAGTTAGTGGCCAGCGCCCAACTGTCTGCCTATATCCACCATACGATAAAAAAGACCAAAGAATCTGTATGGATTGCCCAACGCGAAGGACGTGCAAAAGACTCGAACGACAAAACCCAGACAAGTATCCTGAAAATGCTGAACATGGGCGGCGATAAAGATATCCCGGCCAACCTGACGGAATTAAATATCGTCCCGGTAGCTATCTCCTACGAATTTGACCCGTGCGACTTCCTTAAAGCAAAAGAATTTCAGCAGAAGCGCGACAATCCCGAATTTATCAAAAGCAAGCGGGATGATTTGCTGGCTATGGAGACAGGTATCCTGAACAATAAAGGGCGGGTTCATTTCAGCATCGCCTCTCCCATAAACCCCCAACTGGAGAAATTAGATAAAAATATGGAGAAAGGCGACCTCTATACAAGCGTTGCCGCCATTATAGATAAAGAGATATACAAGCATTACCGCTTTTATCCATGCAATTACGTGGCTTACGACTTGCTTACCAATACCAACTGCTTCAGCAGCAATTACGGGCTGAAAGACAAAAAGCAGTTTGAAAACTATCTGCAAGGGCAGCTTGATAAAATAGTTATTCCGAATAAGGATGAAGACTTTCTCCGCGCTAAAATACTCGAAATGTACACAAATCCCTTAAAGAACCACCTGTCTGTATGACGCCTGAAGAATACATGAACCGTGAAGAAACATACGGGGCGCATAATTACCATCCGCTGCCCGTTGTTCTGGAAAGAGGGAAAGGCGTGTTTGTCTGGGATGTGGAAGGGAAACGTTATTTTGATTTCCTGTCTGGTTATTCCGCCCTGGGGCAAGGGCATTGCCACCCGAAAATCATACAGGCCTTAAAGGAGCAGGCCGATAAACTTACACTTGTATCAAGAGCGTTTTATTCCGGCATTTTAGGCGAATACATGGAATACGTTTGCCGCTTCTTCGGATATGATAAATTACTTCCGATGAACAGCGGCGCGGAAGCGGTAGAAACAGCGCTGAAACTCTGCCGCCGGTGGGGATACCATACAAAGGGCATTCCGCCCGGACAGGCCAAAATAGTAGTCTGCGGCGAGAATTTCCACGGGCGTACAATCACGATTATTTCCATGAGTACAGACCCTTCTTCGTATGCCGGTTTTGGGCCGTACACGCCGGGATTTATCAAAATACCCTATAACGACGCCCCTGCGCTGGAAGAGGTATTGAACGATCCTGCTATTACAGGCTTTCTTGTGGAACCGGTTCAGGGAGAGGCCGGCGTGGTGGTGCCCGATGACGGATACCTGCACGCTTGCTACCATTTGTGCCGTACTCATAATGTGCTGTTCATAGCAGACGAAATACAGTCCGGTATCGGGCGGACGGGGAAATTGCTCGCCTGCGATTACGAACATATACGCCCGGATATACTTATCCTCGGCAAAGCCTTGTCGGGCGGCGTTACTCCCATCTCTGCAGTCTTGGCCAACGATGATATTATGCTGACGATTGCGCCGGGCGAACATGGGTCTACCTTTGGAGGAAATCCGCTGGCAGCCCGGGTAGGGATAGCCGCTCTGGAAGTAGTGAAAGAAGAAAAATTGCCTGAAAACGCCTACGCTATGGGAATCCTTTTCCGCCGGGAAATGGAACAGAAAGCTAATCCCATGATAAAATGCGTAAGGGGTAAAGGGCTGTTAAACGCTATCGTAACCGAACCCCGGAACGGTAAAACGGCTTGGGATATTTGCCTTGCTTTAAAAGAAAACGGGTTGATAGCCAAACCTACTCACGACCACATCATTCGCTTCACCCCTCCGCTTATCATCACAGAAGAGCAAATGATGGAAGCCATCAATATTATAAAACGAACATTTAGCGAGATATGAAAGTAAATGTGATAGGCGTTCCTCTGAATTTAGGATGCGATTGCATAGGAGTGGAACAAGCGCCCAATTATCTAAGGGCAAGAGGGCTGATGAATATCATCCGCAAACATGGGCATCGCGCTTTTGACCTGGGCAACCTGTATGTACCTCCCGTATCGGAAACGGAAAAGTTTGCCGGCGGGAATGGCCTGAAATACCTCGATACAATTGTAGAAGTAAATAATAACCTGGCGGAACTTGTATATGATACGCTCAGGGGAGGAGCTTTCCCGCTGGTGATTGGCGGCGACCATTCACTGGGATTAGGAAGCGCCTCGGGCGTGGGAAAATGCTTTGACGATTTCGGTATTATATGGCTGGACGCGCATGGAGACATTAATACATCCGAAACGTCGCCCAGCGGAAACATACACGGAATGCCGCTAAGCGCCCTGATGGGAATGGGACACGAGGAACTGGTAAACGTATATGCCCCCGGCAACAAAGTATATCCCCAAAACGTCTTTCTTGTGGGGACGCGCAGCCTGGATGAAGGAGAACTCCATTTGATTAACCGGGAAAAATTAAGCGTCTACCCGATGGACGCCATCCGTAAAAAAGGAATCGGATATGTGGCCGAAGATATCCGTGCAAAATTAAAAGCCCGGAAGATACGGAACATACATTTCAGCATTGATGTAGACAGCATCGACCCGCATTATGCGCCCGGAACGGGAACTCCCGTGCCGGAAGGATTGACGCCGGAAGAGTTCAACGGCTTCGTGGATTCCATATTATCGACCAACCTGGTAAAATCAATGGATATTGTAGAACTGAACCCTACATTAGACACGCATGATATAACCGCGAACCTCTGCCTCGACATCATAAACCATGTAGCGGCGCATATCTGATCAAAACGGATATCCGATGGCTAAATGCCACGCCCTGCCCGACTTTTGCGTAAGGGGATTGATATTAAAATAGCCGCTCTTGCCGGTATCGTAAGGTACGTGCAACGCTAAACCAAAATCGAAGCGGACAACAAGGAAAGAAAGATCGTAACGCAGCCCAACCCCCGTACCGGTTGCCAAATCGGCGAAAAAATCGCCGGCCTTTAACTGTCCGCCGGGACGGGAGCCGTCTGCACGGATTGTCCAGATACCTCCGCTATCAAAGAAGACGGCGCCGTTTAGCTCTCCCACTATTTTAAAACGATATTCAAGGTTGGCTTCAAATTTCAAATCGCCCGTACGGTCTATATAAGCATAGGGGTTGACGGTTCCGTCCGGGCGCAAGGGGGGCATATAGCGCCCGGGGCCGATACTGCGGATTGTGAATGCACGGACGCTATTGGCGCCTCCCACATAGAACTGTTCGCTATAAGGAGCAAAAAGGGCATTGCCATAACTATAGATAGCTCCCAGGCCCAAGCGACCGGCAAGGCGATTGTTGCGGTCTATCCGGTAATTATAGCGAACTTCGCCCGTTCCTTTAATAAACTGCGAAAAACGATTCCCGAAAATTTCCTTATCCTTCTTATTAAAACCCTTACCGGCAATGGCATACATTCCATTCAGGATATTCCCCGATTGGGTAACAGCTGTTTCCCACCATAGCTGGTTTCGTTTGCCAGGGAGCGTATTATCATACGTAAACGTATAGCTCATAGCCGGAATAAACTGGTCTTGCAAACTTAAATAAAGGCTCCTGTTTGCATCGGCTATGCTGTCAAAAAGCGCCGTCGGGTTCATTTTATTATAGGTAAGACGGAAAGGCGTTATTGAATGTTTCATTGTACTTGCAGGCCTAAACTCATACGCCATACTTCCGCCAAACGAAACCATCCTGAAAAACCTGGCCCTGTTCATTAAATCCGCGCTCAGCCGGAAAGTAGTAGACGATGGCTGCGCCAAATCGCGATACATAAACCCGGGAAACAAGACAAAGGGGAGTGTAAGCGTAGAATTCAATCCCAATTCATAACTGTTCATTTTTGAAGACTTCTCCATACGCCCGCCTGTTTGCCATTCATAGGAGCCATGCAATTGCAGCCCTATTAATTCTCCGCCGCGGAAAGCGTTCCGGCGGGTAAGCCCGAAAACCGCCCCCGGGCCGGCATAGCTGTTGCTTTTAGTCGTTACGTTCACTTCAAATTCGCCATCGTAAGGTAAATCATAGGCCGTATCTATACGCACATCCAGTAAGTCGTTCCTGCTCCGGAGGGCGGTATCGCGTAGCGAATACTGAAATTCGGTATAACTGAACGCTTCCAGGCGGGAGATGCCTGTTTGTGTACGCTGCTGTTCTTCCTGCTTGTATAAATCGCCCGGCTTAAAGGTGAATCGCCCGTATAATACGCGCGGCTGTATACGCAGCTTACCCTGGTAGTAAATCGTTACTTCTTTATAAGTAACGGAATCGACAGGCAAACCGGCATCAAACCCTCTGATATGAACCGATATATTCCCTATACGGAACGGGCGTAAGGCATTAGGCGGCAAACCGTCTTTACGCCGCACCCTCAGCCAGACTTTACCGGGCGACAAAAGGGTATCGGCATCATAGACAATAAAATCCGGGTGGAAATAATAAAACCCATTATCCCGTAGCAATGCGGCAATCCGCTGGCGTTCGGCTTCCAATTTTACGACATTAAAATTATCTCCTTTATGCAGCAGGCCCTTATCATCATTCGCCTTAATCAATGTATCGGCATAATGCCACATACGCATATACCGGATACTATCAAATGTATAGGCATGGTTCATTTCGAGCGTATAAGCAACTTTAGCCTTCCGAAGATTCTTTTCGGGAATTATTTCATACGCGCTCGTCGCGTCGAAATAACCATTTTCACGCAAGAGGTTACGGGCTACGGCGGCGCGCACCGCAGGATTCACCGCACTTATAAAAACGGGCTTTGCTGCAAACGCATTGAAAATCCACTTGTTTATTCTTCCTTTTTTATTGACAAGGGCATTATATATCCATAATCCTGCCGGAAAGGGATAACGCCTGGAGGAACTGCCAAACAGCGCATTATTGGGAGGATATGACAAGGCCGATTCTATCTCTTCCACAGCCTTGTCTGTCGCTTTCGTTTGATTGGGGGAAGCTATTTCTATCTTTTTGATACCTGTATACAGCGTTTCCCCTTCCGGCAGGTTCTTTGTGGTAGAACAGGCCGGTAACAGAAAGCATATCCCTATACCGAGGATACCGGACGTTATGTTTAGTTCGTATTTATTCATCGCCTGAGACAGATACTGTTTTCTTCTTTTTAAAATCAAATAATTCACGCAGCCAACGTACTTTCTTGCGAAACACAATACCGGCCCCTGTTTTTGTTATTTCACCTTCCAGTAAACTTTCGTAATTCCGTTCGTGGAATACTTTCACGTTTTTTGCGCCCGAAGGGTCTAAACGATACTCGGCCGAAACGTTGTCGAGGAATGACTCCGTTTCCTGCACATTGCTTGTTGATACTTTTCCTCCTATCATTACCCTGATACGGTCGTTATAGAAACGCTTGGCAAACTGAAACGAGAAGTCTCGTTTGGTATCTCCCCGGTCTTCATACGTTTCCACGCCGAAAGAGATATCTACCGTTTTGAGGGCGCCGCCGGCAATATTATTAATTTCGCTCGTAAGGAAGCTATTCAGCGCGCTGTTTACATCCAGGTTCATGCCCCCCGTTCCGCTGCCGTAAATATACCTGCCGGTAGCCATCATCGCCAAAGCTACCTTCGACCGCTCTTCCGGCCCCATCGCAACCAATTCGTTCTGAATATCCCTGTTATCGGGCGCAGTCAGTAAAAACTCCAGCCTCATGCTATTCAAACGGTCTTGAATCAGTAAACCTGCATCGAAATTTACCATACGGGGCGAAGTTCCCCCGGTAACGGCCGACGCCCGCATGCGTTCGGTTGCTTTAATATTTAACCGGGGATTCATCATGTCATCATCCCATTGAACATAACTGCCCTGTTCTATATGGAACTTCTTTAATGGTATAACAGGTAACGCATAATTCACATTACCTTCCGAAAAAGTATACCGCCCGTTCAGAAGCATATTTCCCCACGATGTATACTGAAACGAAAGGTTGCCGCCACCCACGGCTTCTGCATAGCTCGACCGGTCGGGGGATAAATCAACCCTCAACTGCACAGCCGGTTCGATTTGCAACAGCATAGATACGTTCATTCCGCCTAAGGGCAGCGCCTGCCGCCGGCGCATACGGATTAACGTATCGGCAAAAGAAGTGAAGGAGACGAGGCCTTGCAAACGGTCTTGCACGGTTAACGCATTTTCTGTCATTACATACGTAAGATTAGTGCCTCCCAGCAACTTGATATCGCCCCGCACGTCGAGAGCGTTCACCGGCCCTTTCAGGGTAGCCGACAGATCGGCATATAATTTCCCGTAGACAAGGCTTTCCGGCGTTCGTTTGGCGTTTAATAATTGCATATTACTGCCGCCCAGGCGTAAATCGGCCATCATGCGCGACAGATTCGTCAAATCTACTACGCCGTCTACCACAAACGGGTTGCTTCCTGCGGCATGTAACTCATATTTGTCGAAGGAGAGTATACCGTTTTCTATCTTTATTTCTTTATCGTCAAAACGGAAAGAAGAGGCGGTCATATCCACATAAACAGCGCCGGAATCGAGCTTCACGCTCCCGTTCATCAGCGGAGAAAGCGGCGGGCCTGCCAGTTGCATTTGCCCGTTCATCGTCCCGCTTAATGAGGCCATTTTATCCGGGATGAACGGGGATACCATTTGCAAAGGCAGATTGGTAATCGTGAGGCCGCCGGCCAGATTATCTTCTTCCGACCGGTAAACGGCCGTTGCCGTTGCAATTTCTTCCTGATCGCGGGAGAAATGGACGTCTACCTGATGGTCGTCATTGTTTAACGGTAAATAGACCGTGTTAAACATCAGGCCGCCAACTCTCCCTTTCTTATACAAAAAGGTATCCACATGGGCGTCGAGTACCACCATAAATGTTTCCCGGGCGGGAGCATAACGCATATCGGCGCTCAATATCCCGCCCATGGAAGGAAGCTGGAAACCGTCCGACACGGTCTGCAGGTCTATCTGGCTAAGCTCTGCATGTACCTCCGGGAAATCGCCACCCTTATCTACCGTATGTACCCGGAAAGACGCATTATCCACACCCGTAAACGTTACGTTCGCATCAATCTCTTTCATACTTTTAAACCGGATATAATTATCCCGGTTCAACGAGAATTTATAAAAGGCAAGTATCTGCTGTTCCGGATAAAATTGCAGACGGATGCCGTCTGGCTCTTTGGTTCCGCGAATACCAGCCAAAAGGCCTGTTTCATTTTTGTTATTTACGTACAGGGCTTCCGCGTCCATATAATTATGCTTCACGGAGCCTTTCAGTTGGGCCGTAAAAGGCGTTTGTTGCAGGTATCTGTTTTTCAACACATCTACCTGATAGGTCAATCCGGCGGAATCCGGCCTTACGGATGCTCTTACCGTATCTATCAGAAATGTATCCCTGTGCAAGGCATACAGGTTGGCGTCTAAGCGGAGACCTTCCTTCGGGGAGGCGACGGCGTCTAAATGAAACCTGCTGAAACCCATATCATAGTATTGCAGTATATTATAGGCAGGATTGTCTCGTTCTGCATGAATCCGCAGGCTCATATCGGGTAAAGAAGGGCGCAAAGCTGCGATATTAATCACAGAGTCTTCTTTCAATTGTTTATGTATGGTATCGGTTATCGCGGCAAGCCGGCCGGTCATTGTCGCCAAACCGGCATTACCGGTAAGCACAATTTCCAAATCGCCTGTGTGAAAAGAAACGCGCGTCGTATCTTCGGCGCTTTGGGCGTGCAGGGTTAACGTTTTCGGTTTAAAGCGCTGGGCGTCGGTCGCAATTTCCCAGTTTCCCAACGTAATATCTACTTTATGATTTTCCCGTAGATTGCTTTCCGCTTCGGCAAATAGCTGGAAAGAGGTAGAGAGGGTATCTGTTATCAAATGAAGGCTGTACAAGTCTATACTGTCTATATTGGCTATCAACATACCTTTTACTTCTTCTTCCCGGATCGTTCCGTGGAGGGTTATATCCATCGCCGCTAAAGGATTATCGCTTTTCAACTCAAACTGTGCCTGATGTTCTTTTAATGAGCCGGACAAACGAATATCCCGCAAGGCTGTATTTATATAGCAGACAGAATCTATCTTTCCCCTGAAGTTCATCCATGTTTTATCGCCGAATACATCCGTTCCCTGCCCCTCTGCTCCGATAACGGCAGACAGCCACATCAATGAATCGTGCGGCATAAAACGGACAGGTTCCAGGCTGTCAATGGCGAGGTAAACGCGATAGGATTCGTCCGCCATATAATAACGGGCGCCTGCATTTATTTTGGCTTGGCCTTCCTTCAGGAATAAACGGGTTGAAAATTCCCTGTTTTTCAGTTCTATCCGGCCGTTCAAACGCATACCGGGCGGTATATTGAATTGTCCGCATTGTTCGGGCGGAAGAATACCCCGGACAAAATCGAGCTTTTTGCTTTGCGCCTGCAAACGGATATCTGCCGAGCGGCGAATGTTATCTCTTACTTCGCCAACCTTACCGGTAGCGCCGGCAACAAAAGCGCCGGGCAATTCGGCTGTCAACCGGCAAAGATTTAATGCCGACAGGTTTCCTTCCACTTTAGCTGCTATATTCAACGGTAAGTCAGGGTACGAACGAACAAAAGAGGGCGGCATTCCATTGATTAATGTAAATAAATCCCGTTTGCCTATCGAGGCTGTCAGCAAAGCCTGCATATTGCCTTCGGATACATTCGTTAAGACGCTCCAGGGTATGGTAGCCAGCAACCGCACTTCCGAGCCGGGCGTCTTTAACAGCCATTCGGGAATGGATATCTGCACGCCGTCACTCTGAACATTTCCTTCGAGTGACGAGATAATCAAACCGGAACGTTCTTCTGCCGAAACATTTTTTATCTCGGCATTTATTTCTTTATCGTGATATAACAGGGATGCTGCGGAAATATTCAACTGCGTTAATGCGATATGCATAGGGTCTAAACCCTCAACCGGCTTTTTACCGTCGCCATCGTAAGTAAGGGCCGATTCCGACAAGGTAAATTGCCGGGCCGTATATTGCTCGCGCCCTAAATCAACTTCGCCGTCTGTTAAACCGGCTTCATGGATATAAGCGCCCAGCCGGAACGTACCGGTATCCAATGGCATCTGTATATGGAAACAAATCTGTTCCAATGCTATCTTTTCAAATTCCAATATCCAATGAATGGGAGCCGGGGCGCTATCAGGCGATGAAAGAGAATCAATTAAAAGCGTAACAGCCGTATGGGAGAGTTTAATATCATCTATCCGGGCTTTTTCTTCGGCAAGGCATACCGACGCCCGGGCGACTAATTCCCCGGCAATTCCTTTTATCTCCATTCCATCAATAAATGTCCCTGTATTCAAGCGCAAACCGTTCAGGCTTACCTTATCAACGGCAATTATCTTCCTTGTTAAAGGCGCCGGTTTAATGCACACGGAAAGATTTTGCAGCGTAAGTAAGGTATCCGAGGGAGGCATTATCACTGCTATCCCGCTTACAGATAAATCCAAAGGAAAAGAAAGGCGTATTTTCTCAACGCCGATTTCCATCCCGGAAGCCTCGCCGGCATAACGGACAGCCCTCTTTAATACAAAGTTCTGAAAAGGAGGTATGTATAAAAGGATTGTGATGAATACGATGAATACAACCGGAATTAAGAAAAATAGTCTTATCCGTTTCAGCCAACTCTTCATAAGCCTTATAGTAATGGTTTGTTTTAGCGAGAACAGGCGTTTCGCTGCCCATCGTTCTGCAACTGTATTATCCGGGGGAGCGGCAGCAACGCTACTGCCGGGATCGCAATTGTTATCATCGCTTTTAGCTATTAGAACAAGTTGAATTCTTTTTCGTCTACTTCACCAAAAAGCCTCTTTACCTGCGCCTTTGAACGCTCTTTAATTTCAGGGGTAATATGTACATATACTTTCCGGAGGGCAAAAACCAACGCCAACAGGTCGTCTGTATACCCCAGAATAGCAATCATATCGGGAATAAAATCAAACGGAAAAATAAAATAGCCCAACGCCCCGATAACAATCACTTTTTCTTTATACGGAAACGCATCGTCCAACAGCGTATAATACAACAGAAAAACAGCATAAATAACCTTCACCCCCGCCTTTCGGGCAACTTTGAGGAGTTTATCCGCCAAGCTTTCTTCCGAATAATATTTTTCGTATCGTACAATTTCCTTTTCGTTCTCTATATCTTCCATAACCATACATTTTAATTCTGTTCAAACAGTCCCGAATCCGGCTTTGGCTTTGGCAAATATACTAAAAGATTTTTATTCTGAAACATTTCAGCCTATAAGGGTGTACGACAAAATTCCTTATCAGCTTTCTTTTACATCACAGCCCCCCATGTAGCAACCCATTCAACGCTTTCACCCCAAACAATAAAAAAATATCCGCTTTTCAGTCACATCCGCCATAAATCACTCATACACCGCCTGATAAGTGTGACTGGACAGGTGACGGAGCGTGACTGGAGGTGACTGTAAACCTGTTCCGGGAAAAGCCACAATTGCGAAGCAAAAAAAAATCACTACGATGACTCCGGCAAACCATTACAATGATTTCAGTAAACCATTATAATCTCTTTATCAAACCATTATAATGGTTTACTGAAGACATTGTAATGATTTTTTTCCAAACTCACCCGTATAAATGTATCTTCGCATATATAAGTTGAAGTTCAGTCACGTCCAATCACACTCAGTCACCTGTTCAGTCACACCTATCTATTGGAATATAAGATCCTTATGTGAAATGTGACTGAAAACGATGTAGCCAATGCTATTTCTTTAAGTTATATTGCTAAAACCTATTTTGGCAAAAGTAAAGCATGGTTATATCAGCAGTTGAAGGGATATAATGTAAATGGAAAGCCGGCCCGGTTTACCGATGAAGAGCGTAAGCGCTTTATTGACGCGCTTCATGACTTGAGCCACCGGATTGAAGATACCGCGCTTAAATTTTCTTGAGCTCGGGTTGTTTGACAACAACGGTTTGCCCTTCCGGAATTTCCCGGAAGGGCTTTTTATGGTTATGGAAACGAAAATCTTTTTTTTAATGAGAATGCTATCTCCTTATCCAGTTCCGATTTTTTTGCCGCGCGAGATTCTCATATTTCTTCAATACCGTGTACTTATAACCTTTCAACAAATCGTTGCCTTTGCGTTCAGCTACATCTATTTTCACTATCGCCGACAGGGATTTCCATCGGTGAGCGTTTTCTATAAATGTATGTAGAAATTATTTCTCGCTTACAGAGGCTACCATTCTACTGTAACTTCTTTGACAAAACGAGAAGAGTATTTCACTCCACTCTGCGCTTCGAGCAGTTCGAAATTAGGAGCATCTATTGTGAAATAATAGAATGATGTTTGATTGGTATCCATACATAAATATTTTCGATCGGGGCTCATTGGACTCTTCAATATCCCATTTAACTCATCAAGCCTCTGGACGCAAATAGTATAAAGAGTTCTTGCTTCATCAACAGTTAATAGCTTCCAATTGGTAAACCCTTCATAGTTGTACTTGTTCAAAAGGGTTGCGGCATTCTCTATAGTTGCATCACTTGTCGCTTGTGGAGACAATAATAAGAGAGTTGACTGTTCGGGGGATTCCTCTAAAACATCTAAGATATAACAAGTCCTGTAAACATCTCCTTGCGTAAGCATTTCACTGTTGGAGTTTTGTCCATTGTTCTCCGCAGATGAACCTTCTCCGAATTCAATGCTTACCAGATGCTCTTCTTTCCAATTACGGCATTGTATACTGCCGCCAATCTCGGCGCTCCCTGCTTTATAAGTGGCTGTTATCTCTGTTTTACAATTGGCTTCGAGGGGGATAGCTGTTGTATATGAATAATTATGCGAACCCTTTATATCCGTAAAAGTAATGGAAACAGACACATCGTCTGCCCCGGGTAAGACAAAAACAGGGACGGGCGTTTTCCACAGGCCACGGCTTTCTTTTTCTAATGTTAAAGTGGCTTTTCCGTCGCCATCGCCTCCATAAGAGCCATTCAGCAATAAGTATTCTTCAAGCGGTTGCAGGCTAACGCTAACAGAGGTAACATCATCAGGCACATCATTTATTGAAGCGCTAATTTGGGATATAACCCTGTCTACGATAATGGTTAAATCCTTGACGTCATTGTTTCCTACGGTAATACGTTCATTTTTCATCGCCAATTCGGCATGTGTATCTCCGGGGGATTTTAAATTAAGTGGAAATTCGGGAACTGCTTCATTCATATCCGGCAAAAGATATTTTTCCGCCGCCGCACCTGATATAACGGATAGGGTATAATCGCCGGGAGGGAGTGTAAAGGAAAAAACTTCGTCTTCTGTCTGCAATGTCTGTATACCGGCACATTTATCCGATGAATCGAATACATAAATTGAAACAGGTAAGGGGAGATTCGTTTCTCCGGCAGAATTAAAGACTAAACCCCGAAGGATATTACTACTACTTTGGGAGGGGCCAAAGTATGTTTCAGAACTACTGCAAGCAGCGAATAATACACTAAAAAATAAAAAATACCAATTCTTTTTTCCCATAACAGGTATTGGTTAAAGTTAGACATTTGATTATTTGATTCGTACGGTAAAATCCGTAAGCGACGGCAAAAGTAATAATTATTTGACAAATCCAAACATTCATTCAATAAATTTCAGCGATTCAGCGATTAAAAAATTTCTCTGTATCTATTACCTCTGTTTAAACCTGAAGACAAGCTTTCCCTGTCGAACAGGTTTGTAACTGTTCGATAAAAAAAGATTTCTCATGTACATACTGACGGTTTTCACGCCGTATCCTTTGCTCCTTTAACCCGAAGCTTGTATCTGAGGTGTGCCTTTGGGGCTGACAAGCAACATATAAGCTATCAGGCAAACCCAAATA
>JAIRKZ010000067.1 GCA_031259845.1 Tannerellaceae bacterium | reverse complement strand
CAATCCCAAGTGCAGATGAGCTTCTGTGGCTTCATCCGTTTTACAGCGTTAACAGTTCCCCGTGTAGAGAGGAGCCCCGAACAGATAGAGGCGCAAATTGTCCGGCTGCTGAACAGCTTCGAATTAAAGAAGGAGCCTGAGGCAAAGTGTCCGGATTACACAAAGGGAAAATATCCGCAAAAGGGAAAGAATGACTTACGCACAAAGGAAGAACTAAGGGAAAAGGCGCTACTGATGAAACTGGCGAAAAAAACACAACATGATAATTCAAACTTGACTTCTCTTTTAAAGGGGGATGGAATTTTGTTCATTAGAATATAATAAAT
Source organism: Tannerellaceae bacterium (assembly GCA_031259845.1). Lineage (GTDB taxonomy): Bacteria > Bacteroidota > Bacteroidia > Bacteroidales > Tannerellaceae > DFXE01. The sequence goes on along the minus strand of JAIRKZ010000067.1, from coordinate 12,722 downwards.
ATCAATCGATTGGGAGTTTTTTCAGCAGACCCTGCTTTAAGATTCACTTTTGTGCAGTCTTTTTGTGCAGTTCTCCTAAAAAACATTTTGCGTACTTAAAAATATTTCCGATTGGCCGGCGCTTTTCATACGTTTATCTGAATATATTATAAAAAATAATAGTCAATCAGAAAAATCATGTATCTTTGTGTGAATATAATAAAGTTTATTTTTAACGAAAAAGAGTTACATGGCAAGACCTGCATCTACAAACAAACGAGACAACGAAAAAAAGAAACAGTCTAAACGACAAGAAAAGCAGAGACGTAAGGAAGACAGAAAAAGCAATAGTAATAAAGGCGCTTCATTGGAAGAGATGTTTGCTTATGTAGATGAAAATGGTATGATTACTTCAACGCCACCGGAATCGACAGCAAAAGATAAAACAGACCTGGAAAGTATTGTTATTTCAACCCCCAGAAAAGAAGATACGGAAGAAGAGTCAACCTATACGGGGAGGGTAGAATATTATAATGAAGCTAAAGGGTATGGCTTTATAAAGGATTTGAATAGTGTGAAGAAATATTTTTTCCATATAAGCGCTGCTCCCAAAGATATCAAAGAAGGAAACCTGGTGAGTTTTGAACTCGAACGCGGAGTCCGTGATTTGAATGCCGTTAATATACAATACGAGGATAAAAAGTCCTCTTAACTATAATTATTTAATAAAACAAGAATGAACATTTACATTTCGAATTTAAGTTATGGCGTAACAGATGCCGACTTAACAGAATTATTTAGCGAATATGGAGAAGTAACCTCTGCTAAAGTTATCACCGACAGGGAAACTGGAAAATCCAGGGGTTTCGGATTTGTTGAAATGGCTAATGACAGTGAAGGACAGAAAGCAATTGACGAACTTAATGAAGCAGAATACGACGGGAAAAATATTTCCGTAAGTATTGCCCGTCCGCGTGAAGACCGCAAAAGCGGCGGAAGCGGAGGCGGATTCAACAGAGGTGGCGGTAATAGAGGCGGCGGCAGCAGGAATGGCGGCGGTGGCGGCTATAACTCCAGAAGATATTGATTAAATCCAATTTATTTTAGCGAAGGAGGCTTTTTTTCAGGCCTCCTTTCTTTTTCTATTTGTATTTTTGTTTCCTGCCGTAGATGCTATTACTAATTTTATAATACTGATATACAATGAAATTACGACTATCTGTTTTAATTGTCTTTTTCCTTACCGGGGTTGTATCCTTTTCTTTCGCACAGAAAAAACCGCGCATTGCCATTGCCGGGATAGCTATTGAATGCAGTACGTTCTCTCCTGCAAGGACGGGCGAAGACGCTTTCCGTAAAAGAGCGGGCGATGCACTCCTTGAGTCCTATCCTTTCCTGCGTAAAGGGGCTCCGGTGCGCGATAAAGCCGAATGGTTCCCGGCTATGGTGGCCAGCGCTACTCCCGGCGGTGCGTTAACGATAGAAACATACGAATCGCTTACCGGCCAGATTCTGGATTTACTGAGAGCAAATGCCCCGTATGATGCACTGTTTTTCGATATTCATGGGGCGATGAGCGTTGTAGGGCTTGATGATCCGGAAGGCGACTTTATAATAAAGGTACGCGAGGCGGTGGGTAAAGACGCCCTCATCTCTACTTGCATGGACTTGCATGGAAACGTTACCTGGCGACTGGCTGAAAATACAGACCTGATTACCTGTTACCGTTTGGCTCCGCATGAAGATTCGATGGACTCGCGTGAAAGGGCGGTAGTCAATCTGATAGACCGCCTGGAATCGGGGAAAGGGCGTCCGGCCTGTAAAGCATGGATACCAATCCCTATCCTGTTGCCGGGCGAACAGACAAGCACGCGCGTAGAACCGGGCAAATCACTCTATGCCTCTATCGACCCGGCTACCAAACAGGAGGGCGTAACCGACGCCGGCATCTGGATAGGGTATGCCTGGGCCGACGAACCCCGCAACCATGCTGTGGTTATGGCTTATGGAGACGACAGGGATATGGTGGTTCGCACGGCCGAATACCTGGCGCATCATTTCTGGAGCGTACGCCATCAGTTTGCCTTTGTTGCTCCCACCGCTACGCTTGACGAATGTTTGGAAAAAGCAATAGCCAGCACGAAAAAGCCTTATTTTATCAGCGATATGGGCGATAATCCAACTGCCGGGGGCGCCGGGGATGTAACCTGGACTATTACCGAACTGCTGAAGAGACCGGAGTTTGCCTCCTCAGGGGGAAAGACGCTGGTTTACGCCTCTATCCCCGGCCCTGAGTTTGTAGCCAAAGCCATAAAGGCAGGCCTTGGAAATCAAGTGGAAGGAACGGCGGGCGCTGCCGTAGACAACCGCTATGCCCCTCCGGTAAAACTTCAGGGAACCGTTACGTCTATCTGCCTGGACAATCCGGCCAATAAAGAAGTAGTGGTAAAAACCGGCAGTATCTATGTCATTGTAACCGAGAAACGGAAAGGTTTCCATTATGTGAAGGACTTTACCAGGCACAATATCTACCCTGCGGAGGCCGACATCGTTGTAGTAAAAATCGGCTACCTGGTTCCCGAATTATACGATATACAGGCAGACTGGATGATGGCGCTTACCCTGGGGGGCGTAAACCAGGATTTACCCGGCTTGCCTTACAAGCGCATCAACCGCCCCATGTTTCCGTTAGACAAAGACATGCCGATGCCCGACCTTACGGCTAAAATAGTAGAATAAGCAGCCTGGCAGTTGTTACCGGTTCCAGTAATCGGGGATGCTGCCATGCCCGCGGGCCTTTTCCGGTTTACGGCTGAAAGGTTCGGCGGCGCCGGAGTGTACGTCGTACAGGCGGCCGGCTGTTTCCATAATAGCTTCAACCAGGTATTTGTAAGGGCGGTCTGTTACGTCTATCAGCCCGCAATTGTAGTTTTCGCCATCGGAGGCCCGGCCCGTCAAATCCTGGTCGCACCACTGGAACCAGGCTGTGCCTATCAGACCCGGATGGGCATAGCCCTGCTCGGTGTAATAACGGTAGGCTACGCCGCGCTGCTCCTGGCTCTCTACTTGCCAGAGAGACTGTGCCATGCCCCGGTCTACTGTGCCAAAGTGGTATTCGCCGATAATCATGGGAGTGTCGGTAAGGCGCAGGGCGCGGTTCATCATTTCCCTGTCCGGTTCCAAGGCATAGCAGTTGAAGCTGAGGATGTCGAAGGCATTGCGGCAGGTCTCCATCAGCGATTCGTCCAGCTCGTTCAGGTTTCCGAAGCGGATGCCGAGGTTCAGATGGTTCGGGTCATAGCGTTTCATGGTTGTTTTTACGGTTTGGAGGAAGGCGTTGAACGTTTGGTGGATAAATTCTTTTTTGCGTTCCGGGCCTGCGTCTTCTCCGAGGAACTTTTCCAGGGCTGTTTTGATGGGGCGGGCTTCGCCTTCGAGTATCAGGTTGCAAAGGCGGGCCTCCTGTCCGAGCCACGACGGTTCGTTTCCTACGAAATAGCCTATTATCCAGGGGTTGTCTTTATTGGCGGGGAGGTAGGTTTGCATGCTCGAATCTATCCTGGCGGCAAAGCCGGGGGCGTAGACGTCTGCCAGGCCCATGAGCGTACCGTCCATATCGAGGCCGCGCAATTGGAGGGTATGGGCTTTCTTCTTCAGGTTATAGACGGCGGGAGACGACCAGTTGGCAATGGTATTGAGTCCCCATCTGTCCATGCGCCTTACTGCCATCCGGGCGGCCTGTCCGGGGAAATCTTCTCCATAACGGCGGAAGAGGTTCCAGGCGCCGTAGGAGGCCGACTGGCCGTAGCGGTTTGTCTGGCGAAACTGTTCGGGCGGCAGCTCCCTGAACATGCCGGCGCGTTTGTCCAGGTTGTTGGCATTGCCTCCTCCGCCGGGGTTTACGCAGTCTACGCCGTGTGAGAGGAAGAGGTATCCGTCGGGGTCTACGAACCACCAGCGCCCGTCTGCCTTTTCTGTGCGGAAGAAGCCGCTTGCCTTTACCTGCTTTTGCAGGTAGCCGCCATAGCGCGAGTAGTTATAGCCGGGGTGAGGGAGGCGTAGCGCTTCGTCTTCGGCGTTCCATTCGGCTTTCAGCTGTTCCGGCGAGGCAATCTTTTCGGGGTATTGCACCAAATTATGCTGGCCGAACCCGTCTACGGCAGAGGTTTCTTCCAGGAAGGCGTCGCCGGGGTCGTCTACGGCAAGCGTAAGGGAGCGGATTTCGAGTTCGGGATTATTAACAGGTACGCGCATGCGGAAGCCTATGGAGTCTACGCCATGGAGTTCGCCGCGTGTGCCACCCAGGTTAATCCAGCCGGTGTAGCGGGGCTGGTTGAAGGTGGCGGCCAGGTCTATCCGTGCGTCGGGCAGGCGGCGGTAGAATTTGAGGGGGATTGTCAGCCTGTTCCAGCCGTTGGCGAGGTAGCTCATTACGCGCAGTTCGTTGTATCCATAGTTGGTGGTGAAGCCTGCGTGGAAGCGTTGGGCCGTGGTGATGCGGTATTCCAGCGTTACGTAGTTGTAGTCGTCCCAGTTGGCGGGCAGGCCTGGGTTGATGTCTCGGATGGCGAATTTTTGCCCGGAGACTTCGTGATTGCTGTTGAACCTTACCTTAAACTCCTTCGGGGCAGGCGTACATTGGGTCAGCAGGAGCAGGGCCGTTGCGGCCATGCAGGCGGTTAGTTGTTTCATGATGTTTTTTTTGATAAATTCATATTTCCGTATAAAAATACAGGGGTGGAAATTAAGAATTTATTTTCACTTTTTCAAATTAATTAATTGATTATTGCGATACGCCCGGGTTTATTCCTGTATGGGGCGGATCGTTGTGGCGGATTGGCGGAGGCAGGCGCGGCTTTCGTGCTATCCCGCCGGGGAGACGGGCGTATGCCGGGCAATGCCTCTCCAATCCTGTGATTTCCGACAGGATAAGCGCAAAATGCCGTGCGGAAACTGCCTTTTTCCGCGCGGAAATCGTTCGTTTCTCCACGGAAATTGCCCGTTTCTGTGCGGAAATCGCTTTTTTTCCGCACGGAATCCGCCTTTTTCCGCGCGGAAATCGCCTTTTTCCGCACGGAAATCGTCCGTTTCTGTGCGGAAATTGCTCGTTTCTGCGAGGCATTTGTTCGTTTCTGCGAGGCATTTGTTCGTTTCTGTGCGGAAATCGCCCGTTTCTGCGAGGCATTTGTCCGTTTCTGCGAGGCATTTGTCCGTTTCTGCGAGGCATTTGTCCGTTTCTGCGGGGAGGATGGCTGTCGCCGGAGGGCATTTGCCGGAAGAGGCGGCGTATGCGGGCGGGGCTTTACCGGGTTCTTTCAGAGCGCTAAGGCTTTGCAGGCTTTACGGTCTGTTTTGCCGTTTTCCGTCATGGGGATGGCGGCTACCTGGCGGATGATTTTCGGGCGTTCGCAGGGAAGGCACAGGTTGCTGATTTGCCGGGAGATTGTATCTATGCAGTCCGTTTTTTCTATCAGGAGGACGACTGTTTCGCCAAACTTGGGATGCGGAGCCGATGTGATGGCGAAGGGAACGGGTATGACGGGGCGTATTTTCTCTTCGAGGCTTTCTGTTTGCAGCTTTACGCCGCCGCTGTTAATCAGGTTGTCTGCCCGTCCCAGTATGCGGAAACGCCCGTCGGGCAGCAGTTCGGCTATATCGTTTGTGCACAGGGGGGAGTCGCTTGCCCAGGGAGCCTCTATTACCAGGCGGGCGTCGTCTGTCTGCGTGAGGCGCACCCCTTCGAAGGGGGTGTACCAGGCCGACGCCCCGCTGCCGTTTATTCTCCGCAGGGCGATGTGCGAGAGCGTTTCCGTCATGCCGTAAGTGGAATAGATTTCGCCGGGGAACGTCTTCAGTTCGTCTTCCAGCGCCGGGTGGATGGCCCCGCCGCCGATTAGCAGTTTCCTTATCTGCCTGAGCCGTTCTTTTTCTTTGGGAACCTGCAGGGAGTTGTATACCTGTATGGGCGCCATGGCTGCGAAGTGGATGGGGGCGCCAACGTCTTCCAGCGGATGGCCGGAGGGCTGTCGGATAAGCAAGTAGAGGCCGGCAACGAACGAACGTACCAGCATCATTTTTGCGCCGATGTATTTCATATCCATACATAAAAGCGCCCTGTCTCCCTTTTCGAGGCGGAGGAAAGAGCAGGTGGCGCGGGCGCTTTCAATCATCCGGCTTTTCCTTACCGCAAGCTGTTTGGGCGCAGCGGTGGAGCCGGAGGTTTGCACCGTAAGGCAAGGGTTGGGGGAGAACCATTCGGCAAACCGCCCTCCCGCTCCCCCGTGGGGCAGGCCGGCGGAGGGGCTCCACCATAAACGGTCTCCCCTTACTTCGAGGGGCATGCTGATATTATTGGTAAACAACCCGCCTGTGCCGAGGCCCTGGGCTCTTTTCCAGGACGGGTGGGGGAGTATGGAGGCCGTCCACTGCGCGATAGCGTTCAACCCGATATTGGATTCGAGGGCGGAGGTGATCCACCAGCTTCTGCCGATGCGCCCCGCTTCGTCTATCCATTCGCGGCAGCCGCTGATTCCCCCGTGGAGGGAGGGCTTGAGCACGATATACTGCGGACGTATCGTTTCGAGCAGCCGCCGTTTGTCTTCCGGGCGGTTACAGCCAATAAGTTCTTCGTCGAGGGCGATGGGTACGGGCGTTTGCCCGGCCAGCTGCGCCATGTCTTCCCATTGCCCCGCGCGGATGGGCTGCTCTATGGAGTGGACGTCATATTCGGCCAGGCGCTTGAGCTTGTCCAGCGCTTCGCCGGGCTTGAAAGCCCCGTTTGCATCCACCCTCAGCGTTACTTCCCTGGCAGGAAAACGGCTGCGGATGCGGCGGAGCAGGAGAAGTTCGTCTTCAAAGCGGATAGCGCCTATTTTCAGTTTGATGCACCGGAATCCCTCTTCCAGCTTGCTTTTTATCTGTTCCGCCATCGTGCGGTAATCTCCCATCCATATAAGTCCGTTGATGGGTATTCCTTCTTCCCCGCGGGAAAAAGGGGTGTCCCAAAGGCGGAAACTGCCGGTTTCGTATTGCCTGAAAGCGGTTTCCAGTCCAAACAGGATGGATGGGTAAGGGCGCAAGGCGTCCGGGTGTAGCGCGCCGTCTTCTTCTACCTGCCGGCAAACGTTACGGAGTATTTCCTCATACCCCGGTATGTCGTCGCAACTTAATCCGGGCAGGGGAGCGCATTCCCCCAGTCCCCACCTGCCGTTATACCCGTCTGAAGAGAGTAGCACATACCATACGTGGCGCGTGGCATACGCTCCCCTCGAAGTGACGGCGGGCCGGCGGAACGCCAGGGGATAATTGAAAAGGGATAACCGGATACGGCTCATGGGAATTTAGGGTATTGACCAAAGTTTGGCTTACGTTTTTCGAGGAAGGCCTGTTTCCCTTCCTGCGCTTCTTCAGTAAGGTAATACAGCAGGGTAGCGTCTCCCGCCAGTTCCTGTATGCCGGCCTGCCCGTCGAGTTCGGCATTAAGGCCTGCTTTTATCATGCGGAGCGCCATCGGGCTGTGCATCATCATCGTCTCCGCCCATTCCACTACTTCGTCTTCCAGCCTGTCTGCGGACACTACTTTGTTTACCAGCCCCATCTCCAGCGCCTCCCGTGCACTGTATTGCCGGCAGAGGAACCATATTTCGCGGGCTTTCTTTTGCCCCACGATACGGGCCAGGTAAGACGAACCGAAGCCGGCGTCAAAGCTCCCCACGCGCGGGCCGGTCTGTCCGAATACCGCATTCTCGGAAGCAATCGAGAGGTCGCACACAACGTGTAACACATGCCCGCCGCCGATAGCGTAACCGTTTACCATCGCTATAACAGGCTTTGGCAGAGACCGGATTTGCTTCTGCACCTCCAATACATTCAGGCGGGGTACGCCGTCTTTGCCTACGTAGCCGCCCTTACCCTTCACGTTCTGGTCTCCTCCCGAGCAAAACGCCTTGTCTCCCGCTCCCGTCAGTACTGCCACACAAATGCCTTCATCCTCCCGGCAGATACGCAGGGCGTCGCTCATTTCGCCGGTCGTGGCAGGCGTGAAGGCGTTGCGATAGCGGGGACGGTTAATCGTGATACGGGCTATGCCGTTATAAAAGTCGAACAGGATATCTTCATATTTCCTGATAGTTGTCCATTCTCTTGCCATAATTATTTCTTTTTAAGTGCGTGATAATAATTGCGGAGTATATCCGTATTCTTTTTCATCGAGGTAAACACTTCCAGCAGCGCCGGTTTGTCTCCCTTACTGCCGGTAAAGACAGGCATTGCGTCTCTCAGCTCCTCCCTTCCCGAAGCCGAAAGATACGTAAAACCGGTAGTTTCCGCCCAGGCCTTCGCCGGCGTTTGGTGCGATGCCGAAAGGCAGGTATCCATCGCCTCCGAGCGGTTGAATCCGGGCAGGGTATAAAAGATTCCGCCCCCCCCGTTGTTGTTGAGCAATATGCGAAGGTTCCCGCTCAGCTGGCGGTTCCAAAGGGCGTTCATGTCATAAAAGAAAGCCAGGTCGCCAATCAGGAGGAACGTCTGTTTCCCGCTAACGGCTGCATACCCCACCGCCGTAGACATACATCCGTCTATACCGCTTGTCCCCCGGTTGCAATATACTGTAACCCCCCTCTTTAAAGGAAACAGCTGCGCCAGGCGAACGCTTGAGCTGTTAGCCAGATGGATGGAAGCGTTGCCAGGTATCGCTTCCAGCCATTCCTTTACAACCAGCAAATCCGAAAACTCCCCTGTATCATCCGGCGCCGACAGCTTCTTCCGGGCGTCGTCCCACAGCCTTACGTATGATTCCCCCTTATCCTCTCCCGCTTCGCCGCACGAAGCCAGGCAATCCAGAAATGCAGGCACGCCGGCCTCTATACTGTGCGTGAGGCATTGGAACAAATCGGTTATTTCGCCCGAAGGCGAGATGTGCCAATGTTCCCCGGGCTTATTCGCCTGTAAAAACTGCTTTATTCTTTTGGATACGATATGTCCCCCGAAAGTAATAAGCAAGTCGGGGGCATACCGTTCCTGTTCTTCCTTGGGTAAAGCATACAGGAGGCTGTCGAAATTGCTGATAACATGCGGCGAATGGATGTTGGAAAGACATTCGCCCAGGATAACGCAGTCTTTCTCCCCTGATAGCTTTTCCAGCAGCCCGCGAACCTCTTCCGTTTGCTGCCATAATTGCCCTGTGAGGATCATCCTTTTGGAATACTTCCTGAAACGGCAGGCAAACCCGTCGTTCTCCATCAGCCCTTCCATACTTGCGCCGGGTAAATAACGCCGGATGCTCCGCGCCTCGGGAAGGGCGCCGGCCGTATAGTCTGACAAAGGCTCGGATAAGGGAATATTTATATGTACGGGAGCCGGGCTGTGATGGTTCAGCTCAGCTAAGGCTTCATTTATTAAGCGGTTGCAATACCATTCGTCTTCGGGCGTATTAATTTCGGGCAGTTGTACCGATTTTTTAACCAGGGAGTTATACATCCCCGGCTGCGGCAGTGTTTGCCCGGCCCGCTGTCCTATCCAGGCGGCAGGGCGGTCGGCTGTCAGCGCCAATAAAGGAAGCTCCTGGTAAAAGGCTTCGGCAATCGCCGGGCCAAGGTTCAGCGCCGCCGTGCCCGACGTGCAGCAAACGGCCGCAGGCTCTCCCGTATGCAGGATGATACCGGTAGCATAAAAACCGGCGCTCCGTTCGTCTACCACTACATGGCAGGTAAAGAAAGAATCAATGGCAAAGGAGTGTAACAAAGGCGAATTCCTCGAACCGGGGGATAATACGATTTGACGGATTCCGTGTGCTTTCAGCAGGGCAATAAGTTGTAATACATTCTTTTTATTTGCGTACATAATTGTTTACTTCCGTTAGGTATAGCATAGTTTGCAGTTTGTCTTCCGTCTCCTGCCATTCCTGTGCGGCAAGTGAAGAGGGCAACAAACCGCCGCCGGCATACAACGTGAGCGAATCATCGTGAATGTTCATGCAACGGAGATTCACATATAAATCACTTTTTCCCCCAGGCTCCAGCCAGCCGGCAAATCCACTGTAATACCGCCGGTCGTATCCTTCGTTCTCACGGATGAACCGGTAAGCCTCTTCTTTAGGCAAACCGGATACTGCCGGCGTAGGATGCAACAGTTCCAGCAGGCTGCCCAGCCGTCCGGTATCAGGAAGTGAAAACACAAAGTCGCTTCGCAAATGCGCCAACTCCCCGGCCCGTACCGTATAGGGGCCTTTCTCCGAAGGATAAATACCGTACGACGTAAGCTGCTGACGGATATAATACGAGACAAGCATTTGCTCAATGAGGTTTTTATCATCCCATGTTTTGGGTAATTCGCCGTTTTGCAAAGGTTGCGTACCGGCAATGGCAACGGTATGCCACACATTCCCTTCGCCGGAAAGAAGCATTTCGGGCGTACTGCCCAGCCATGTCCCGGTCTGCGGCGTATGGCAAAGATATATGTATGAACGGGTATACTTCCCACAGGCAAGGGTAAATGCCCCGGCCGGCGAAAAACCGGCTTCCCTTTCTATCGTTATATTACGGGAAAGAACTAATTTCTTAAATTGCTTATCACGGATAGGAGCCATGAATGTATCAAACCGCTCAACATACGCCTCTTTCCCTCTTAATTCCTCCTGCCTCCTTTGTCCTTTCAAGAGTTCTCCCGGCAGGAAAGGCCTTTCTGTTTTTATTGCCGGCCGGATCAACACAATCGGGAAAGCCTCCGAAGCAGCGAAAGGGGCGATTACAAAACCCTCCTGTCCGTTTAACGCTTCAATGGATTGCAGCAATACCGGCAATCCGCTCTCCTGCACAACGATATGAAGCATACTGCCTCCCGGAAGCCTGTATGCGGCAAAACTCTTGTCCTCTTTTATATATGTATCTAAGAAGTGCAGGCTATCGTGCATTATTTCTTTTTTAATACACTGTTTACTACGCGAACGGAAGAAACCAATTTGCCGGTAGACGTAAATACATCCACATTCCATACATGCGAAGAACGCCCTTTGTGTATAATCGTACCTACGGCGCGCACCGTATCTCCTTCTTTGGCCGACGAAAGATGATTGCCGCTTACCTGCATCCCTACAATTATCTCGTCGGGCTGGCATAATACCATAGAGCCTAATCCGGCAACGGTTTCGGCCAAAGCCAGCGTAGCTCCGCCGTGCAGGATACCAAAAGGCTGGCGTGTGCGAATGTCTACAGGCATGGTGGCTTCTACCCGGTCTTCCGAGGCGTATGTATACTGGATTCCCAGGTTGCCCATTAGCGCATGCTTTGCACGGGCGTTTAATTTGTCTAATGGTATATCGGCCGGGCGAAGTTTGGCGATAATATGTTCTTCCACTGCTTTGGCAACCCCATCCTCTTCGTTGGTTGCCGTGGTATAATCCGTACAGCGTTTCACGGGGTCGAGCGCATTACCCATCGCAATACCCAGCCCTGCCGTTTGTATCATCGGAATGTCGCAGAGGCCGTCGCCGATAGCCATCATCTGTTCTGCTTCTATGGCCAATTCACCCATTAATACGCCTAATGTATCGGCTTTATTAATAGAGGGAGGAACCACTTCCAGGAAATAAGGTTCGGAGCGGAAAACGTCTAATGAGCCATCCAGCTTTTTCTTCCATTGTTTTTCCAATCCAAGCAGCGCCTCTTCATCATCGCTAACCAGCATTATTTTACAGGGACGAAAGCTTACGGAACCGGCGAAATCCTTCACCTCTTCTATCTGCATCTTATTCCGCTCCGCTTCTTCCTGCACATGAATATCTGCGGCATTATTCGTGTAGACAGTATCCTGGTGATAGGTGAGGATTGTAAAATTGTTTTTAGTGGCCTCTTTCTCTAAATAAGGAATTAGTTCCGGGTCTATACGGCGTTCAAACAACAGCTTCTCCGTATTCATATCAAATATTTGCCCGCCATTATACGAAAGGATGTAGCCACTGTACTTATCAAGTTCAAGGATTTTTGCCAAAGGACGCAGACCGTAGGTAGACCTGCCGGAAGCCAATACAACCTGCACGCCCATTTGCTGCACTTTCTGTAGAGCAGCCAACGTAGCAGGCGTTATTTCTTTTCTGTTATTCAGAAGCGTTCCGTCTACATCCAGTACGAGTAATTTATACTTCATGATCGTTTCCTGAGTGGAGCGAAAAACGGGATTTTAACCCATCATCGCTATATCATTGTAAACAAATAGATTTCAAACTTTTTTCAAAGAACAGGCGCCGATTTAGTACCTTTTTTTGTTCTGAATTGTTCCACAGATATTATCTAACATCTGTCTTGCTTTTCAGGTTCAAAATTATATCTTTTTTTCGAAACGGCCAAATTATTGATTAACAAAGACTATTTTGTCAGTGCAAGGTGCAGGCCTACATATTATGTAGGCCTGCACCTTGCACAACTGTGTGACTTGATATTTACCACCCCACCAATACGTTTTGCTAATACCGGCTCTAATAGCTTAGAGGATATGGTAGTTTTATCTGCAAAATTTGTATGCTTCATAAAATTACACGTTTACGAAATCAGCTTTAATATTCTTGATTAACTTTTCCTCTACTCCAAGTTTTTTTGCATAAGCCTCGAATTTGTCAGTCGCATTAGCGATTGTATCAATCAAGGTTTTGTAATCCTGAATATCGTTATTCTGCCCGGCAATTTCCAAATCTTCACGGGTTATATCCCCGTTCTTTCCATTCACGGTTAATGAATGTCTGTTGGAATAAG
>JAIRKZ010000055.1 GCA_031259845.1 Tannerellaceae bacterium | reverse complement strand
TAAACTGATACGGCGTTGCTGCCGCTGGGGAAGGATACCGTTATGCCATCAATTTGTATTTTCGTTTTCACATTCTATATTTTAATACCTTTAGTTTAAATCAAAAGATGTATATATTTGTTTAAGTAATCCATTCGTACACAATAAAGTTATTTTAAAAATTAATGCTCCGGCAACGGGTTTCAATTCGGGTGGTATAGTGATATATATATGAATGTAGCTATCATGAATACTTCCTTTCATGTGAGATGCAGAGGCAGGGAAAACATTTTTAATATCTTCGATGGTGGTTTTTCCAATTATCATCGGCACACTTTTAATAAAAACAGACATATTATATTTATCTATTCTACATCCATACAATAGCTTATCGGTCAATCCGGGATGAAGTATTTCATAAAATCTCATATAAAAATCAACATTTAGATTATCATAATAATATTCATTATTTATAGGTTCTACAAATTCACCTTCTTCAGAAGGATGATAAATTACAGTGTCAGGGTTACCGAAATATTTTATCAATTTGTTGATACTGTCTCCAAAACAAACCCGTTCAATACATATATCGTTAATCATTACAGTATCCGATATCGCCATTATTTCAGCAGGGACTTGTGCTGTTACAGATATAGACACAAAACTTAAAACTATCACTATTTTTTTCATTGTGGTCGTGCTATTTTAGTGGTCAATAAACTTAACGGGTCGATATCTCGATTTCCTGTCCATGTGTTGGTCGAATTAGCTTCAATATGTACATGATAGAGTGTTGGAGCGATTCTTGCCGCATTACCGGAACAGCCGGCTGTTCCAATAATATCTCCCTGATTAATCTTTTGTCCTTTCGTAACATTTACAGTATTTAAATGCATGTAACGCATGTAGATAACAGATTTGTCATTCCCATTAATGTCTTTGACGGGTTTATCCAGTGTTACTTTGATTACCACTTTATTACCATAACTTGTACTTGATCCATAATGGCAACCATATTGTCCTACAGTTGTGTTAGCTGGGATTGTACTTTTTTCTTCTGTCCCATCGGCTTTAGTATAGGTATAAACTTGCACTGTTGATTTATTAGATAACATTCCTCGATAATCTTTTTCTCTGTCATTAGCATATTCTGAATTTTGAGGTTCAAAAGAGTTATCAATTTCTACTACTTCTCCGCCATAAACGGCATAAAGATTTTCACCAACAGTGGTCTTTATATCTACTCCATCATGCTTGCGGTTTTTTCCGGAATAAGTTAATCCTTGCGGATAGGTACAGGTTTTACCTGCTTCGTACCGCGTACAACCAAAGTACCCATAGTATGCGTTACCCGGCGAAGAAGGAACAGTGGGACTGTCTTTAGGATCACCTAATCTGACACTGTCGGGTAATGCTGCCGGATACAGATATGAATTAAAGATAAAAGTATCTGTAATGGATACGGTTATCTCAAGTTTATATGTTGTTGATGTGTTATTTTCCCTAAATCTGTATTTGACAAAAGTACCGGTTTTTATTGTCGTCTCGGGATGTTCGGATATTGATTCAATGTTTCTTTCAGATGGGTCTATTTTCCAGATATTCACAATAGCGGTATCCCCCATGCTTGAAAAATGAATATTGGAAAGTGTTGTATCCAAACTGTTTATCTTGAACTCATTAAAATTAACCCCTTCTGTCTTTCTCCATTCAGAAATATCTAAATTTTTGTCATTTCTTATATTGGCTGTTCGCATTTCATACATCAATTTCAGCATATTTGCATTGTTTACTGCATGTATCGTCATCTCCCCTTCTTCCTCCTCCTCTGCAAACGCCATCCACACCCTTTCCGGGTTTTGTATTTTCTTCCACTGGTGATGCCAAAGCTCCGTATTTCCTTTGTAATCCATCAGGTTGTCCGTACTGCCTTGCGCGGCTACGAAAGCATCTTCGCTGAAGGTATGCCGCAGGTTAAACGCCCCGTGCGCCAGTTCGTGCGCAATAAGTTCGTTATTCGGCAGGTCGTAGATAAAGCCCGCCTGCCGTTGCAGGGGCATGTAACCGCCTATGTCGCCGTCCTTGCCCTGCACGTTTGCCACAAAGAACAGGTACAAAGCGTCGTTCTCGATGTTGCCGAAAGCTTTGATGACTGCCTTCTGGTCGGCGTTATACACCGATACGGCGTTGCTGCCGCCGTGCGTCATGCTGCCGCTGGGGAAGGATACCTGTAGGTTGGGTTTGGCTTCTACCGTCCAGTCGGTCACCGCCTGAGCGTATATATTATTTAAGGTACGGGCAAGTTCCGCTGTATTCGGCAACTTCGCCCCGTTCACCGGAACAAGATACACTTTCCGGTAGTTTTTGTCGAAACTCAAGACGTTGAGTTTGCCTGTGACGGTTTCGGTGGTGTCGCTGTCTTTGCTGTAGGCATACAGCGCCTTTTCATCGCCGCCCGCGCCCCCGCGAAGGGTCAGTTCGTCGCCCGCTTGCTGCGGCGGTATGCCCATCGCGTCGCGGAAAGTTATCCCCGCGACCGCATCGGTCTTCACCCTGTCCGTGGCAAAAGAGGCTATGCTCTTGAATGCAGGGCGGTAGCCCTGTTTCAGTTCGGGATATTCCTGCTGAATGCCGCTCTTCTGCTCGTTATAAGCATCAAAACCATAGATTTGCTGCGGCGAAGCGGAAAATTGAACCGTTGGCTGCGCTTTTTCCTCCTTTTCGCGGTGGTGGCTGTCTAATAAGCGGCTGTTTCCGCCCGTGGCGGCAAACTCCTCCTTGCCCATCACCTGCCTGTCGCCGGTATAGACGTATTCTTCGCCGTCTTCGCCCTGTACCAGCGTGTTTTTGCTCAACTGATCATCCGCAGGTTCCCCGTTGACGACCAGCCGACC
>JAIRKZ010000040.1 GCA_031259845.1 Tannerellaceae bacterium | reverse complement strand
AGGATTGTTCAACCGGAGAAAAAGCCCAGGGGAAAAGAGTTGACTGCCGGGCAAAAGCAAAACAATCGGATTATTTCTTCTTTCAGGGTTAGAGTAGAACACGCCATCGGAAGTATTAAACGCTACCGGACGATCAAAGACGAATGCCGCTTGAGGAAGAATCTTTTTGTTGAAAGAGTTTTTGCCCTATGTGCTGCACTGCACAATTTCAGGATTACAGACAAGCCTTTCTGCTACGAAAATAAACTGACTTAATCTCTAATAGATTATTTTGGTGCGGTTGCCCTGATGATTGGGTAAAATCAGTTAGTTTCGGTTATTTTTGTACGCCTTTTAGTAAATCTGTAAAATAACAGATGACGGGCCAAAGCATATCGATGGGGGTAAATAATGATCCAAGTCCTCTGTTTGTGGTAGAGAAAACCCCGTCTACATAAATAGGATTAGCGATACGTGTTCTCTTAGTTATAGAGGAAATACAGATGAAAAAATCAGACAGCGTATATCTTATTACGATGGATTCTATATAAATGAACCGTAGTACCGGTAAAAACATTATCTGTGATATTCGATTGGCTTACCTGCCGGAATAAGCCGGATAGTCCGTTTAATCCGGAAAGTTGGCCTGGTTCGTTAACCGGAATCAGGAGGCCGTCATAAAATTCCGTTCCGGCTATTTCGCCATCTAAAGGAAAAACGCCCTTGAACAGACCTTCATCAGTTAATTCAAGGTAACTCATCTTATATAATTGACGCCAATAAATATAATGGGCAGCGATCCGGCGCATACGGTTAATGGATAGAATCTGTTGGAGCAGAAGCCGGCATGGCAGACGAACCATAATTATACTTCATCAGGCTGAGGCTGTCTACGTATACCTTATAATAATTTTTATCTGTATTATCCATACGTATATATCCATATACACGTTTGATTTGTTTGGTTGGCAAACCTTTAAGGATCGTCTCAAGGTAACCGTCTTTCGTTACTTTTTTATTTACATACAAAACCGTATCATTCTGGTCGATAGTCATTCGTATTTCCGGGAAATAACGCATTTGTTCCGTCAATCCCCATACACGCATCCCTAACATGAAAGAACTACCCGACGAATAAGCCCTGTCCGGACGAATATCAAATGTTACCCCATTAAACAAAGCCGTAGGATAAAGTACTAAAAAATCTCTGCGGGGCCATATATTGATGGAGTCTTGATTTGTATTCGGAGCCGCGCTGGCCTGTACATCTCCCATATCCCGGATACGGGTATTTATATCAGCCAAAGCCATATCAAGTACCTGCATATAAATATCCAGATTCTTACTATACCACACCAATGAACTGTCGTATACAGCCTCGGTAATATTATGTTTTCGGAAGACCGATTGAAATAAGGCCGCTTTTCGTAGCGTATCGGGATAAACCGTTCTGTTTGTTTCAATCAACGATTCGGCTAAATATACATCAAGCATAACACCCCGCATCTTCTTTTCCGGCAGAATACCATCCGGAACTTTGCTACAAGCCATCAGCAAGGTTGTTGCCACTAAAGTAAGGCCGTATTTATACAGGTTCGTCCGCATTCGCTTTCCCTTTATGCTTCTTTTCTTCTTTAGAAAGGCTTTTAGATAATGTATGGCGGTAAAAGATAAACAGAATAAATACTCCAACACAGATAACCGAGTCGGCTATATTAAAAATCGGGCGAAAAAAAATAAAGTCCTTGCCCCCCCAAACAGGAACCCAGTCAGGCAACACCGTTTCTATGAGAGGGAAATAAAACATATCGACCACCTTCCCATGCAACCAGGTAGCGTATCCTCCACCTTCCGGCATAAAAGAAGCCACCTGTCCGAAACTATGGTTGAATATGACGCCATAAAAGATGGAGTCAATTATATTTCCTACCGCGCCGGCAAAAATAAAGGAGATACATATAATAAACCCAAATTTGTATTGCTCCTTTACAATTTTATAAAGATAATATCCGATAAACCCTACCGCTATGATACGGAAAATAGACAAGAATAATTTGCCAAAGACTTCAATACCAAATGCCATTCCCGGATTCTCCGTAAAATAGATATAAAACCATGAAGTAATTTGATGGCCTTCATGCAACTGCATGTGGGTTTTTACCCATATTTTCAGCGTCTGGTCAAGAATAAGGAGCAGTATTATCGCCAATACGGCTCCCCAGCCTTTCGAAAATTTCATTTATTTAGCGCCTCCCTGCTTAGCTTCAATACTTAATGTGGCATGAGGTACAGCGCGAAGCCTTTCTTTCGGGATTAATTTACCTGTTTCGCGACAAATACCGTATGTTTTATTTTCTATACGAATCAATGCCGCCTGTAAATTCTGTATAAACTTCATCTGGCGCTGAGCTAGACGACCAGCTTCTTCTTTCGATAAAGTGGCAGCGCCTTCTTCCAATACTTTAAACGTCGGAGAGGTGTCGGACACATCATTTCCGTCGGAATTAGTAACGCCTGCCCGCAACAAGTCATAGTCTTTTTTAGCTTTCTCCAACTTTTCCATTATTATGATACGGAACTCTTCGAGTTCAACATCCGAATATCTTGTTTTTTCCGTCATGGTTCAATAAATTTGTTCTTATATATTGTTATAATTAAAGCCTATCATTTTAAGCCTGCCAAATATACATATTATTATTCACATACAAGAATTAGCCTTTTTCGATCATCACACTTTATCAACACGGATAGATAAACAAAAATCGTCAAACTCCAGCACAGTGGCATCGCTCAGAATATCCACTATTTTTAATGATACGGCTAATATCTGATTCTTTATATAATCATGATAATCATGTATCGCTTCATCCATTTGAATATTTGATAATATATGTATCTTTATCTTATCCGTTATATCCAAACCATTACTTTTACGAAGATTCTGGATACGGTTCACCAACTCGCGCGCCAATCCTTCTTTACGGAGTTCATCCGTGATTGTAATATCCAGGGCAACGGTAAGTCTTCCTTCATTCGCAACCAACCAGTCGGGAATATCTTCCGAAATAATTTCTACATCCGACAGTTCCACAACGGCTTCCCTGTCGTCTACACTACACGTAAATACGCCGGTTGATTCAAAAGCGATGATGTCGTCCTGGCTCATATTTTGAATGATATCGGCTAATTGCTTCATGATCTTTCCGTAACGGGGCCCTAACTTCTTAAAGTCCGGCTTTACTTTCTTTACCAAAATGCCTGCCGAATTATCAACGAACTTCATTTCCTTTACGTTCACTTCGTTCAGAATAAGACTCTTTACCGCTTCCAATGCATCTTGCTGATGAGCGTCTAATACCGGAATCATGATGGTTTGAAGAGGCTGCCGGACTTTGATTCCAACCTTTCTTCGAAGCGCAAGTGCCATAGAAGATACATCCTGCGCCATTCTCATCCGCTCTTCCAGATCGTTATCAATGAATGCTTCATCGTATACAGGGAAATCTGATAAATGGACAGATTCAACCTGTCCGCGTTTTGTCACGGCAATCAAATCGGTAAATAATTGATCGGCATAAAAAGGCGCTATCGGAGCCATCAGTTTGGAAACAGTTTCCAAACAGGTATATAGCGTCTGATAGGCCGACAGTTTATCCGGCGTCATTCCTCCGCCCCAGAAACGGCGGCGGTTCAAACGAACATACCAGTTGCTCAGGTTATCGTTTACAAATTCCGAGATGGCACGCCCGGCACGGGTAGGTTCATAATTCTCTAATTGAACGTCTACTTCTTTAATAAGCGAATTCAACAGGGAAAGAATCCACCGGTCTATCTCCGGGCGTTCTTTATGAAGAATATCCGGTTCTGAATAATCAAAATTATCTACATTCGCATACAAGGCAAAGAAGGCATACGTATTATAGAGTGTTCCGAAAAACTTACGGCGTACTTCGTCCAATCCTTCCGAATCAAACTTCAGATTATCCCATGGCGATGCATTGGTTATCATATACCAGCGCAAGGGGTCGGAACCATATTGTTCAATCGTTTCAAAAGGATCAACACCATTACCCAAACGTTTCGACATCTTATTTCCGTTCTTATCCAGCACCAAGCCATTTGAAACAACCGTCTTGAACGAAACCGTATCAAATGCCATCGTCGATATGGCATGAAGTGTAAAAAACCAGCCGCGTGTCTGGTCTACCCCTTCGGCTATAAAATCGGCAGGGAACACAATGCCTTTATCCAATAGTTCTTTATTCTCAAACGGATAATGTATTTGGGCATACGGCATGGCGCCCGAATCAAACCAAACGTCTATCAAGTCTGCTTCCCGTTTCATCGGTTTTCCATTTTTTGAAACAAGGATTATTTCGTCCACGTACGGGCGGTGCAGGTCTATCTTATCATAATTCTCTTGCGTATAGACACCCGGCTCGAAGTTTTTTAACGGATTTTCTTCCATCATACCGGCTTTTATCGCTTTCTTTATTTCCGTGTACAGTTCTTCCACCGAGCCAATACATATCTCTTCGTCTCCTTCTTCTGTACGCCAGATGGGTAAAGGCGTCCCCCAATAACGGCTACGGCTCAGGTTCCAGTCTTGCAAGTTTTCAAGCCATTTGCCAAAACGGCCCATCCCCGTACTTTGAGGTTTCCAGTTAATGGTATTATTTAATTCGATCAAACGGTTACGATGAGCTGTTGTCCGGATAAACCAACTGTCCAACGGATAATATAATACCGGTTTGTCGGTACGCCAGCAATGCGGATAATTGTGTACATGTTTTTCGATACGGAATACACGGTTTTGCGCTTTCAGCATCATACAGATACTAACGTCCAATGTTTCGTCGCTTCCGGATAAGCCCGGATCATACGCATTCTTTACAAAGCGTCCGGCAAACGGATCGTAATCTGCCGCATTCATATAGTTTTGAACAAATTCCGGGGCTAAATCTTCCAACAGGTAATATTTCCCTGTCATATCAACCATCGGACGTTTGTTGCCTTCCTTATCTATTAACATCAAAGGCGGTACGCCATTTGCTTTTGCTACTTTATCGTCGTCCGCGCCAAAGGTTGGGGCGATATGAACGATGCCGGTTCCGTCTTCCGTCGTCACAAAGTCGCCTGATATAACACGGAATGCGCCTTCTCCCGGATTCGCCCATGGAATTAATTGTTCATAGTTGATGCCAACCAAGTCTGCGCCTTTCCATTCGGAAACTATTTTATACGGAACTAATTTATCCCCTTGCTTATAATCGGATAAAGCTAATCCGGCCGCTTTCGGATTAAAATAAGCCGGCGCCAACTCTTTGGCTAAAATTACGGTAACCGGATAACCAGTATAGGGATTAAACGTTTGTACGGCAACATAAGTGATGGTAAGCCCCACACAGAGCGCCGTATTAGAAGGCAATGTCCACGGAGTAGTTGTCCAGGCCAGAAAGAAAACGTCGCCATGTCCGGTCATTTCCTGTTTCGGATCTATTATCTTAAACTGAGCCGTACAAGCTGTATCTTTCACATCCTTGTAAGTACCCGGCTGGTTTAATTCGTGTGTGCTCAAGCCGGTGCCTGCGGCGGGAGAATAAGGCTGGATAGTATAGCCTTTATATAGCAAGTCCTTTTTAGACAATTCTTTCAGTAAAAACCAAAGTGTTTCAATGTAACGGTTGTCATAGGTGATATAGGGGTGTTCCATATCTACCCAATACCCCATTTTATCCGTTAAATCTTCCCACTCTTTTGTATATTTCATGACTGCTTTACGGCAAGCAGCATTATAATCTGCTACCGAAATCTTTTTTCCGATATCTTCTTTGGTAATCCCCAAGTCTTTTTCAACGCCTAACTCAACAGGCAAACCGTGCGTATCCCAACCAGCCTTGCGATTCACCAAATATCCCTTCATCGTTTTATAACGGCAGAAAATATCCTTAATTGAACGGGCAATTACATGGTGAATACCAGGCATACCATTAGCAGAAGGAGGCCCTTCGTAGAATACAAAAGAGGGAGCGCCTTCGCGAATTTCAAGGCTCTTGCGAAAAAAATCGCCATCCTGCCACTTCTTCAACACCTTCTTGTTAACGTCCGATAAGTCAAATTTCGAATACTCAGCAAATTTCCTGTCCATAACACGTTGATCGTTCTTTTTAAAAACCGTCACAAAGATAACGCTTTTCCGAAAACCTTACAACCTATGATTAATAATCCGGGACATGAAATTCATAGCGAGACAAACCGCTGTCTAACGATTTGATACCGTTACCTTAATAAAATGATGAAATGAGACTATTTTACACCCGGATAATTAATGTACAACGTTTGAGACGGGAAGGCAAAATTAAGTCCCGCTTTATTGAAAGATGTTAATATTTCCATGTTTACGTCGGAGGTTACCGGCTGAATGCCTGCATTTTTTTCAATAAAATAAATAAATGTAATACACATGGCAAAATCGCCGAAATCGGAAAAGAATACGGTTACTTCATCTTGTTTTAAATTGGGAACTTTTGAAGGCATAGACTTCAACAAATCCATTGCTTCCTTCATTTTTTCAGGTGTAGTATCATACGTCAACCCAATTTTCATTACGATACGCCTGTAAGGATTTTCCGATGAAATATTTATTATCAAAGCATCTGCAATTTTATAATTAGGTATGGTAATCAGTCTTTTATCATAATCCATGATTCTTGTACTGCGAATTCCCACGTCTACAATTGTTCCTTCAAAACTGTCGATGCGCACCGTATCGCCAATCTTAAAAGGCTTATCGGTTAATATGGTAAAGGCCCCGAAAATATTTTTTACCGTATCCTGGGCGGCTAAAGCAAAGGCAATACCTCCAATACCCAATGTGCCAAGTAATGCGCCGATATTAACTCCCACATTGCTCAAGGCCATTACCAAACCAATTATCCATATAACAACCAAAAGCACGCGGTTTACGATGGGATACATTTTATGTTGTTGGGGGCCATCGTCGCTCCCTGCCCAGTATTGTTCAAGCAAGCGACTGGCCAGTTTGGCAAAAAGCCAGGTGACATTTAAGATAATCAGAATTTTAGTAGCGCTATCAATCGCCTTTATAAACGTATCCGGACAGGTCAATCGATGGCTGGCTACCCAAAATCCCATTAACATAATAGCAAAAACAAGAGGCGGCTTTACCGAATGGTATATAATATCATCCAGTTTATTATCTGTTCTTTCTGTAAAAGGACTGATGTATTTTTTGCCTATCCATGACACAATCTTCACAATTACATAGGCGCCTATAATAAAAAGGATGGATATACCCCAATTCTGTATGGTATTTCCTAAAAATTCGTGCTCTAACATGATGATTTGTTTTTGATAATTAAACTCATTGACGGAATTAAAGGCAAAAAAGGTACTAAGGCAATGCCCCGGTACCCTTTCTGCTTATAAATACTTACGTTTTATTCTTTACAATCGCACGATAGGAAAGAGACCAACATCCATACTGTTTTTTCCTGTTCTTTCAGGTAATCGCTCAGTAATGAAACCGTTGATTCGTCGTTTGCTTCGGAGGCTTGCGATAACAGCTTCCGTTCGCTTGCAATCAGTACGCTCAGTGAATCCAATATGCTTTTAACGGCTTCTTCTCCGCATGATACGTTGGAGAGTTCCTTAATCCCGGCTTTTTTAAGATATTCGCTGAATCTGTTTTCGGGAACGCCGCCCAGCATTAAAATGCGTTCGGCTATTTCATCTATCTTTTCTGCGGCGTCATCATACATGTCTTCAAACTTTCCATGCAATACATAAAAACCGTGGCCCTTAATATTCCAGTGAAATCCGCGAAGATTGGTATAAAATACCTGAAAATCAGCCAATAACTGTTGCAAACCATTTACTACGTTACCTGCTTCCGAAGCATCCAAATGAAGATAATCTAATGTTTTCATAATTCTTTACTTTTTTGTTATTACTTATTTTTTCTGTAACGCAAATGTACAATAAAAAGTCCGAAATGCCAATAAGAAAATCTCTATGCGCAATAGACAGGATTTATTTTTCGAGTGTAACGGAAGGGCGCGCGGCATTTACATCCTGCGGCAACCAAACCGACATTTCGCCTTTCCCCCGGTGCGCCCAGGCATAATAAGGGATTAATGATAAGGTTACATCTTTCGTTTGCAAACGCCCTTTTTCATCATAACTCAATGTTTGAGCCGTTGTCGTAATCTGATGAATGCCATAAAGTAAATCGGGTTTGCTTTCTACTGTAAATGCCGGTTTGCGATTCATCAATACACTTAACACGCTAAAGTTATTATCCGGCCATTCGGCGCAATAAACAACCGGCCCCCTTTCCACAGCGATACGTCCATTGTCTGCTATTACGTCAGGATGGGCTTTCACCGTACGGGGTTCCATATCAAAATGTACCTCTATAACATCTCCCTTTTTCCATTGGCGGGAGATAACAAAATAGCCTTTATCCAAAGGGCCGTCAACCGGCCAACCATTCACTTTTACCGTATAACCCGGTTGTTTACTGTCGGAATAGGTATACAGGTTGCCGGGTACAACTTCATTTTGTACCCATCCGGGGATACGTAGTTTCAGCGTAAACCGTTGTTTCGATTGGGGAGTTACTTCTATCTTAATATCGCCGTTCCAAGGGTATTCCGTTGATTGGGTAAGCGTTACTTTCTTACCTCCCACTTCCAGCCCGGATGTATTGCCCATATAGAGATTGACGTATACATCCTTCTCTTTTACGGCATATACATATCCCGGCAGGGAAGGAATAAAACGGCATATATTGGAAGGGCAACAAGCACAGCCAAACCAGGGCTGCCGTTGGTGTTGCCCCGCAGACTCCAGGGGATTGGGATAGAAAAAGCCTCCTCCATCAAGTGATACGCCCGATATCAGGCCATTATATAAGGTACGTTCCAGCACATCATAGTACTTGGACTCGCCATGCAAAAGAAACAAACGGTAATTCCAATATACATTCCCTATGGCTGCACATGTTTCGCAATAGGCCGACCTGTTGGGCAATTCATAATTTTCACCAAATGCTTCCCCCTGGTTCGTTGCGCCGATTCCTCCCGTTATATACAGCTTTTTAGTGGCTACATTATTCCATATAGCATCTATGGCGTGTATATAACCGGTATCACCCGTCAGAGCCGCCACATCCGCCATTCCCGAATACATATAAGCGGCGCGCACGGCATGGCCAACGGCTTCATCCTGCTCCAATACCGGCTTATGCGCCTGACTATATATATCTTTCCTTTCGGTGTAACCGCGTTTATCAAGGAAAAACCTGGCCAAATCAAGATATTTCTGTTCTCCCGTGACCAAATATAACTTGGAAAGGGCCATCTCAGCTATCTGATGCCCGGGAACAAAAACCTGCTTACCCGGCTTATCTCCTATTTCCCGTTCCACACAATCGGCATATTTAATTGCAATATCAAGGAAGTTCCTTTTACCGGTTGCCTGATAGTGGGCTATAGCGCCTTCTATCATGTGACCTAAATTATAGAACTCATGGCTCAGTTCTTCTTCTTTCTCCCAACGCTTGCTGCCTGCCCATTCATGAGGGTGTTGCGGATTCATCGTACGGGCGGTATATAAATAGCCGTCCGGTTCCTGCGCTTCCGCCATAATTGTAATTACGCTGTCGATATATTCCGTCAACTTTTTATCCGGATAGGTTTGCATCGAATAGCTGGCTCCTTCAATGGTTTTATACACATCCGTATCGTCGAATGAGAGTCCTTCCACCTTATAAACAGGATTTGGATTGGCTGCTTTGACAAAATTTTCATATCGCCCGGTTTCTTCACATTTACTGAATGCTAACGGGATTGTGACTTCGCGACTGGCTTTCAACCGTTGCCCCCAAAAGTGATCGGTCACTTTCACGGAAGTAAAAGGCACGGGGGTTATGGGATACCCGCTGCTTCTCGTTTGGGCATTTCCCAAACTACATATACCCATAAGAAATAATGTTGCAATCTGTTTCATATATTTATTTGTTTATTCGTTTACTTTCCATTCTATTACCCCGCCCGAATAGCCTTTGTGTAACCGGGCAACTAATTTTAATTCCGTGGTGGCTACCGGATCAAATGTCACTTTGTTGTACCGGTCGATAGCTGTCCCGTAAGGGGAGGGGTTGTTCACCTCTTTCCATTCATTACCTGCCTTGTATAGTAATTTCCATGATTCGGGTTCTTTGTAGATTACGTCGTAATGTTCGAATGCCAGCCAATAAACTTCCACACTCGACGCCGTTTGCGGTTTGTCGAATTGATAACCGATAAATTCTTCCGTTCCCGATTTCTGCCACCAATAATGATAAGGTGTGTTTATGTCGTCCGATGAGGCGGGGTCGAACAGGTCGTTGAATCCCGATCCATTGATCGTTTTGGCTTTTGATGCAATTGTGGGTTCGGGTTGAACAATTGCCTGGGCGGCTTTTTCCGGCGTCCAGGCAATCATCTGCGCTTTTCCTCGGTTATTCCAGGTACTATACGGGATGGCTTTAAATGTAAATGGTTTCTCTACCAATTGCTTGCTTCCCGGTTCTTTTTTCACCCTGAAAGCATCGCCGGCCAGTACCGTTACCCCGTTTAATAAACCGGGTTCATATTGGGGAGTAATCAGCGCTTCACGCGGAACTACAATATCAAACACATAGTCTTCCGGCTGATCAACGCCTTCCAGGGCATATACTACCGGGCCGCGTTCCATAGCTAATAAACCTTTATTGTAGATTACCTTCGGATGCGCCTGTACTCTTCTTACCGGCATATCCATGGCAAGCGTTACCTTGTCGCCCGTATGCCATTCCCGTTCAATCGCTACATATCCGTTATTGGCAAGCTGTTTTTGCGCTTTACCGTTTACGCTTATCTTTACTTCCGGGCGTGCATTATCCACATAGGTATATAAATCGGAGGGAGCCGGCTTGCCGGTAGCCCAGCCCGGAACGCGAAGCCTGAGCGCAAACCGTTTGCCGACTGCCGGATTTACCGTAATTTCCACATTACCATCCCATGGATAACCGGTTTGTTGCACTAATTCTACCGTATCGTTTCCCAATACTATCCCGGCTTTTCCGGCAGCATATAGATTTACAAAGATACCATCTGCATTTGTGGCGTACATATATCCGGGTATCGAAGCCATAAAACGTGTTATATTACCGGGACAACAGGCGCAGCCAAACCATTCTTCCCGTTCGTGCACGCCGTTAGACGCCATTGGGTTATCGTAAAAGAATTTATCGCCGCTTAAAGACACGCCGGCAATCAGCCCGTTATATAAAGCCCTTTCCAGTACATCGGTATATTTCGATTCGCCGGTTGCTAAAAACAGACGATGATTCCAATATACATTAGCAATAGAGGCGCATGTTTCGCAATAATTATTAAAGTTGTTCAATTCATAATCAGGGCCAAAACCCTCTCCTTGCGGACGAGAGCCAATTCCGCCGTTCAAATACAGTTTCCTGTTTACCGCATTTTCCCATACACGCTTAACGGCATTGAGCAATTTTTCATCCTGCTGTAAAACGGCCACATCCGTTACGCCCGAATAAAAATAACCGGCCCGTACGGCGTGCCCTACTATTTCGTCCTGTTCCAGTACCGGTTTATGGTCTTGGCTGTAAATACCCGGTTCACGCCCGTTGGAGAGGCGGCCGGCTTCGTCTACAAAATAGCGCGCCTGGTTTACATATTTTTGTTCGCCTGTTACATTATATAATTTAACGAGAGCCATTTCTATAATAGGATGTCCCGAAGGATATTTAATTTGCCCTTCGCCCAGCCCGAAAACGTTGCATATCAAATCAGCGTTTTTCAAAGCAACGTTCAGGAGCGTGCGTTTCCCTGTTGCTTTATAATGAGCTACCGCCGCTTCATACAGATGCCCGCTGTTATAGAGTTCGTGGCTATTGATTTTTTCCCAGCGCGAGCTTCCCCACCAGCCCGAAAGGCGTTCGCATTTATTCGTCACGCAGGTTGTAAGATACCCATCCGGTTCCTGGGCAGCGGCAATAAGGGTAATAACGCTATCCAGATAAGCATCTAATTCAGGGTCGAATTTTACGGCCAGCGAATACGACGCCCCTTCTATTATCTTATAAGGGTCTGTGTCGTCAAACGAAAAATCGCCTTGATGCTCTCCTTTTATAAGCCCGCCTGCCAGGGCGAAATTATCGAACCGCCCGTTTATCTCACACTGGCGGAAGGCCGAGGGGATCGATACCGTGCGGTTTGTCTCAATACGAGGCGCCCAAAAATCATCCGTAAGATGAACATCCGTAAAAGAAACTTCCCTTATCGGAGAAAAAGCGGCTTCCTGCTGATCCGTATTACAGGCAAAAAGCATAGACGCTGACATGAATGCTGCTGTAAATGTGTTTTTCATGCTTTGTGGAAATTAAATATATATTAATTTAATGGTATATAAATCAGGCAACAAATATAAGTGTTTTATGTACAAATACAAAACCCCTTATGATATTTCCACTCTCCCGGATCATCTATTCTTTAGGGATGCTGAACTCCTTGTCGGCAAATAAGGCTGCTAAGCCTGAGATTTGTTTGAAACGGAGCAACTCATCCGGGTCCATGCCGATATTTTTCATAATCCATCCATCGCTCATCCCTGCTTTTTTAAGTTCGGTTACAATGTTGGTCATCAGTTCGATGCTGTGGGTGCCCCGGGCGCGGTTGTGCCGGATGGTAGAGGCCATGCGGTTAGATAAGTCTTTATTTATCACCGCTACCGGCAGGCAGCCGTTTTCACGCTTGTAAATACGTTCGGAGGTTTTCATCACCAGATAGCGGTGAAAGCCGTCCACCAGTTCGTACCTGTCTTCTTCCGGAAGATAATAGCATACGCATGGCATCGTATACCCATCCTCCCAGACAGATAATTCGAGAAGTTCCATTTCCGGCGGGGCCACTACATTCGGGTTATATGCGTTTGCCTGTATTTTCTCTACCGGTATGGGGCGCACCGCATATACGGGGCTTATGTATTCCTGCTTGTTATCCATGCGCTATACTTTGATAAAAATCCATAATCTTTTTCCGATTATCAATTTCCTTTTTAGTCATGGCGAAGCCCATGTATTTGCATAAATGATCGTTCCGGAGAATACAGATGCACATCCGTTTGAAAGTAGGCAGATACTTGAACCCGGAGATATTGATATCATCATGGTATTCCATTCGGACGGGATATTTGTCTGTATTATAGTTCGTATGATCCAGCACCTCTATTTCAATGCCTATGGCGCGTAGCTTTTCTATTGTTTCGTTCGGCAGGCAGCCGCCCCGTTTGCGCCAGAAGTTGACGCTTACGGAAAGTTTCTGCAAATAGTTCTGGCGTACCTCTTCCGGCAGGGTAGAGAGGAGGAAATTCATATAGTCTTCCCATGTATATCCCGGCGGAGGGTATACCGTTTTCTGTGCAACGGCCTTTGTGTCGCCATAAAGGGCTGTGAAGTTAACGCCGTTCACGCGGCAAATCATTTTACCCCACGTATTGGGGTCAATCGCCTTGTAAAGATGTAAGCTTTCCTGTGCTGCAAGAATGAATGGGCTGGCTACACGCTGTTTCTCCAATGGCACGCCGGCCAGGTAATACAAGTCGTATAAGTGATTGTAATCCCATCCGAAACGTCCGTTGGCCGTCCAGATGTCCGTAGTTAACCAGTCGTGTATCACGTAGGCGTTGTAAATATCTTTCGAGAGCATCCGCATCCACTTCAGGTTGCGGTAGGTATGATACCGCTTACGGCCATGTATGGTACG
This sequence comes from Tannerellaceae bacterium, assembly GCA_031259845.1. Classification (GTDB taxonomy): domain Bacteria; phylum Bacteroidota; class Bacteroidia; order Bacteroidales; family Tannerellaceae; genus DFXE01. Next base: position 22,005 of record JAIRKZ010000040.1, on the reverse strand, counting down.
CCAGCGGTGGGAACTTTCCTGTGTGCGTATCCCAACCAGGCAGCAGGTTTTTTTTGCATTCTTCTGTAAATGGTACCATTGGGCAAACAAGACATAAAACTCGGAGTCCCACATTTGTGTGTTATAGAAAGGGAGGTCGTCTTTTCCCAAACTGCCGGCAGGCATATCCCGCACCCAGAGTTCTTTGCAGCTTTCGTCCCACGGGCGCCAATATGACTGGAACATCGAAGTACAGGTTGTTACCTTGAAAGGGATGCATACGCGGTACACTTCCAGAATATCGGGGTTAGACTGCAATACCCTGTTTACATAATCAATCGTATCGCTGTATTGTATTTCATAATCCATGTGGAATACACCGATTTTGCGCGGCAGGTTGTTTTCCCTGATATACTGTATGCAAAGGTTCAACAACACGCCGCTGTCTTTACCGCCTGAGAAGGAAACATAGATATTATCAAACTCGTTGAATAATATCCCAATCCTTTTCATGGCCCGCTCATACACGTTCTTTTTCATCGCTTGCTATTTTAAATACTTTCATTTTCGCATATCTTTTCCAATATAGCACGACCGAGAACCTGTTTCGTTCAAAGCAGGGAATATGCCGTAACTGTGTTACCGATTCAATCTCATAATCAAGTGAAAGCGTATTGACAAGCTCTGTAAGCAAGGCAGAGAGGACGGCGCCGTCGTCGTCCGCCACGTAATAGTTGTTTATTTTCGCTTTACCTTCTTCCAGCTTAACCGGTATAAAGCCGAGGGTATCGCCATTGTCTGTGGCTACGAACCATCTGTAAGCGGATGACGTCTTATAGGGATAGTTCAGGTTGTAAGCCAATACTTCCTCTTTCATTACAAGGTGGGCCACCAAATAGTAAAGCCGCTTATCTTCGCCCCCCAGTTTGATAATATCCATAGGAATCTTATGTGAGAATTAATCTCTGCAAATTTATTAAAAATAAGCAAATAAAATTCCTGTAAAAAAATCGATTATAAAAATAAATTATTCAGGGTGAAATAACGGGAGCTTGGAGTATCTTTACGGCCCATATTCATATATAACGATTCAACTTGAGATGATGAAAACGGTTTTATTCGATTTTGATGGCGTTTTAGCAGACACGGAGCCTGTCTATGATATTTTCTGGAACGAGGCGGGCAAGCGGTACAACACGGGTATTGAAGATTTTGCCGGAGTAATAAAGGGCGCTACCCTGCCTGATATTATTGCTGCGTATTTTAATGACCGGACGGAAGATGAGCAGCAAACAATCGTACGCGAGGCTACGGCTTATGAGAGGCGTATGCCCTTGCCGGCTATGCCCGGAGCGATGGAGTTTCTGCATTTGCTGAAGAAGCGCCGGGTTACGATGGGTTTGGTGACCAGTTCCGACATGGAAAAGATAGAACGGGCTATTGCGCTCTATCAGTTAGACGGGATTTTCAGCGCAATCATCACTTCAGACAGGGTAACGAAAGGGAAGCCACACCCTATGTGCTACCTGCTGGCGGCATCCGATTTGAACGTATCCCCCGGCGATTGCTTAGTGTTTGAAGATTCTTTTGCCGGGATTCGGGCGGCTACGGAAGCGGGGATGCAGGTTATCGCCCTCAGCACCACCAACCCTGCCGAATCGTTACGGGAAAAAGCCTCCAGGGTGATTCCCGGTTTTGAAGGCGTCACGTTTGAACAATTCCTTCAATGGCTATAACGGGAGAAAGTATCCACTATAACAATAAAAACTTTTAAATTTAATTTTATGAAAAAACGATTTGGATTCGCATTGATGCTTCTTTGCCAATGCAGTTTTATGTCTGCACAGATTGACGGGAAATTAAAGGAAGATATCCGTAATACCGGGTATATCCATAGCCCGTTGCCCCTCGATTACAGTAAAGCGTATGAAACGCACGGTATCCACAAAAAAGTCCTTGCTTCCGAGATGCTTTGCGATATGGAACGTATGGACAAATGGAGCCACAAAGGCATCGGAGCCATTGCACAGACGGATGAAAGGAGCCGCAACGGCAAGTACAGCCTCAGGCTGACGGCTCCTTCGCAACCGGATAGTCTTCCCGACTGGGGACTGGGACGGGGCACATGTATGGCTACCTTCGACGCCGGCGGCGCAAGCTGGGAAAAATACAATCGCATCAGGTTCTATATCTATCCCGATTGTGAAGGAGCCCGCAGCATCTACCTGAATTTATATGTAGAAAATGAGGGCGAAATTAAAGTGCCCGATAAGTACGGGCGCGAAGGATACCATGAAATTAACCTGACTAACCGGCAATGGAACGAATGTTTTGTAGAAATGACGGAGCTGCCGCGCGATAAGGTAACCAGGCTTTCTTTTGCCATTGAAGTATTCGGCAGGGAACGCACGATGGGCGATTCGCTGCAATTCGACGTAGACGGCGTAGAACTGCAGACCGTAGAAAGCCCCGAAGCTGTAAGCGGATGGGCGCCTGCCGCCGGCAGGATTATCTACTCCACTACCGGATACAGGCCCGGCAGCAGGAAATCGGCCATCGTACGCGTGAGGGAGCACAACGGGCAATTCAGCCTGATTGATTACAAAAGCAACAGGCCGGTATACGCCGGGGAGGTAAAAAGCGTCCGGTCGCCCATCGGGGCGTTTGAGACGGTAGACTTTTCCGCTTTCAGCGAAGAAGGGGAATACCTGATAAAGGTAGGCGACGTGGTAACGCCTTTCCCTTTCTACATTAATAATAATGTATGGGAAAACTCTGCCTGGAGGGTGACCAACTTCATGTTCACAGAACGTTGCGGATACCCCGTGCCCGGAAAACATGGCGCCTGCCATTCCGACCTGAACGGGGAGCATAACGGACACTGCTTTACAGCAAACGGCGGATGGCACGATGCGGCCGACATGTCGCAGGTAGCGCTGCATACAGGGGAAACGGCTTTCGCCTTCTTTGAAATGGCTCAAAAGGCTAAAGAAAAGGGGAACGCCGATTTATACCTCCGCCTGATGGAAGAGGCCCAGTGGGGGCTGGATTATATCATGAAGACGCGTCTGGGCAACGGCTACCGGGTACAGGCCTGGTGGACAAACCTGTGGACAGACGGCCTTATCGGAACCATAGACGACGCCGGCGGGCGGCAAGTGTATACGCACAACGGGGCGTTTGAAAACTTCCTGCTTTCCGGTATCGAGGCCTACGCTTCAACCGTTATCGAAAATGACCTCATGCTGAAGGAAAACCTCCGCAAAATAGCTAAGGAAGACTTCGGATTTGCCGTAAAACGTTTTGAAGAAACCGAATATAATGAACTGTTTGCAGACGACGAACGCGCCGCGGCCACGCAAAGCCACTATATGGCCGCCATCTCGTGGGCTGCCGGTATGCTGTATAAACTGACGGGCGAAAACTACTATGCCCACAAAGCTGCCGAGGCAATCAAATACACCATCCAATGCCAGCGGACGGAGCCTTTGGGGGATAAAAACAAAACGCGCGGATTCTTCTACCGCAATCTCTCCAGGCGGTCTATCGTTCATTTTGCACACCATTCTCGCGAGAATCTGTTTATGCAGGCCCTCGTATCGCTGTGCGAAACACAACCCTCCCACCCCGATTATCCCTCCTGGGCCAATGCCATCAAACTGTATGGCGAATACCTGAAAAGTATCACGCCCTACGTACAGCCCTACGGCATGTTGCCAAGCGGGGTTTATCATATAGACGAAGTAAAAGACTCGGTTGGCTTCTACGCCATGCATATAGGCATAAGCCGCGGCGGGGCGGAGGCCGATTACAGGGAGCAGCTGGAAAACGGCTTCAGGCTGGACGGGGAACATTACCTGAGGGCCTTCCCCGTATGGTTCTCGTTCAAGGGCAATACAGCCGTGCACCTGGCTACCGGAAAATCAGCCGCCCTGTGCGGCAAGTTCCTCAACGACCCGGAACTAACAGACATAGCCGAGCAGCAACTCTTCTGGGTTGTAGGCAAGAATCCCTTCGGCCAGTCGCTGATATGGGGCGAAGGAAGCAATTACATGCAGCAATACGCAGCCCTGCCGGGCGAAACCGTGGGCGAAATCCCCGTAGGCATACAATCCCGCTTTAACGAAGACACTCCCTACTGGCCCCAGTTCAACACGGCAACATACAAGGAAGTGTGGGCTACCGCCGCCGGAAAATGGCTTTCATTGATTTCGGAATTTTAATAATCCCTTTAAAATCAATACCACAGAGCTAAGGAAAGGGCTTTCCCCCACAAGGGATAAGCCTTTCCCCACAAGGGATAAGCCTTTCCCCACAAAGGATAAGCCTTTCCCCACAAGGGATAAGCCTTTCCCCACAAGGGATAAGCCTTTCCCCACAAGGGATAAGCCTTTCCCCACAAAGGATAGGCTTTTCCCCACAAAGGATAAGCCTTTCCCCACAAAGGATAAGCCTTTCCCCACAAAGGATAAGCCTTCCCCCACAAAGGATAAGCCTTTCCCCACAAGGGATAGGCTTTTCCCCACAAGGGATAAGGTTCATCCTGCAAGGGATAAAGGCTTTTTGGCAAGGGCGCTTTGAGCGGTTACCGGATATTCCTGTTCAGGAAACGGGCAAGTTCCTTTTTGTCAAGGCCTCTTCTTAAAGCATAATCCGTTAACTGTTCATCGCTTATTTCGCCAATCATGAAATAAGAGGAGGCGGGGTGAGACAGGTAGAGGCCGCTCACCGAAGCCGTGGGATACATGGCGCCATTCTCGGTTAAGCTTACGCCTATTTGGGAGAAGCGGAGGAGCTTGTCGAGTTCGGCATTCAGCAACTGGTCGGGCAGCGAGGGATAGCCTATGGCCGGGCGTATCCCCTGGTATTTTACCTTAAACAGGCTGGGGACGTCGAGCGATTCGCCGGGAGCGTATCCCCAGTATTCGCGGCGTACTTTTTCGTGAAGGTATTCGGCCGCAGCTTCGGCCAGCCTGTCGGAAAGGCTTTGCAGCAGCATGGAAGTATAGGCGTCGCCTTCGGCTTCGTATCCGGCGCGCAGATGGTCTGTACCGGCGCCGGCCGTTACAGCGAAGGCGCCTATATAATCGCTCCGCCCTGTAGAGAGGGGAAGCAGGTAGTCGGCCAGCGATTTATAGACGTTGTCTTTATTGCGGGCCTGCTGGCGAAGCAGGGGGATGCGCAGGCCGTTGCCTAATACAATCGTATCGCCGTCGCTATTGGCCGGGTAAAAACAACAGATGGCTTTGGCGTATCCCGCTTTCGTTTCGACAAGACGATCCAGGAGGCGGCTGGCGTCTTTATAGAGCTGCATCGCTTCGGATGCTTTCGCCCTGTCTTCTTCCGCAAAGCCGGCCAGCCAGTTTGCCAGGCAGGCCTCGCAACCGTCTGTGGCGGCTATTGCGGCAAAGCGCCCGGACAGTTTCCAGGCCGAAAAGAAGAATACCCAGTTGATATAAGGGCGTATTTCCTCTACCGGGATACGGGGGATAAGCTGCAAGCCCTGGCGGGCGGGCTTTACGGGCTGGTAACCTGCCCAGTTGGTTATCGCCGGGTGTTTCCTGGCCTCTTCAAGCGGCGCCAGTGCGTCTGTCTTTTCTTCCAGAGAAAGGCGGAGCGCCTGGTATTCCCTTTCCAGCTGATCCAGGTAGGCCTGGCGGGTGTCTGGGTTCAGCAGCCGGGCGGCTATGATGGGATTCTGCGAAGCGTCTGTTACATGAATCACCGGATAGCTGTAATGAGGCGCTATCTTTACGGCCGTATGCAGCTTGGAAGTAGTAGCCCCGCCTACCATAATCGGTATGGTAAGCCCCGCCTTTTGCATCTCGCCGGCCACGTGCGCCATTTCTTCCAGCGAGGGGGTGATAAGGCCGGAAAGGCATACCAAATCCGGCTGTTCTTCGATAGCCTTTTTTACAATTACATCGGCGGGAACCATCACGCCCAGGTCTATCACTTCATAATTATTGCACGATAATACGATGGAGACGATGTTTTTGCCAATATCGTGCACATCGCCCTTTACCGTGGCAAAGATAACCTTGCCTGCTTTGCGGGGGCCGGCTTCTGCATTTTCAGCCTCGATAACCGGCTGGAGAATCGCTACGGCCCTTTTCATTGTCCGGGCCGTTTTCACTACCTGCGGTAAAAACATTTTCCCGGCCCCGAACAGCTCCCCCACCCTGTTCATCCCGCTCATCAGCGGCCCGTCTATAATGTCAACAGCCCGTGGATACAGTGTCAGCGCCTCGGCCAAATCTTCTTCCAGGTAATCGCCAATGCCTTTCATCAAAGCATATTCCAGGCGTTCGGACACCCCTTCGGGCCTCCCGAGGGGGGAAGGGCCTCCTTCAGGAGACGGGGATGCAGAGGCCGGCTGGAGAGACTGGGGCGACTGGTGCGTTTGTGCATACGCAATCAACTCCTCGGCGGCTTCCGTGCGGCGGTAAAGGATTACGTCTTCGAGCAACTGGCGGAATGCCGGCTCTATCTCTTCGTATAACACGGCGGAGGAGGGATTGACAATCCCCATATCCAGCCCCTTCCCTATAGCGTGATAGAGGAAGACGGAGTGCATGGCTTCCCTTACGTAATTGTTTCCCCGGAACGAAAAGGAAAGGTTGCTGATGCCCCCGCTCACTTTGGCGCCCGGCAAATGCTGCTTTATCCATTCCACCGAGCGGATAAAATCGAGGCCGTAGCGGTTGTGCTCCTCTATACCGGTTGAAATAGCCAGCACGTTGGGGTCGAAGATAATATCCTCCGGGTTAAAGCCGGCTTTCTCTGTCAGCAGGCGGTAGGCCCGCTCGCAGACTTCTATTTTACGTTCAAACACATCGGCCTGCCCTTCCTCGTCGAAGGCCATTACAACGGTAGCGGCTCCCAGTTGCCTGATGCGGGAGGCATGGCGGAGGAATACCTCTTCGCCTTCCTTGAGGCTGATAGAGTTTACGATGCTCTTCCCCTGTACGCACATCAACGCATTTTCTATCACCTCCCATTTAGACGAATCTATCATAATGGGTACGCGCGCTATGTCTGGCTCGGCGGCAACCAGGTTCAGGAATATGGTTATCTCCTTAACGGCGTCTATCATCCCGTCGTCCATATTTACGTCTATCACCTGGGCGCCGTCTTCCACCTGTTTGCGGGCTATCCTGAGGGCTTCTTCATAACTGCCTTCCTTTATCAGGCGGAGGAATTTGCGCGAGCCGGCCACGTTACAGCGTTCGCCTATATTGACGAAGTTATTTTCGGGCTTCACCTCCAGCAGTTCCAATCCCGACAGCCACAGTGATGCCGGCCTGGGAGCAGGCACGTGCGGCTTTGCCCCTTTTACCAGCGATACGTACCGGGCTATATGGGCAGGCGTTGTACCGCAACAGCCCCCGATGATATTCACAAGGCCTTCTTCTATAAAAGGCGCTACATGGCGGGCCATCAGTCCGGGCGTTTCGTCATACAGCCCAAAGCTGTTCGGCAGCCCGGCGTTTGGGTAAGCGCTGATATAGTAAGGAGCTATTTGCCCGAGTTCTTGCAGGTAAGGCTTCATATCCGTGGCTCCAAACGAACAGTTCAAGCCTATGCTTACGATATTGGCCTGCCCTACCGACGCCAGGAATGCCGGCAGGGTTTGCCCGGAAAAGGTTCTCCCCCCCTGCGCCGAGAGCGTTACGGAGAGCATCACCGGGAGGTCTTTCCCTTTCTCCTTCAATGCCGCCCCGGCTGCTTCCAGCGCCGCTTTGGCATTAAGGGTGTCAAATACGGTTTCTATCAGTATTACGTCTACCCCTCCCTCTGCCAGGGCTTCTATTTGCTCCCTGTATGCAAGAAACAGGTCGCGGTAGGTGATATTGCGGAAAGCCGGGTCGTTCACGTCCGGACTCATCGACGCCGTTTTGTTGGTAGGGCCTACGGAGCCTGCCACAAAAACCGTCCGCCCCGGGTGTTCCGCCATAAACGCGTCTGCTACTTCCCTTGACAGGCGCCCGGCTGCCAGGTTCATTTCTTTCACATAAGCCTGCATGCCATAATCTTCCATCGAAACGGCATTGGCATTAAACGTATTGGTGGCAAATATATCGGCGCCGGCCTCCAGGTACTGGCGGTGTATCTCCTTTATTACTTCCGGCTGGGTTATATTGAGCAGGTCGTTATTCCCTTTCTGTCCGTCAGGAAAGCCGGCAAACGCTTCGCCTTTATAATCCTTTTCAGACAGTTTGCAGGCCTGAATCATCGTACCCATTGCGCCGTCTAATATCAATATCTTCTCCCTGAGAAGTTGTAAAAATCTTTCTTTCATTTCAAATTACAATTTTTCTTACATAATAATAGTTGTACGCCCGCCTGAGCCATACCACCACGATGGCAAAAAACAAACGTGTGAAAATGATCCATAAGGCAGGAATCCCTATGGCAATAAAGATAAGAGAGTCTTCCAGCAACGAATGGCTCATTGCCAAATGATAATTAAGCAGTTTGCCATTGGCGGGCGAAAGCTTTCCCTGTTCTGCCTGTTCTGCCATAATGGCGCCGCCGTAGGCCAGTCCCACCACATTGCCTGTCAGCCATAAAAAAGCCGCGTCTTCCGGCAATCCGAACAGTTTCATCAAGGGAGCAAGGACGGCTGATAATTTCTGCATCAGGCGGAACTCGTCGAGGATATAATGCAGAATCATCAAGGCGGTAACAATCAGCAAAATGGTTAGCGTTACTTTCATGGAACTCATAAACCAATGTATAAACACATCCCGGATGCCGTAGCACGCCCCGGCGCTTGCCGTAGCGCTGGTAACGCCCCATCCCTCAGAGGGCATCACCCAGTGTAAACACATCGCTATGAAAAAACTCATAAAAACACGGAGGATAGCCATTTCCCAAAAGCCCGAACCGGTTTTGGACTGCACCGCACACTCTACCGGCAGGTTATGAGACGTAAGGCACATAAGGGCCAGGATGGTAGCCTGGCGTACCGTAAGCTGCATGGATGTAATGAGCGCAACAGGCGCGTATAAAGGCGTAAATATACTGGTGATAAATACAATGGCCGTCTCGCCCGGCAGGCCAATCAAAGAAAAAACACTGCCAGGCATCAGCGATAATTCACCCAACAGCCCCGAATACTGAAGCAAACGCACAAGCAGGGATATGGGCAAAATAATCTTTAAGAGCCAGAGGCACGTTTTTCCGGCTTTAGGCAATGCTTTCTTAACGCACCCCCTTACCCTGCTGATTAAGTGATTCATTGGTTCATATTTATCGTTTGAATGCACGGTCTATTTCGCGTTTGTCGTCCCGCTCTTTTAATGACTCGCGCTTATCGTATTCTTTTTTCCCTTTAGCGATGGCAATCACCAGTTTGGCCAATCCTTTTTCATTGATAAACAAACGTATGGGTACAACGGTAAAACCCGTATTCTTCGACTCTGCTTCTATCTTCCTCAGCTCCTTATGCGTTAAGAGCAGCTTACGGTCTCTCCGGGCTACATGGTTATTATAGGTTCCATAAAAATATTCAGCGATATACATGTTCTTCACCCACAGTTCGCCTCTTTCCATAATACAATAGGTGTCTACCAGGCTTGCCTTTCCCATACGGATTGATTTTATCTCCGTCCCGGTAAGTACGATACCTGCCGTAAATGTTTCGAGCAAAGCATAATCAAAGGTCGCCCGTTTATTCTTTATCTGTATAGTATTACTAATCTTCTCTTTTGCCATAACTGTTCATTATTATCCTATACCCTCAGGCCAGGCATTAACATAAATAAAAGAAACCCGATAACCTCCGGTAATGCAACAATCAAAACCGAAGCTATTATCGTAAACTTCAAACGCATTGCTTCAGGTACTTCCATATAAGGAACCGCTCCCTCCCAAACGATATAAACCGTATACAATATAAAAACACGTAAAAAGAAAAAGTCGGAAACCGGCAACAGCAATAATACGATGGTAAGCGAATACATCAAAGCCGAAGAATAACCCACAAACCGCTGGCATAATTTAATATCCTTTTCCCGCCCGAACATACTTTGCCAAAACTCATTCAGGAAATAAGCCGCAAGGAAAAATCCCCCGAAAGAAGAGATTAGCGCCTTAATAGACGACTTCAGCGCAAGCTCTACGCTAAACTCTTTCTGTTTAAACAAGACTCCAGCGAAAGCCGCAAGCGTAATAAGGCCAATCAACGGATAAACAAACCGGGTAAGAAATTCATCCCCTTTCTCTTCCTTTTTAGAAAGTTCCCCCAATGTCTTTCCCGGCTGAGACACGATAGCGATCACCCATTTTAATAATTCCTGATACATTCCCCGTTTATTTTGTTAAGCCGCAAAGGTAGCACATAAAAGCAGATTAATAAAATTTACGATAACCAAATACACATAAAGTGGCTTGATACAACACGTGCCGTATCAAACCACTTTATCAAAAAAAACGCATGCGCTGTAATTATCCTGCAATCTTTCCCGTATCATTCAGGTATTGGACAAACGTATTCCATGCCTCTTCCCTGTCCGGCCCGGGATTTTCAAGCGCAGGATAGCCGTCCAGGATATAGTATCTAAATTCAGCCGGCCGGTAAAAACCGTCTTGTTTCTTTGTATCAATCAGGAATACGAGGCTGTTCACCGTTTGCGGGTTGTCGGATGTTATGACGGTAGCGCTCAGGAGGAGGTTTCCTTCCCTGAAAATGTCGAGGCGTACAGGCGCAAACTCGTACAGGTTGGAAAGGATGTTATAGTCGGAGAAAACGATTTCCCGCGTTCCGGGATTGAACGACAGAATGGATTTCCCGATAAACACTGTGCCTGTAAGACCATCCCCTGTCGTGATTGTGGCCGAGAGGTCGTATACAACGGGAGGAACAGGTACGTCGGGCTGCGCCTCGTTGTCTTCGGCGACGTTGCTGTCGCTATCGGTCAGGAGATTGTTTTCATCCAGATAACGGATGAAACGTTCCCAGGCCGGTTTCCTCCTTTCAGCCGCTTCTTCTCTTGCCTGAAGCATTTGGGCGCGTTGTTCGTTGATGTTGCTGTAAACGGCAAAGTCGGGATAGCCGTCTTTCAGGTACATTCTTTTTCCGTCGTAATAAAATACCAGGTCATTAATGACATAACTCGAAAAACCGTTTACCGCGGTTGCGGTAAAAAGCGAGTCGTCCTCCAGATAAAAGATAAACTTCCGGTCGAAAGCCAGCGAATCGCAAATGTCGTGATACGTAAAATTTACGAATGTTATTTCGCCGGTTTCCACATTAAACGATTTAATGTCGCTGCCTTTGAAAGCCTGCGCTTCGGGGGTTTCCATCGCTTTTGTTTTCACTACCAGTTCGCCGCTCTGCACGTCCTCTTCTCCTACCGGGGCATTCGCCTCTTCCGTATGGCTACAGGAATAGAAGGAGAATACAACTCCTGCTGCCAATAAATAAATCTTTTTCATTTTGAAATGATTACGAAAATTAAACATAGGTTTATCGTGTTTTTTAATTTTTATACCGCCCTTCCTTTTTCAGTTGTTCAATGAACCTGTTCCATTCGCCCGCTATCTTTCGCATGTTTTCGTCGCGTTCTTCCTGCGCTCCCGATAGTCCGGGGGGATAGCCGTCCACAAGGAAATACTTGTTTTCCGGGATGCTGTAATAAAATACCAACTCGTTATAACTCCGGGAACTTAGCCCGGTTACTATGATGGTTGAAAACAGGTATTCGTCATGAATATAAAACCTGATTGCAGGCCTTGCATAAAGGAAAGGGTTGTTTAGCGGGCTGCTTGAAAAGTTATTTTTAAAACAGAGTTCTTTCGTTGTCTCATTAAACCACAGGATGTCGTTGCCGGTAAAAACGACTGTCTCCAATACCTCGCTCCTTGCCGCAACGCCTTCTGCTGCGTTCGAGGTTTTGACAATGATACTTGATGCGGTTTGTACCGGTTCGTCTTCCGGTTTCGGGTGGCATCCGGCCAACGATAGATTTAGTAATGTTACAAAAAATAAAACGACCCGTTCCATGCTGTATCTTTTTATTTGTTTCTACTAATATACCAACTAAATGCGTAAATACCCTACCCCAAATTGTATACTTTTACCTTTCGCGCTCTTCGTTTCCTGTGATGGACGGTTTTCCTGCCGGGCTGGCGCCTCCGCGTTCAAAGCGAATACTTATTTTCAGCAGCAACATTTGATTGTAGGAATCCAGGCGGAGAATTGTTTTCTCACCGTAAAGCGGCGTATCCATTTCTTTCACACGATTGTACCGGACGCCGAACGCCACGGGCGGGATGTACGACAGCATGAGGGAAATACGTTCGCGCCACAGTTCCTTTTGCACCGAAAGGCGCCAGTAATCCCTGCCCGACATTTGATAGCCCTGCCACAGGATATTTTTCTTCATGTCGCGGTAATAGCCCAGTTGTACGCCAAAGGCAGCGCCCGGATGATACCAGTTTACTTCCGAAAGGAACAGCCAACCGTTGAGCGAGTTGTGAACGCGCCGGTGAAACGCCTCGCTGTGATAGAGCGTGACGGCGTTTTTCAGCCGGAAATAGCCGAACATCCGGTCGTAAGCGGCTTGTATACTGTATTCGCGTGTATTGATGTTGTCGAAGGTACGGTATAGCTTATACTCCTTTATCTCGTATACCTCGCTGATTCCCTGGCGGACGAAGTTGAACTGCGGAACGATTCTCCATTGCCCCCACAGCGTAAGCTCTGCAAAAGCCTGATGCCTGACCGCCGGGTTCAAAGCCGGGTTCCCGATTTGCGTCAGGAAGGTATCAATCGTCGCACTCATCGGGCTTAACTGGTAAAGGGACGGATAAGACTGGCTGGCGGCATAACCGGCAAGGATATGCACCCCGGGGGTTATCATATAGCTGGCCTGGAAGAAAGGCAGCAGGCGAATGTAATTACCGGGCGTTTCCCTGTTTCGCGTATGGATCCGTTCCACGGCGGCGCCTGCCTTCAACCCGGTTTTATCCGATGGATTGTACAACAGATAAGCATACGCTTTATTCCGTTGTTCGCTGTAATCAAGGAAGCCTATCCCTTTGTTGCTGGTTGATGCATAGCGGCGCCGGATGTTGGAATAACCCGCCTCCGCCGACAGCCTGTCCGACAGGACGTATTTTCCTTCCACATTCAATACGGTTTGGTTTTTGTATTCATTGTAAAAATTCTCATACCGGTAGTTTGCCGTTTCGCCCTGACGGTATTCGTTCGCTATCAGGTTATAATAATAATTGTAAGAAAAGCCGCCGTACAGACGGAGCCGGTCTGTAACCTGTCCCTGATAGAATACCGAGCCTGCAAAGGTATAGGCTTTCGTGCGATCTTCCGTTGTGTTTGTGAGGATACGGTTGCGATTCGTTGACAAATCCGTCCGGCGCAGAGTATATGCCTGACGGGTATATACGTCTCCCTGCGCATAATCTCCCTGTATGCCTGCAAGGTGGCGGGGTGTTATCCGGTAATTGGCGCCTCCGGAGAGGGTATTGCTTCCGGATTCATACAAATTGTTCGGATGTTCCGGCGGAACGGAAGCGAGTATGGAGTTGCCGTATACCAGTTCTTTGGATGAAAAGAGGTTCCTTTTTTCCCGTTCGTACGAATACGTTCCGAAAAAGTTCCATTTACGGGTTGCATACGTAATTCCCGCGGCAGGGCGGTCTTCTGTCCGCCGGCTGTAACCGTTCGATTCCGACAGATTCAAAGATGAAATATCCGATACGTTCACATCGTATCCGGTATAATTCCTGTTGAGCATAAAATTGACAATCGCCACATAATCATCCGATACGAAACGGCCGGAAGACGCCTGCATCACTTCTATGGCATGAACCCTGCGCGGCGAAAGATGCCACAGGTAAGCCTGCGGGTATTGTATCCCGTCTACCAACAGCAATACGTTTGTGCGATTATTCACCATAACGGCTTTTGAATAATCATCGAAGCGTATGCCGGGTATCCGGTTCAGCAATTCCATGGCGTTATCTACGCCGTTGTACATTTGCGGCGATACGCTGTAATTGATACGAGTGGGTTTGTCCCAGTCTGCCGTCACGACCGTCTCGCCCAGCGGAACAGCCTTTTCTTTTAATGTAAAAACGCCCAATTCCCCCTGCCTGTCGCGGATGTCTGCCAAAAGTGTTTCGTATCCGAGATAACTGATCTTTAATTTTTCAGGCCTGACGGTTGTTTCAAAAGAGAATCTCCCTCCCCCTGTCGTTATCCCGGCCAGAAAGGGCTCGCCGCCGGGATGCAACAGGCTGACGGTGGTATATTCCAACGCCTCGCGGGTAGATTGGTCAATCACCGTTCCCTTGAAAGTAAGCTGTTTTTCCGGAACGGATGTAGCAACCCTGCCTGCTGTTCTCCCCTCGCCGGCAGGCACAATCACATATACGCTTCCTGTTTTCTCAATACGGAAAGGCTTGTTTTCGAGCAACCGGAACAGGGCGGCTTCCCTGTCTTCAAATGATTCCGACAGGGATATGGCATAGGCCGATAAGGCCCTTTCGTCGAAAGAGATTTCCACGCCGAGCGTATTCAACACCTTGCTCAATGGCTTGTTATCAACGTCTATCCGGAATGCCTGCGAAAAGGCGGCCGGTATGGCCAACAACAGGAGGGAGACAACGATAATGCCGGACTTTTTCACCTGCCCAGAATGTTGAATGTAATCCCGAACGGTTTGCCGATAATTTCAAGTACGCCTTCCGGCCGTTCCGTTTTGGAAAAGTTCCCGGTATAAAGGTAATCCTGCCTATAGCCGGGCATAACGTGTATATCGTACTGGCGTTCTACCTCGGCGATGACTTCCGGAAGGGGCGTTTCGGTAAATTCAAATTTCCCCTGCATCCATCCTGCCGTTCGCGTGAACGCAGCTTTTTTCCCTACTTCCAGTTTTTCCCCGCGCCATATTGCCTGCATACCGGGGGTAAGCGTGGCGGTTCCTTTTCCGATGCTGACTTCCACCTGCCCGTCCAAACAGGTTACGCAGTACTTCCCGGGACGGGCATATACGTTAAAAGTTGTGCCCAGCACATATACCCGCTTGCTACCGGACTGTACGCTGAACCGGCTACCCGGCTTCACTTCAAAACAAGCTTCGCCTTCCAGCGTGGCCTTCCTCAAAATAAACCATTCAAGCGGCTTGTATGATAGTTTGCTCCCGGCGTTCAGCGTTACGGTCGAATTATCGGGAAGCCCGATTTCGGCATGCTCGCCCCTTTCCGCTTTTTCTGTTACCGTATATAAATGGATGGTAAGAGAGAGGAAAGCAAGGAGAATAGCCGCATAACTCCAAAACGGAAGCCGCCTGACCGGGGTTTTCCCGTTCCCCTGTTCCCCTTTTTGCTCCATAAGAGGTTCGAAAACGTCTTTCCATATTTCTTCCTTGCTTTTGGCCCATTCGGGTTTAATTCTGACAGGTTCCATATCCAACTATCTATTTATTCTGTTTATCGAAATTTTGTTCTGAGCAACCGCAATGCGGCGCTTACATGTTTCTCTACTGTTTTGACGCTGACGCGAAGGCGCCCCGCAATCTCCCTGTATTTCATTCCGCTCTCACGGCTCATCAGGTAAACCTTCCGCTGCGTTTCCGGCATTTGTTTCAGCGCTTCCGTATAAGCGGCGGCAAATTCCCTGCCTATCATTTCTTCTTCCGGCGACAGGCCGCAGCCGTCTTCCTCCCCCAAGCGCTGTTTGTAATTCATCCGGCGCTGTTCACTCTTGTAATGATTGATAAAGCCATCGGTAGCCATTTTATATAACAACGGCCTTATACAACCGCCCTTCAAATCTTCCCGCTTTTCCCAAACCCTCAGGAATACCTCCTGCGTAATATCCGAAGCTGCCTCCTTGTCGCCACAACGATAAAAGATGAAATCCCTGATTTCGTCAAAATTCATTTCAAACATTTCTTTAAATTCTTCCTTATTCAACATGCAGCGTCGGATTTATTCTACATATATACCAACTAAATTTCAATTTACCCTACAACAAAACGCCGTTTTTTTTATAGATTTCGATTTTCGTTGACAAGCGTATTTATCTCCTGTATTATTCCAGTTGCCCGTTGTTTATTAAGGCCAACTTTTAAAGCAACTTCCCTCGAATAGTCTTGTTTCAGGCATATTAATCCTGCATTTCTTAGCGAGTAAAGAATAGTTGTATTCCATTTCGCCAACATTTGCCGGATCCATAGTTGCTTTAAATTTGACAAGCCATTCCTTGTCGCCGAGGGTGTACGACAAAACTCCCTATAGACCCAATCCGGGCGGTTTTTATCCGGCAAACCGCCCGCCCGGGGTATGTGGCAGCCGCCAGGCTTTGCTGTCAATCCCCCGGCCTTTGCTGTCAATCCCCAATACTTTCGACCTTGCGCCGCCTGAAGAACCTCCATATTTATACAGCGTGTCGAGAGATTCCCCGTCATAATCAGAAGTGAGGATTTTCTCCGTTTCACTTGCCAACTGATCGAAATCAATAATTTCATCTTTTGCAGACTCGCTATAATCCGGACGATACTCCAAAGCGCCTCGCCCCATACTCCCGATCAAAGCCTGTCTTTGTAAAATTGTCAGTTTAGCAGGATTAATGTCTTTACTTTTCCCCATCCTTCCGGCAGGCTATCGTCGAATACGCCAAAACCTCCGCTGAATGGCGTGCATTTAGCAATGAACACTCCCGGTTTAAGCGCAAAGCAAATCAGGCGTCAGAGCAATCCGCCCGATTTTCGTATTATTCATAAAGACTTCTATGACTTTAAGCTCATTCATTTCGCGATCCCCTCTTTCTCTTTTTAACTTCCTGCGTTTTCAATAAATCATTAATATGCACAAACTGTATCGGAACGGTTCCATACGGATACACTTATCCGCAACGCCGTTTTTTTCGGTAAAAACCCGTAGGGTATTTTATTGCTCAACGATCTTAGGAATACACACAGATGTAATTATTAACTAAAAAAGATAGTATATGAACACATTATGCAGGCAAACAACAGTTATCCTCCTGTCATTAGTGATGGCGTGGGGGATTGCTCCTTTACGGGCGCAAGACGATGGCAATGGCGAAGCGTATATTACCGTAAGCGGAACGGTGAGAGACCAAAAGAGCAAAAAGAAACTGGAATATGTAAATATTGCCGTTCCGGGAAGTAATATAGGTACTGTAACAAACTCGGACGGGGAATTTTCCATCAAGATTAAAAATACCCTCCTGGCTAAAGAAGTGCAACTATCCCATGTGGGCTACCTGAATGCAATTATCCCGGTAAACGGAAGCGATGTTACAGATGTTACGGTAAACCTGATACCAACGGAAAACCTGCTGGAGGAAATTATCGTGCGGGCAAGAGACCCGCGTTACATCATAGAAGAAGCCATGAGTAAAATTGCTGTCAACTACAGCCCCGTAACCAATATGCTTACCGGCTTTTATCGCGAAACGGCCCAGAAAGGCCGCCGCTATATCAATATATCCGAAGCGATTATCGATATATACAAAACGCCTTATACCGAGCATGTAGAACGCGACCGCGTACAGATATATAAAGGCCGTTCGCTTCTGAGTCAGAAGAAAAGCGACACCCTGGTAGTGAAGCTGCTCGGAGGGCCTAACCTGTCTGTATACGTAGATATTGTAAAGAACCCGGATATTCTTTTAGACAGGGAAATGCTGCCGTATTATTCGTTCAAAATGGAAGAATCGGTGATGATAGACAAACGCCAGCAATACGTGATAAGCTTCACCCCGCAGGCAATCCTTCCATACGCCTTATACTATGGAAAGCTATACATTGATAAAGAAAAACTGGCATTCACACGGGCAGAGTTCAAGCTGAACATGGACGACCGGAATAAGGCTACCCAGGCTATCCTGAAAAAGAAACCGTTCGGTCTCCGTTTCAAGCCGCTTGAAGTATCTTTCCTCGTTACCTATAAGCAACGCAATAATTTAACCTGTCTGAGTTATATACGCAACGAAGTACATTTCAATTGCGACTGGAAACGCCGGCTGTTCGCAACCAATTATACCATTCTTTCGGAAATGGTCGTCACCGATAGCGAAACCGAAAAAGTAAACAACATTTCCTACAAGCTGGCTTTCAAGCCCAGCCAGTCGTTGTCCGACAGAGTAGGAGACTTTATGGATGAAGATTTCTGGGGGGCTTATAATATTATCGAACCTACCGAATCGCTCGAATCGGCCGTAAATAAATTAAGAAAACAAAAACAATAACGAATTACTTTCCGTACATTTGAAACAGATTAATCATTTTGTACACGGTTATGCTGAGCGATTTAAGCGTATTAAAAAAGATAAAGGAGGGCGACGTCAACACATTTGAAAAAATATTCCGCCTCTATTACTCCCCGCTGTGTCTGTACGCCGCCGGCATAACCGGTAAAATGTATATCGCGGAAGAAATCGTACAAGACTTGTTTTATGTATTCTGGAAAGAACGGGAGAAAATACAAATACTCCATTCGTTGAAAAGCTACCTGTATGGAGCTGCCCGGAATCGTTCGCTTCAATATTTCGAGCATCAGGAAGTAAAGAACCGCCATCGTGAAAGGGTTTTGCTTAAAACAAACGATACGCACGCCTCCACCCCGCAGGATTTACTGGAATACAAAGAGCTTGAAGACCTCGTCAACCGTACGCTTGATAAATTACCCGAACGCCGCCTGCGCATTTTCCGGATGCATCGTTTTGAAGGGAAAAAATATGCAGAGATTGCTTCCGAACTGTCTTTATCTGTGAAAACAGTGGAAGCGGAAATAACAAAGGCGCTTCAAATTTTACGGAAAGAAATAGAAAACTATACACATATAGCATGATTCAAAAAGAAAACAGTCAAGTAAATACAAGCCTGGCCTGGCGCCGGTTGTATACCCGTCTGGAACAAGACGGGCTGCTTCCGGGGGAAACAACCGGGAAGGCCGCAAAGCCGCCGGTATCGCCCGCAACGGGATGGGCCATCGTCGCCGGCATACTACTCTGTATAAGTATCGTTACGGCAGTATTCCTGCACAACAAGTATTCGGACCACTCTTCCGGATTACTTACTTTACACAACGAAGAGGGAGCCGTCACCTTAGTAAAAACATTAGAAGACGGTTCGATCGTTTACCTGGCTGATAACACCCGGCTACAATATCCCGAACATTTTGCCCGAAAGAAAAGGGAAGTCATCTTAAACGGAAATGCCTTATTCGACGTAGCAGGCAATAAGGAACGCCCCTTTATGATAGAAACGGAATTAATCCGCATAGAAGTAACCGGTACGGCATTCAACATTCAGAGCGCCGGCAGGCTACTGTTTGAATTAACCGTAAAACGGGGGGAAGTAAAAGTTACGTATAAAAAGAACGGCGAAAGCCTCCACGTAAAAGAAGGAGAAACCGTTACCTTATCAAACAACCGGCTTTGGGTAGTGCAAACCGGTAAAGACAAGCAAGTAACCGATACCGGACGAATACGGTTTAAAGACGAAACGTTAGGCAACATTCTACGGGTAATCAACAAAAACGAATCGGGTTTACGCTTACAAACAACTTCTTCGTTAGAGAACCGGCAACTAACGGCCACCTTCAATAAGGAGTCGCCCGAAACAATAGCCGGATTGATTTGTGCAGCGTTTAATTTACAATGGAGAAAAGAAAACAATGTATTATTGATTTTTGAACCTTAAAAAAAGAATCCGCTCCCATGAAACCACCGGTCTCTTATCTGCTAATCTGTTTACTAAGCAGCCTGCCGTTATTGCAGGCGCTACCCGTACAGGCGGATAATGACGGCATATTGAGCCGGAAGATAGAACTACCCAAGTCTAAAGGAACCATTTATGAATTATTGGAAAAAATAACCGAACGCTCCGGATATCTCTTTATTTACGACAGCCGGGTAATTCAGAATGAAAAGAAGGTCAACCTGAAAAAGGGAAGCTACACCCTGAAGGAAGCTATTTACGAAATTACCGGCAATCATCAATTATCCCTGCGCGTGATAAGCAATTACATATTAATAGAGCTACCCGGAAAGAAAGAAGAAGCCCCCCCGCCTGTGGCTGGTAAAAAAGACGGCGTTTCGTCCTTCATCGCTATCGAAGGTTCTGTGGTTGATAAATATACCAACATGCCCATTCCCTCTGCCAGCATAGGAATCCCGGCCGAGGCGATTGGCACGATAACCAACCAGAACGGAGATTTCCGCCTCCGGATACCGGACTCGCTCAAACAGGCAGACGTTCATTTTTCCCATATCGGTTATATTCCCCAAGCGATAAATATAAATATGTTGACCGGGCGCCCCAATACCTTATCGCTCGAACCTAAAGTTATTTCATTACAGGAAATAATCGTTCGCCTGATCAATCCGCATAAGGTAATCACGGATATGCTGTCAGACAGAGATAAGAATTATGCAAAAGAGCCTGTCTACCTCACATCCTTCTACCGGGAAGGCGTTGAATTAAAAAAAGGATTTATTAACCTGACGGAAGCAATCGTGAAAATTCGCAAAACGCCTTTTAGCGATCATGCCATGGAAGAAGACCAGGTGAAACTGTTAAAGATGCGCCGGATAACAAACCGGGAAGTAAAGGATACAATCATTGCCAAAATGAAATCGGGAGTCAATGCGACCCTTTTATTAGACCTGATTAAAAATCCCCCCGAATTTCTTAATGAGTCCTACCGTTTTTTATATAACTATGCGCATACCGATATTACGGTAATAGACAATCGAATGGCCAACGTTATCGTCTTTGAACAAAAAAAGGATGTGAAAGACCCGCTATACCGGGGAGAATTATACATAGACAATGAAAACAATGCCTTAGTTGCCGCCCATTTTGAAATACATCCCCAATACGTAGAGAAAGCCGTAGGAATGTTTATCGAAAGAAAAAGCCGCAACTTGGATATCAAACCGCAAAAAATCACCTATACCGTAACATACAAGCCCTGGAATAGCGTTTATTATATCAGCCATATACGGGGCGATCTGCATTTCAGGGTTAAAAAGAAGAAACAACTCTTTGGCGCCGCGGGCGTCCACATGTGGTTTGAGTCGATCATTTGTAAAATAGATACAGCAAATGTAACCAGGTTTGCCCGCAACGAATCCATACAGACAAAAACCATTTTTGCAGAAACCGATTTCACATACGACGAGAACTTTTGGGGCGATTTTAATATTATTCTTCCCGAAGAGAAACTATACGAGTCTATTAGCAAGATTGCATCAAAGATAACCAAAACTAACTGATTTCACCACTTCGGGATACTCGTTGCCGGTATTGCAAAAGACAGCCAAAACGTTTTTATCTACAAAACGACGGATAATATCAAGCATTACTCCCGAATCTTTGCCCCCACTCACTGAAACGTACAGATGGCCATTCATCCTTTCCATGAAGGAAGAAACAACGCCCACGCTGTAGTCTATTTTTTGTTCCAGCGTCCAACCTTGACGGTATTTTAATTCATCATACGTCATAATTTAAACCCTCTCGATTGGTTTTCGTGTTTTTCAATACTGCCGATAACAAGCCTGTCTTCCTTATCGAAAGGAGTACTCCAAAATTTCTTTACACCGGGGAACCAGTCATCCTCAACGGCTTGCCAAAATGGGTCGAGGTCGTCGGGATAGACTTTTTCTTCCCAGTCAGGGTCATACGGTTCTTTCTCCTGCCTTTCCTGCTTGTTGCCGGACACTGAATGAGCGTTTATGTAGGGGCGTGCAGCAACAAATTCGTCCCATTTGCCTTTTCTGACGGCTTCGACTGCCGCGTCGATTTCTTCCAGTTCTTCTGCGATAATCTGATTGCCGGTGTTTTCCGGTTGCTGTTGCCCCGGGCTAATCGCATGATTATGGTACAGTTCCCTGTTCAGGTTTTTTGAAAAATCATTGGAAAGCATCTCTTTCAGGTCGGCAGCCATGCCCTGAACCCCGCCTTCGTGGATAAAAACCAGTCCCGGCTTGCCGTACAGGTCTTTATCGACACTTGACTT
>JAIRKZ010000147.1 GCA_031259845.1 Tannerellaceae bacterium | reverse complement strand
TGGGCAGCGGCGCCGAACATCATAACGACCGGTTCGACATAGACGAAGATGCACTGCAATACGGCGTGGGCGCAATGGCCCAGTTTGCCGTGAAGTATTTAAGATAAATTGCGGCACTTATCGCATATCCCCTTAATCAACACTTCGCATTCTTCAGACTTAAAGCCTTTTGGAATGTCGTATGCGGGTATGGCGGCGTTTTCAAGGCAGGTCACGGAGTGGCATTGCTTGCAGAAAAAATGGATATGATTCTCGGAATGGCTGCGGTCTGAATGGTTCAGCGCATACTTTACCGTTATATTGTCTACCGTGATGCGGTGGATAATATTGGCGTCTAAAAGCGTTTGTACCGTGCGGTAAAATGTGATGCGGTCGTACAAATCGCCCATTTCCGCTTTTATTTCGCCTTCGGTAAGGGAGATGCCCGCCTTTTGCAACAGGTTGATGAGCATGGTGCGCTGGGCTGTTTTCTTCAGCCCTTTCTCTTTCAATATATCTACAGCATTCATTTTCCGGTAAAAGATAAACTCTGCAAAAGTATTAAATGTATCCGTAACTACGAAATCATCCCCGGGGAAGAGAATAGTCTTTTATTTAAAAACAAATGCAACATTGTTGCATTATCTGAGAAGATCATTATCTTTGTGTTCGTTTTTGTACGGGATATGGAGAGAGTAAAAAGGCATAAAGTTTGGATGGTAGGGCTGTTGCTGGCTGTATTTATGATACCTTTTGCCGTTAAAGCCGTCCATATTCATGAACATTCGGGGCATAGCTGTCACGACGAATCGCATGCGCGCCACGATTGCCACGATTGCCCCGTATGCCAGTTCACGCTGTCATCTTTTACAGAGGCTGCGATTGCCGATTATGATTTCAAGGCGGTTTCTTACCCTGTTAAGCCGGTTATTTCTTCCGGGGAGAGGCCGTACCAAGAGGTTCCTGTTTTTTACGGGCTTCGCGCCCCGCCTGTGGTATAAGGCCGCAGGGCCGGATTTTTCCACTAAATAATAATTAAAGTACCTTATTAAAAAAACTGATTCAAATGAGAACAATATTCAATAGTTACCTTGTTTGCCTGATGGCAATTTCTTCCATTACATTCTTATCGTGCGATAAAGACGATGACGCCGATACAACAAAACCGGTAATCAACCTGATAGAACCCGAAGAAGGCGATATACTGACAATTGGCGGCGACGTCCATTTCGATTTGGAAGTATCAGACGATGTGGAGCTAAAGTCGTATAAAGTGGATATTCATTCCAACTTCGACGGGCATGTACATTCTGCAACGCTAAGGTCTGAATCGTCTGAGACGGTTGATTTTACGTTCAACAAATCGTGGGATTTATCAGGACAGAAAAATGCAGCGGTACATCACCACGAAATAGAGATTCCCGCCAACGCTACTCCCGGCGACTATCATTTGATGGTTTATTGCACAGACGCCGCAGGAAATGAAGCCTACCTTGCACGCAACGTTGTCTTGAGCGTTGAAGGTGGCGAAGAGCATGAACATTGATGGATTAAAAAAAAAATGACCGGGGAACATATTACTCCCCGATCATTTTTTTTGTTTTTACCGGCTGGGACAGATTTAATATCCCCTGATAGCTGCTATGCCCGGGAGTATTTTCCCTTCAATAGCTTCTAACAGGGCGCCGCCGCCGGTTGAAACGTATGATACGCCGCCGGCCAAACCGAATTTATTGACAGCAGCCACCGAATCGCCTCCGCCTACTAATGAGAAAGCGCCGTTTTCAGTTGCTTCTACTATGGCTTCGCCTACCGCTCTTGTGCCATGTGTGAAGTTCTCAAATTCAAATACGCCTGTAGGCCCGTTCCAGAGAATCGTTTTTGATTTCCTGATTGTACCGGCAAATATCTTTTCTGTTTCCGGCCCAATGTCTAATCCTTCCCAATCGTCCGGGATTTGATCTACCTTACAGAAGCCTGTCCTGGCATCGTTACTGAAACTGTCGGCAATTTTAGCGTCGACGGCCAATACAAGCGTAACGCCTTTCTCCTTCGCTTTTTTGATTAAGTTGAGCGCTAAATCCAATTTATCGTTTTCTACAATTGAATTACCTATCCTGCCCCCTTCTGCTTTGGTAAAGGTATAGGTCATGCCTCCGGCGATAATCAGGTTGTCTACCTTATTTAGCAGGTTTTCAATAATTTCAATTTTGGAAGAAACTTTAGAGCCTCCCATAATAGCTGTAAACGGGCGATTGATGTCGTTTAAAACCTTTTCAACAGCATTTACTTCTTTTTCCATAAGATAGCCGAACATTTTATTGCCGGCGTCAAAATATTCGGCAATTAAGGCTGTAGAAGCATGTGCACGATGAGCCGTGCCAAAGGCGTCGTTTACATAGCAATCGGCATAAGAGGCTAATTTCTTTGTAAACGCTTTCTGGCTTTCCTTAATAGCTTTCCTGGCTTTGGCCTTTTCTTCGTCGGTAGCATCTTCGGCCAGTCCTCTTGGCTTTCCTTCTTCTTCGGCGTAGAAACGGAGATTTTCCAAAAGCAAAGCCTGCCCGGGTTTCAGCGCAGCCGATTTAGCGGCGGCCTCTTCTCCCATACAATCGTTTGCAAAGGCTACGTCGATATCTAAGAGTTTGGATATGTGGCCTAAAATATGTTTCAATGAATACTTGTCCGTTACACCCTTCGGACGGCCTAAATGAGAGCCGATAATCGGGCTTCCGCCGTCTGCCAGTATCTTCTTCAGAGTAGGAAGGGCGGCACGGATACGCGTGTCGTCTGTGATGTTGAAGTTTTCATCCAAAGGAACATTGAAGTCAACCCTTACAAATGCCTTTTTGCCTGCGAAATTGTATTTTTCAATCGTTTGCATAATTGTTATATTTAAAATTATAATAAAATATCACATTAAACGCCTGCAAACTTACGTAAAAAAACCAGAATGCCAAACAGATAGAGATGAAAACAATTGAATTAATCAGTCGGTAAGTTTAAAGCGCACACGCAGCCTTCCGCCGGCATAGTCGCAATTCAGAAGCTTGAAATGCCCTATCTCGGACGTATTGTTTACATGTTCTCCTATGCAGGCGCATACGTCGTAATCGCCGATGCGTACGATGCGTAGCGTCTGGCTTACTTCCCCGGGAAGTTTACTCAGGTCTGCAATCTTTTCTGCTTCCGCATGCGTAAGAAAATCAATAGCAACCGGTAAATGCAGATCAATCACTTCATTTACTCTTCGCTCTACCTCCATTAAAGCCTTTTCGTCAGGCTCTTCCGCCAACAGATAATCGCATTTGCTCTTCTTCCTCTCAATATGCGCATTCCTTGACCGCGGACAGCCAAACATTCGTACCATCGTTTGGTTTAATATATGCTCTGCCGTGTGCATGGGCGGATATTCCTGCTTATTATGTTCGTTAAGTTGCTGTTCCATAAATCAGCGTTTTACCGGTTTAAATTTCATGTCTAACATAATCAGCAGTAAGGAAATTCCCATTTGCTGATATTGAAGGCAAAGGTAATAAAAAACTTCACAAGGCAAGATTCATCCTTGTCTTGGGTGTACGACAAAATTCCTACTCAGCTGTCTTTTACATCACAGCAACCCCCTTGCATTCACCCCAAACAATAAAAAAATATCCGCTTTTCAGTCACATCCATCATAAATCACTCAGATACCGCCTGATAAGGGTGAC
>JAIRKZ010000118.1 GCA_031259845.1 Tannerellaceae bacterium | reverse complement strand
AGCAAAAAGTAAGCCATGGAAACGAATGTGGTAAAAGTAAAGTTGTGGGGAATGGACACAGGCTATCTTTCATGGGATAAGAAAGTGGGGGTTGCTGTTTTTGAATATGAGCCTTCATTTCTTGAACAAAGATTAGATATAGCTCCGCTTACCATGTCCATAGATTCGCCCCATACGAAGGCATAACTCATTTTCTGACTCAACGCTTTGACCGTAATGGAAATGGAAATGGAAAGGTACATGTACAAACATTAGCTGCGATGTCTCCGGCAAGTGATAGCTATGAAGATATTTTTGCAGTCATTCGCCGGCTTAATCTGCCTTATGAACACAGCAAACAACAATATCTACGAATGGTATTCAATGTAATCGCCCGGAATGTGGATGACCATTCCAAAAACGTTTCGTTCCGCATGAACCGCGAAGGCGTTTGGCAATTATCACCGGCATACGATGGGAAGAGCTTGATGAAGATTTGAGCTTTGAAGGGTTTATGTGTGAAAAAAAGAATGATGAAAAACCGATGTTATACTATATATTCAAAGACCATCCGGAATTGAACGTATCCAGCGTAGCACGGCGTTTGGGTATTCCACAAAGTGTTATGGCGTCCTATTTATGTGGGATAAAAAAGCCTTCCAAAGAACGCGAAAATGAGATTATAGATACAATCAGGAAAATAAGAGAAGAATTGTTGGCCGTGAGGCTCTGATTTGAATATTTGTACAAAAGAAAGCCCCCTTTTCGTTATGATTTGGGAAGGATTGCGCAGCCCGTGCAAGGGATTGCAGCGTAAAGGCCGGCCCCGCCCCCCCAAAGGGGGATGCGCTCAAGCCCTTGGCGGTTTAATCTTCCTCCATCTTCTGGTAATAGCGGGGCGTGTAGCCGGGCAAGAGCTCGGGGTGGAAAACCCGAATGAGGTCTTTCAGCAGATAGTCCGGAAGGATAGGGAACTCTTCGTAATAGGGCGTTTTGCCGGTGTTGCAGGTGTAAATGTTGCGGTTCTTCCAGGCGTCGAAGTTCTCGTAGGGGGTGTATTCGGTGCGGAGGCTGTTGTAGGTCATCTCGTCGGCCTGGTTGTACTTTATCAGCCAGACGTCGGCATGGGCGGCTTGGTCTAAAACCGTCTCGAAAGCCAGCGGAGCGCTTCCCGAACCGGGAATGTCTTTAAATATATAATCGGCTCCGGCGTCGGCGAAGAAATGCGCCACATAGCTGTCCTTCCCCGGTACGTACCAGAAGGAACCATACCGCTTTTCGGACAATACCGTCGGGCGGCTCGCGGCTGTTTGGCCCAATGCTTTCAGGGCAAGGTAGCGCTCTTCGGTATCTCCGAAGATGGAATCGGCTATCGCTTCCTTTTGGAACAGCAAGCCATAGAAACGGCCCCATTCGGCGCGCCCCAGCGGGAGCGATTCCATATAATCGGCGGCTTCAATGATAGGAATGCCTAATTTCTCGGCCTGCCCGTAGTTGCTGTTCTGGAAGGGGGAGGCGATAATATATTCTACGCCCATATCAATCATCTTTTCTACGTTGGGGGCGGTTGCCATGCCCAGATCGGCGATTCGTCCGGTGCGCAGCCCTTCCCGAATAAAGGGTGAAGACATGTATTGCGGTTCGCATACGCCGGCTATTTGATCCGCCTCGCCTAATTGTTCGATAATGGAAGCATGTACGGAAGTGTAGACGGCTATATTGCGAAGGGGCGTTTGTACAATCGTGCCTTTAGGCAGGTTACCGGGCGTTGGCCGGTCTCTGTCTACTAACAGATAGCGTTGCAGAAGTTTTGTGGTATCCCAGGGATCGATTACTTCCACGGCAATATAGCCGTCGCACCTTTCTACCGTAAAGCCTTTGGCGTAACGGATGGTATCCGGGCCGTCCGCCGTTAGGGCGGAAACTTGTTTTCCCGGCTGCGAACAAGCCGCAGCCAGGAAAAGTAAGCATATAAAGAGGGTTTGTTTCATGTTATTCGTAGTCAAAGGCTATCCATTTAGAAGCATAGCCGCCCGTATCAATGGCTTTTCCTTCCAATGTCCCGCCGGGCGTGAACAGGTATAAAGAGCTTGTAGCGCCATAAGGGGCTTCGAGTATCAAGAGTTGTTTGGTAACGGGATTGACAGCAAGAACAGGCGAGTTATTGGGCGATATAACATCGGCATCCTGAATAAAATTATCACTTATTAGTTCCTCCGTCAGTGTGTTATATTTCTTAAAGGTAATTTTGCTTTCTCCCCATTGTCCGAACAAGGTATACAGTTCGTCGTTTACCAGCGTCATGGAAGTAGCGTTATACAAGACGGTTACTTCGTTTGACTGCCCGTCTATGCGTTGGAGCGTATTCTTTATATCGCCATAGTTGCCCATGGATATAACGTAGATGTCGCCCTGGCTGTCGGCTTTCAATTGCGTGGGGTTGATAATTACTTCTATTTCCTTATCTACCGTGAAGGTTCCCTGGTCGATAACCGATACCGTTTTACCATAACCATCGGCATAATCAAGCCCGCCCGAGTTGGCTACATATATTTTACCGTTAGAGATGGCCAACTGTTCGGGATAGCGCCCCACCTTAACCTCTTTTTCTATTTCGAGGGAAGCCGTATCGAGCATGACAACCGAATGAGCATAGTAATAGCTTACATATACTTTCCCGTTGTCTGCTACCATGCAACGCGGATTCACCGGTTCGCCTGCGGGCGCGATACTCTTTATTTCTTTTGCATCCCTGTCTAATACCGCCAGGCGGTTAGACCCCGGTACGGTAATATACATCTTGGAGCCATAGATTAATATCTGTTCCGCTCCGTCGCCCAATCCTTTTCCGTTGGCTTTCTTATACACTTCCGTGCTCAGTTCGCCGGTTGCATAATCGTAATAGCTCAGGGAAGCATTGTTTTCATTCCAGTTTCCGCTGTTTAAGATATAGAAGCCGCCTTTTGCGTCTTCAACCGCAAGGGAAAAAGAAGACTCGCCGTAGGCCGACAGGGTTACAATACGCAGGTAGGCTTTATAAACGGTTCCTTCGGGGATTTCGAAAGAAGTGGCGCCGGCTGCCGCTTCGCCTATTTTCGTTCCCTCGTCGTCGTTGCTATCGCCGGCATAGATCACATAGCCGGTTATTGCCTGGGCATCATCCGCCGGAATACTCCATAACAGCGTACCGGCTATCTGCCCGGGCTTACGATCTGTGTCTGCGAATGAAGGATTCGTTACAATCGGGAGGCCCACGTTGTCTGTTACGGACACGACGGCCATATTCATCGACTCGCCGGCGACATTCCGGGGCACTACTATCAGAAATGCCTGAAGATCGGTTCCCGCCGGGATTTCGTACGATTTGGTTCCTTTGGGTGTTTCGCCTACTTTGGTTTTCTTTTCCGTTGCTGTGCCGCCCAGGTATATTACATAATCGTCAATGTTGGTTTCCGGTTCGGGAAGCGCCCATGTAAGGGTTCCGCCTATTTTGTTTAACGCCTTATCGGTATCGGTAAAGGAGAGGTTGCTCACGCCTTTGGCCGGCGTTACCGGATCGTTGTCGTCGCTACACGATGTAAATGTAAACGGCATGGCCGTCAATGCGCAGAGACTAACTAAGTAAAATAACTTTTTCATGATTGTTTGATTTTATTATTGGATTAAAAAATATAATGGATACTCCCTCTGAACGAACGCCCCGGCATCGGGTAATACCGGATAACGTCGTAGGTGACATCACCCAGGTTTAGCGCCTCCGCCTGCAAGCGAAGAGACGATTGTTTGAAAGTAAACACGTGGCCGAAAGATAGTTGTTGTTCTACATAACCCTTTATTAAGTTGGCTTCAATATTCTGCGGAAGCGAATAACGGGCGCCTATGGCCGTCATCAGCCAGCTTACGTTTACCCACGGGTTCTCCCACGATACGAAAGCCGTCGCCGTATGTACCGGCGTGTAGGGGAGCTGGTGGTTGTATATTTTGGAGTCTTTATCCGTTTTGTCTGCGGCGTCTTGCCATGTGTACGACCCGCCTGTTTGCACAAACATCCCCGAAGGCAAGGCGAAACGGGCAGACAGATTGGCGTCTATTCCCTTGATGTCTACCTTCCCCATATTCATCATTTTCCAGATAAACAGGGTGGGAAGCGCTACTATCTTATCGTCTACCCGGTTATAATAACCGTCTACCGTAAGGGTAAGATAATTGAGCCTGATGGCGGGAAATGCTCCGCTCCAGGTAAGCCCCAGGTTGTACTGCGTCGCCTTTTCCGGGTCTAAATCTTTATTGCCGATACGGTTATAATATAAGTCGTTAAACGTAGGAACGCGGAAAATATCCTTATACGACGCCCGGATACGCAGGTTCTGTTCGCTCCATACCCTGTAAGAGACGCTAAGGGCAGGGGAGAGGCGTTTCCGGTCGGCGGCGGCTTCGCCTGTTTCTACCGCTTCGGTGATGAATGTACCCAGCAAGCTGGCGGTAGCCGTCAACCGGCTATCCTTATACTGCAAAGCCAAAGCCGTCAACGAAGTAAACCGCTCCGGAAACAAACACTTGGGCACAGTAGCATCCAGGGTATTGATAAAGGCGTCTTTCGCTATGGAAAAAAATACATTGTTGATGGGAGTATACAGCAAAGCCGCCGAAGCGTAATATTCACGTTGCGTATAAACATCCGTCTGTTGTCCGTCGGGATATTTACTATGGAAATCCTGATAACGCACCCGGGAATAATCGAACTTGCCTTGCGCCTTAAACGTAAGCCGGCTACTGAAACGATTCCCGTAAACGCCTTGTACGAAGCCGTTCCGGTTGCGAAGCCGCTCCTTGTGGTAGTCGTTATAAAGGATAACGGAGCCGGGAAGCCCGCGATGCGAATCAAACCAATATCCTTTCAGGCGTAAATCCCCCCGTTTGCCCCAAGCGGCAAAGAGATTGAGTTCCGTGCGGAGGCTTTGAATGTCGGTGTTCTTCCGTTTTTCACGGGTGACGATGTCGCCGTTTGTAAACGTATAGGGATATTGCCCGTCGGCGCGAAGCCAATCGGCATGAAGAGAAGCGGCATATACTTTGCCCAGCTTCCGCTCGAAACGCAGGGAAGGATTCAGCATACCAAAGGAACCGGCTTTTAGCTGTCCTTCCAGAACGTAATCTTTCCTGTCGAACCGGGGCGTTTGCGTTGTAATACTTAAGGCTCCGGCGGAGGCATACATCCGGGCGGTTTGAAAGATGCCGTCGGCCTGCCCGATAGAGAGGGAAACCGTTTCTACATTATCTAATGTAAAGCGGCTGATATCCACCTGTCCGCTTTGTGCATCGGTAATGGTTACCCCGTCGTAGCTTACGGCCGTATGCTGCGCTCCCAGACTGCGGACGGAAACTGTTTTCAGTCCGCCAATACCGCCATAATCCTTTACGGTTACACCCGAAAAACGTTTGATTGCTTCGGAGAGGTCTTGCAAGCCTAAGCGCCGGAATGCCGTTTGGTTGAGAAATTGAATCGGAGCGCCTTCGCGCAGAACGGAAGGACGCACCTTTTCAACCACTTCCACATTGGAAAGTTCACGATAAGTAATACTATCCCTCTGCTGAGCAACCGAATAAACAGCCGAAAACAGAAAGATACAGGGCCAAAGCCCTTTCATATAAAACAACAAATACGGCATACAAGTCTCGTCTTCCAATTATTTTTACCCGAAATAATTGCATAAAAAAACGATGGCAGGTTTTCTGGCTTGTCCTTCCCGGCTTGACGGCCTTCCCAAGAGAGCAATAATTGTCTACTCATCTCTCTCAGTGGCAATGAAGAATGCCGGTTTTTTTACAGAACTTACAGCTACGGGTACAGCTCCGGTCTTTCACCGGATTCCCTTTTACTAACCTTTCACGAACATAAAAGGTTACACCATTATTCCGGGGGTAAAGATATGTATTAATATTGGACGGCTCATCACTTTCAGCGCTTTTTTTAGCAACTAAAACGTATCGAAATAAATAGCAGGGGATAGGTAGGTAAGGAAAATAGTTTTCGCAGGCGATCTGTCGGATAGTTATACTATAAAAATCATTTGCCGACAACTGTCAACAAACAAAAGGTTGCCTTTTGTTTCGTAATATCATTTCTAATTCAAACTTAACTTAAAGGCCCGGAATTATCTATCAATTTAATAGCTTCATTCAAAGAATTCCCTGTACTTTCCAGCAATGCCAAAGATTCTTTCTCCGGAAGGTTATAAAGACTCATTAATATATGCTTCGCCCGAAGCAAGAGTTTTTCATTTATACACTCCATATTTGTCATAAAAACCCCATGTACTTTTTCTAAACGGATCATTGTTGTAGTAGAAAGAAAGTTAAGCGTTTTCTTGGTAACAGTACCGGCCTTCATGCGCGTCGATCCTGAGATTACTTCCCCTCCGGTATGCAATGAGATTACTTTATCACAAAACGAATTGTTACTATCATCTGCCTCTTCCTGAATCAATATACTGCCTGCGCCAATAAACTTAGCATAAGCCAATGCCGATTGTACATAATAAGCCGAACCGCTGACACTGATACCGACAACTATATCTCTTTTGTTCACCGAAGCTATTAGCATTTCGGGAACAGCGCTGGCATCTTCTTCAAAATTCATTTCAATATCAAAAGCTGCATCGGCAAGTCCTCCGGCGATAAGCGTAATCACCCCGTCTCGTGGGAATCCGAATGTACAAGCCAACTCAACGGCGTCTATTGCAGCTAATCTTCCGCTAGTGCCTGCCCCGACATAGATTAACCGTCCTCCTGTTTGCAGTGAACCGACTATCCTGTCTGCCGTATCCGATATCTTTTATAGAATGATGTAATGCAGCGCCGGCTTCTTGTTCGGTTTTCCAGAATAATTCAATCAGTTTTGACGAATCCATCTTTCCCAGATTCAAAGAGGAATCATAGGCCCGTTCCGTACTAAAAGAATCGTAGTTCTTCCTGCGCCTCTTTTCCCTTACTCTCGCTTCGCCATATCCCACTAATGCCGCACCAAGCAGAGGCAATGTATTTCCCTCATGTAATAAACGCACCCTTTGCTTTTTTCCATCCAGTAAAGGCTGCTTATCCAGCAATACATTCAGACGTTCTGCCAGAGGGAAACCCGCTGCAGTAGCTGCATCAGCCAATCCTCCGCCCAAAAGTATCTCTTCCGTATGATAGATATAATAGGATGATTGGATAACATGAACCAGATTATTCAAGTATAAATCT
>JAIRKZ010000037.1 GCA_031259845.1 Tannerellaceae bacterium | reverse complement strand
GTCGCGGTAACGGTCCATGTCGTGATGAATCAAAGGAGTAAAACGTTGCACCATCCAGGGCATCAAAAGGTCGGCTTTACGGATGACCTCATGCAGGTAGGGGTCGGGCAGGCAGTCGGCATTCAAGTCCCGCCAGAAGGTGGGGACGCCCAGCATTACGCTGCATCCGCCGTATTCAGGGTCGTTTTGCAGGAAGTCGATGAAACGTTCGATTCCGATATTCCGTATGTTGTACGGACGGTCGGGGAATCCCAGTCCCCAGATCGTAACCAGCGGTTTGCCATTATAGAAAAGGTAGGTATGCGCACCTTTCTGATTGGTCACTTCCATGGAATCGACCAAGTATTTCCAGTCTTCTATCAGGCTTGAGCAATCTTCGCCGAATGCTTCAGCGTGGGCGAGAAAGAAGAGGCCATATTCCTCCCTTGTTTATCGAATACCTGAAACTCGCCAAACAGGTAAATTGCCAACGTCTCCGTTCTTTTAATATAGGGTAAAGGCGTAATATTCAGCATGGATTTCCGGCTGCTTCGTAGACGGAAACCTTTAGGGAAGACCTTTTTCTTCCCTAAAACCACAGCGATCAGAACAAACAGAACGGCAAGGGCTATCGCCGTTATATGCCTGGCGCTAAAGGCAGCAGGAGGTATTTGCAAAACCTCATCCATCGTATCATTATAAGGTACGCCTTGGGTATTGTGAACCGAGTCGGTTTCCAAGGTATGAACGTCCAGCCCATAGACGGTCTGGTCGTTGACAAAGAACAAACGGCTTACTCCCGTATCTGCGGCGATGCCCAGCAGATGGCTGACATGGATATCTTTCAGTTTTCTCCATTGTATGTATTTATCAATCAGCCAGATGGGGTTCTCTGCTTCGGCTTTGGCTTTTACGGTCTTGTCGTACACTTTATTCCGGCTGTGCTGCGACAGCTCCCATTGGCGATATAAACGTTTCTCTTTATACAGGCAGATATTCTTCACCGACATCGGGCAGACGTCTGTACTCCAGAAAAAATTCAGCTTGCAGGCGCCGAAAACGAGCCTGAATGTTTTCAGAGAGGATAGCCAGGGTGCGGCCACCTCTTGTTGCCTTCCGTTCATGGAAAGCCGGATACGGGAATTTCTGATGTCGAAATCGATCCTGACTTTGAGCCATTGATCGTATCCGATCGATGGTATATCCGTCCATTTATAAGATAAGAGTGTCTGGTCTTTACATACTAACCAGAAATTAGACGTTTCGGAAGCTAAATTGGAGACGAAGTCGATATTGGTTTCATCATCTGCTATGGCCCTGAATATATATCCGTAATAGCCATCGTTTTCCCGGAAATTTATATCAAACTCAAGGGTTGTACTCTCGCTGAAACAGAAAACATGCGCTACCGGATGGTGAATTAGCCGCCTCTGAGTAAAATCCTCCTTTATTACGGCTCATTCAAATTGCCGTACACTACTTGGCCGCCGATGAGGGTAGCTAAGGCTTTCGTATCTTTTATTTCGTCTTCATCGCAGGACAGGATGTCCCGGTCGATCACGACAAAGTCGGCATACTTCCCTTTTTCCAGCGATCCCCTTGTCTGCTCTGCGAACATGGCATAAGCTCCCCATATCGTGAAAGACCTCAAGGCCTCCTCACGGCTCATTTTCTCGTCCGGATACCATCCGCCCGAGGGCTGTCCGTTCATGTCTTTCCGGCTGACAGCCGCGTAAATGCTCCGGAAAGGATTCACCGCTTCAACCGGAGCGTCGGATCCGCCGGCGATAATTCCACCCTTATCCAGCACTGTACGCCAGGCGTAAGATGTCAGTATGCGTTCTTTGCCCAGCCGGTCTTCCGCCATATTCATGTCGGAAGTAGCGTGTGCCGGCTGCATCGAGGGGATAAAGCCATTGCTGATAGCGTAATGAATATCTTCCGGATTCACGATCTGGAAATGTTCGATGCGGAAGCGATGGTCTTTGATGCCTAATTCGTCGATCACCCGCTTCTGCACATGGACAACCTGCCGTACGGCGGCATCGCCGATGGCATGCGTGGCCATCTGAAAGCCTTCACCGGCTACCCGTCCGGCAATCCGGTACATTTCCCCGTCCGTCCACCGTCCGTTGCCCTTATGGTTTTCGCGGTCGGAATAATTTTCCAGAAGCCAGGCGCTCCTTGAACCCAGCGAACCGTCGGAGTAGAGTTTAACCGCCCTGACCGACAGCTTTCCATTGAACATATCCTGTTCCGGTTTGTTTCCTGCACGGATGTAAATAGTATCTTCTCCTTCCGAAAGCATCTCGTAGGCGCGTACATGGAGAGCGCCGGCGGCATAGGCTTTTTTCAGTATCCGGATGTCGTCGCAGGTAGCGCCTGCATCGACGAGGCTGGTAATTCCGTAAGCGATGACCGACTGATCCGCCAACGAATACAGATGCCGCACCCGTTCGTCCGACCGGTCATCCGTCACTACGGCCATCACCATATCCATGGCGGTATCAATCAACATGCCCCAGAGCGAGCCATCGTCTTTGCGGAGTATTTCACCTCCCTGTGGGTTGGGGGTCTCCTGGTTGATGCCGGCAAGTTGCAGCGCAAGGGAGTTGCACCACGCGGAATGACCATCGACCCGGGAGAGGACGACCGGGTTTTCGGGTGCGACGGCATCAAGTTCTTTACGTGTCGGAAAACTTTCGTTCCACAGCTCATTGTTCCATCCCATCGAAACAATCCACTTGCCGGGCCCCAGTCTCTTCGCTTCGTCGCGCACCTTTTCCAATATCTCCCGCTTGGGTTTCTGATAAATATCGATCCGTTCGATCATTTCTCCCAGCATCTGGTAATGCAGATGGCTCTCAATGATACCGGGAATAAGTGTTTTTCCGCCGAGGTCGATCATTTTCGTTTCCTCACCCTTGCAGTTTTGCAGCACTTCGTTGTCCGACCCGACCCAACATATTCTGTCCCCTTTCACAGCAATTGCCGAGACCCGCGAAAAAGCCGAGTCAACGGTATACACATTTCCGTTCACATACACAGCGTCTGCTTTCCTGTCCGCACCGCTATGCTCATTCCCGTTTATCTTCGTACTGCTGCTGCTCAGAGGAGCAACGGCCACCAGACCTGCCAAGACCATTAACATGTTTTTTTTCATTATTTTCTGTTGTATAAATGAATATATTCAAGGACGAAATACGGAAGCTAAATTACAAAAGATTTCATAGAAACCCTTAGTTTGCAGTAGATTTTTCTTAACAGGAAGAATGTAAGCACACGTTAAATCGTTTTTTTAACATTCCCAATAGCAATCCATTGTTTTTTTCTTACTTTTGTCGTTTGTATATTTATATTGATAAGAGTAAGAAAAAGAGTTATGGAAATTGCGAGTAAGTATAATCCCACGGATGTAGAGGGGAAATGGTATCAGTATTGGTTGGAGAACGGGTTTTTCAGGTCTGTGCCTGATGAGCGCGAGCCGTATACTATCGTCATTCCTCCGCCTAACGTTACCGGCGTGCTGCACATGGGACACATGCTCAACAATACCATTCAGGATATACTTGTGCGGCGGGCGCGTATGCAGGGTAAGAATGCTTGCTGGGTTCCCGGGACCGACCATGCGTCTATCGCTACGGAAGCCAAAGTGGTGGCGAAGCTGGCCAAAGAAGGCATTGGCAAAAATGACCTTACGCGCGAACAGTTCCTCGAACATGCCTGGGAATGGACGCATAAACATGGCGGTATCATCCTTGAACAATTGAAGAAGCTGGGCGCTTCCTGCGATTGGGACAGGACGTGTTTTACGATGGACGAAGCGCGGTCTGAAAGCGTTATCAAAGTCTTCTGCGATTTATACAGGAAAGGGTTGATTTACCGGGGCGTGCGGATGGTTAATTGGGACCCGGCCGCCCAGACGGCTATCTCGGATGAAGAAGTAATTCATAAAGAAGAACACGGAAAGCTATATTATATAAGGTATAAGGTGGAAGGCGAAGACGGATATGCGGTGATTGCCACCACCCGCCCGGAAACTATTTTTGGAGACGTAGCTGTCTGCATCCATCCCAATGATCCGAAAACGGCTCGTCTGAAAGGGAAGAAGGTGATTGTTCCCATTGCGGGACGGGTAATACCTGTTATAGAAGATGAGTATGTAGATACGGAGTTCGGGACGGGGTTTCTGAAAGTAACTCCTGCGCATGATGTAAACGATTACCTGCTGGGAGAAAAACACCATCTTGAATCAATCGATATTTTCAACGATAACGGTACATTAAACGCCTATGGTTTACAATACGAAGGCATGGACCGCTTTGAGGTGCGCAGGAAAATAGAAAAAGCCCTTGAAGAGATGGGGCTGATGGAAAAAGCAGAGGCTTACACAAACAGCGTGGGGTACTCGGAACGTACCGATGTGCCTATCGAGCCGAAACTGTCCATGCAATGGTTCCTCAAGATGGAAAGCCTGGCTAAGCCGGCTTTGGAGGCGGTAGAAAATGATACGATTCAATTTCACCCGGTTAAGTTTAAGAATATGTACCGTCATTGGATGGAGAATATTAAAGACTGGAATATCAGCCGCCAATTATGGTGGGGGCACCGTATCCCCGCTTATTATTTGCCGGAAGGAGGATTTGTTGTTGCCGAAACAGCGGAAGAAGCGTTACGGGCCGCCCGTGAGAAAACAGGCGACAGTAACCTTCAACTAACTGATTTGCGGCAAGACGAAGACTGCCTCGATACCTGGTTCTCTTCCTGGTTATGGCCTGTTTCCGTATTCGACGGCATTAACCGCCCCGGCAATGCAGACGTCAATTATTATTATCCCACCAATGATTTGGTTACCGCCCCTGAAATCATATTCTTCTGGGTAGCGCGAATGATTATGTCGGGATATGAATATCGCCATAAACCCTGTTTCCGCAACGTATATTTTACAGGTATCGTACGGGATAAGCTCGGACGGAAGATGTCTAAATCGCTGGGTAACTCGCCCGACCCTATTGAGTTAATGAATACCTATGGAGCCGATGGCGTGCGTATGGGAATGCTCCTCACCTCCCCTGCCGGCAACGATTTGCCTTTCGACGAAAGTTTATGCGAGCAGGGGCGCAACTTTAACAACAAGATATGGAATGCCTTCCGTTTAGTAAAAGGCTGGACGGCAGACGATACAATCCCTCAGCCCGAAGCTTCCGCCATCGCCGTCAAATGGTTTAAGATGCTATTAGGCGAGACCATTGCGGAAATGGACGGTTTATACGATAAATACCGTCTGAACGAAGCGCTCATGACCGTCTACAAACTATTCTGGGACGAATTTTCTGCCTGGTATCTGGAATTGATCAAACCGGGTTTTGAACAACCCATCGATACGCTTACTTACCAGGCTACGCTCGGCTTCTTTGATTCGCTGCTCCGGCTGCTACACCCGTTTATGCCTTTTATTACGGAAGAACTCTGGCAAGCCTTAGCGCCCCGGGAAAAAGGCGAAAGCATCATGGTATCGCCGGCGCCCCGACCCCAGAAAGCGGATAATAGCTATCTGAGCGCTTTTGAAATAACAAAAGAGGTAGTGGGCGGTATCCGCACCGTACGCTTACAAAAGAACATACCGAATAAAGAACCCGTCGCCCTGCAGGTATTGGGCGAACACGACAGTTCGTTCAACCCGGTTATTTCAAAAATGTGTAACCTCGCAAGTATCGTAAAGGCAGAAGAAAAAGCTGCCGGAGCCGTTTCCTTTTTAGTACGTACCACCGAATACGCCATCCCGCTGGGCAGCCTGATTGATGTGGAAGAAGAGTTGGCGAAACTGGGCGAAGAGCTTACCTATCTGAAAGGATTCCTTCAATCGGTTATGGCGAAGCTGGCCAACGAAAGCTTTGTAAGTAAAGCGCCGGCGAAGGTAATTGAGACGGAACGTAAAAAACAGGCGGATACCGAAAGCAAAATAAAAAGCATAGAAGAAGCAATTGCTTCATTAAATAACGAACTATAACCAACTATAAATAACTATCATGAAAAGTACAAGGAGAACCTTTTTCAAGCAAAGTTTGGCCGGCGCATTGATACTCGGCGTTCCGGGAGTAGCGAATGCCGCGGCAGCCGATAACAGGGCGAAAGCAAAAGGGCCAAAAGCCGTAAACCCGTTCCGGCTGGGTATGGCCGGTTTTACATTCGTCAATTTCGATTTGGACACTACGCTGAAGACCTTGCAGCGTCTCGACATTCATTACCTGTGCATCAAAGACTTTCACCTGCCTTTAGACAGTACCGATGCGCAGATAAAAGCGTTCCACGAAAAGTGTGCAGCCCATAACGTTACCGGATACGCCGCAGGCCCTATCTACATGAAGACGAAAGAAGAGGTAGACCGCGGTTTTGAGTATGCCAAACGGGTAG
The DNA here is from genome assembly GCA_031259845.1 of Tannerellaceae bacterium. Taxonomy (GTDB): domain Bacteria; phylum Bacteroidota; class Bacteroidia; order Bacteroidales; family Tannerellaceae; genus DFXE01. The sequence continues at coordinate 5,413 of JAIRKZ010000037.1, read as the reverse complement.
GCGTTAAATTAATTGTAGGCGTGCCTGATTACGACCTGCTCCCGTATGTAAATGAAAAAGTACAGCAGTACGACTTTCATTATGCCATCCACCTGCATGGACCCGACATTAAGGAATACCCGGATGCAACCGATGCGTGGAACCACACAAAAGACTTAGACCGCCGTATGGGTATGTGCTTGGACATCGGGCACGACTTACGCAACGGATGCGATCCGGTGGCCGACTTAAAACAATATCACTCCCGCGTATTCGACATGCATATAAAAGACGTAACCGACTCAACGAAAGCGGGCGCAGGAATAGAGATAGGACGTGGAAAAATAGATTTCCCCGCTCTGGTAAAGATGATGAGGGAAGTGAATTACACCGGTATGTGCAGCCTCGAATACGAGAAAGACATGAAAGACCCATTCCTCGGAATAGCCGAATCAATCGGTTACTTTAAAGCTGTCAGCGATTTAGCATAGTAAATGTATGAGAAGTACAATCTGCCTGTTTATCCTGTGTTTATTTACAGCCTGTGCCCAGATGCGCTTTGTGGGCATAGAAACATTCAACCCGGCTGAAATTACGTATCCCGGCCATGTGAGGAACGTATTGATCGTAAACAATGCAGCCCCCCAACGGCCGGACAGCGGTTATGAATACAAGATAAACGGCGTTTTGCAAGACACCTGCAAAGCGTATGCCGACAGCGCCTTATTCGATGCTTGCAGGGCATTGGGTGAAGCGATTGTTGAAACAGGCTTCTTCGACGATGTACTTCTTTTTGAAGAAAACACGCGCAAAGACAAGTCCGGCCTCCTCGATGTAAAACTTACACGGGAGGAGGTACAGGCTCTTTGCGAAGAAACCGGGGCCGACGCCGTTATATCGATAGACCGTTTACTTTTTAAGATGAAAAAGGAAGTTTCCGTTTTCCCGGAAGGATATGTGTATGGAACGATTGATATGGAAATGACGGGAATCGTCCGGAGCTATTTACCATTTAAAGAAACGCCGCATGCTACGGTATTAATAGCAGACAGCCTCTTTTGGGGCGAAGAGGCTTTCGACATAAAAATCCTGAACCAATTGCTCCCGCTGCCCGATAATGCGCTACGGATAGCAGGAGCCTATATCGGGAATAAAACGCACCCGGTATTTGTGCCTCATTGGGACAGGGAAAGCAGATGGTTCTTTACCGGAGCGGGCGCCCACTGGAAAAAAGCGTCTGTATATGCCGCCAAAAACAAATGGGGCGAAGCATTGGAAGAATGGCGGTATATCTACAACAACAGTTCCAACTGGAAAAATAAAGCCAAATCGGCCTCCAATACGGCCCTGGCGTACGAACTAACCGGCGATTTGGATAAAGCGCTTCTTCTGGCAACCGAAGCCTGCGAGCTATATGAAAAGAATGCCGGGGAAAGCAATCCCTATACGTACTATCAATATCTCTATAAAGAAACGCTTACGAAACGAATCGAGTCTGAAAAAAAACTAACGCTTCAAATTAATTAAAAATAACATGAGTGCAAATAACGCAAAAGTTCAATCCGTAATAGAAAATACGTTTACGTCTGTCATTAAAAAACTGGCAAAAGACGCGTCCGCAAACCCTATTTGCGATTTACACGCTATGGCGGATGCAGAAAGCGGCGAGCTGCAAATTTTTGATGAAGAAGAGAACCTGCTGGAGAAAGTCGTTATTTTCGACTGGGTAAACAGTAAAGAAGAAGAAGGCGCATTCAACAAGAAAGTGGCTACTCTTGTAAAGACCGTACTTACTACGCTTGCCTCCAGGAATATGTTCAACCGCCCTTGTTTCCTGAAACCTTTCTCGGTAAATTTAGTAGACGATAATTTTATTGAAATAGAAGAGCTTCTTTTTATCGACAACGACACCTTCCGCTTAGACGATCCTCTGCTAAAAGACCTGGACGCCGAATTAGACGACTTCCTGAATCATCTCTTATCCGATATGCCATCCTAACGCATACGGTATGCCGACGAAGGCTTTAAAGATAAACGATATCAGGTTGTAAAATATTTTCTGCATCTGTTGCTGGTCAAACCATACGGGGGCGTATTGCCTCTTGGGATAATTGTTTTTCGGATTTTGGCATTAGTATATATTAGAACGCGTTAAATCATTTTGTTTCATAATAGTATTTAGTCAGAGATAATAAGTATTGTGGAACGTATAATTTCCATTCCGGGATATAAACATCGCTTTCATATTTGTCCGTCAAATAACGGACGCTTTTCCCTGTTCTTTCCCTACATAGTTCAAAGAAGTTATCGCTTAAATGAAGTTGTTTTTGTAATCGGGAGAGGATAAAGCCGGCACGTTGATAAAGAGCCTTTTTTTCATAGAGTGACAGGTAACGTATTAATTTATCTTCGTGGACAACATGAAAGCGGGGAAAAACGAAATAGTTTGAACTTACTACTAACATAATGCTATTATTTAAAGGAATTCCCCAAAACCCGCTAAAGGTACATCGCCCCCCCTGCTTTCACCCCAAACAATTAAAAAATATCCACTTTTCAGTCACATCCGCCATAAAGCGCTCATATACCGCCTGATAAGTGTGACTGAACGTGTGACTGAGCGTGACCGGAGGTGACTGAACCCAAAACTGTAAACCTGTTCCGGGAAAAATCACTACGATTACTCCGGCAAACCATTTCGATGCTTTCAGAAAACCATTATAATCTCTTTATCAAACCATTATAATGGTTTACTGAAGACATTGCAATGATTTTATGGTATTCTATTTTCATTTCATCAATTCTTCAAGGTATTTAAATCCTTCCTCATTGTTGTTGAAATGAAGTATGTGCGGCTCTATGATTTGACCGGTATAAAAAGCAAATGCTTTATCTTCCGCTTCTGCCCGGCTTGCTGTTCCTTTTTTGCCGAACTTAGCATCAAGAACGGCATCGTAATCAACGATTTTGTGATTGTTTGTCTGCATAATAAGCCTCCTTTTTCTAAACTCACCCGTAAAATTTATCTTCGCATATATAAGTTGAAGCTCAGTCACGTCTAATCACGTCCAGTCACGCTCCGTCACCTGTTCAGTCACACTTATCAGGCGGTATATGAGCGCTTTATGTGAAATGTGACTGAAAACAACGAAAAAAATAAAGTTTTTGTATGCGCTATGCCGCGTAACGTACTGCCGGTAGCCCCGGGCGACGCTATCGCAGGATTGGGCTCTATCCTGAACTCCGAACGGACATCATTAAACAGCCCCGCGCTCCGATTTACTATTATTCCCTGCAAAAAAATCTCTTATCCGATTGCAGTAATACAAATATTCGTATATTTGCACCGCGATTGGCCGAAATAGCTCAGTTGGTAGAGCAATTCATTCGTAATGAATAGGTCGCCGGTTCGAGTCCGGCTTTCGGCTCACTTCCTGCCATAGTACTTCCCGCAATACGTTATCCCTCCCCCGAACAGAACAACAAACTGCAACGAGGCGAAACCTGTGATGGCATGCGTGCTTTAGGCGGCAAAGTACGCCGTTATCAGTGAGGCAAAACTGCACGACAAAAACTTTCTCAAGCATCTGACTCTTCCATCAGGAAGTATGATCGTTTTTAACAAAGCCTGCAATCACTATGCCCTGTTCTGCCAGTGGACACAACAGGGGGGAGTAGGTTTTTGAAACGAAAACGACAGCGAAGTAATACGCTGAATATTAGAATGATAAACAATAAGCCGATTATATTAACTGATTTAGTCGGTTAATAGTGATTGTTTTATTACTTTTATGCAATCATCGTGATGACTATTAATAATACATGACAAAAACAATTGGAGATTATATCGTATTACTAATATCTATGGATCAACAAAATAAAAATGCAATAAGAGGTTACGGGATATGACAAAAAAGCAAGATTCTGTTTTTTCTGAATTTTAGTTTTCATACGCCAGTTGTCGCCGCAGGCGGATGGGGGTGCAGTTGAACTGCTTTTTGCAGAAGCGGGTGAAATGGCCGGCGAATTTAAAACCGAATTCGGTGCGGATTTCGTCGAGGCTCTTGTCGGTCTCGGCTAAGCAGAAATGGATGTGTTTGGCTTTTTGGTTCAGGAGCCATTGGTAGGGCGACATATTGAACTCTTCTTTGAACTGGGCGCTGAACGCTCTTTTGTCTATGCCTATGCGTTGGGCCAGGCCGTCTACGTGAGGTTCTTTGCGGTAGTTGCGCAAAACCTGTATCCTGAAATAGAGAGACTTGCCTAATACCGGATGGAAAAAGTTGGCTATATCTTCTTTCTTATAAAAGAATTTTAAAATAGTAGCCAGCTCCATTTCTTTGATGTCTTGCAAAAGCTTCTTGTCTATTTTATGCTCGGCATAGAGGGCGAGGTGGTTCACGAAGTTTTCTACCGGTTTGCAAAAGGGTAGTTTTATGAACGAATGCTCATAGTGCGAGCAGCGTTCCAGCAAGCGGTCCATGTACTCTTTATCGAAATAAGCCGCCAGGTTCTCGAAGGTAAACAATAGGATACGGGAATGTTCCAACACTTTACATTTCACATCGGCTGAGATGGGGATGAAGACGAACTCTTTACTCTGTATTGTTCTGTTGACAAAATTGTTACAACTCAGCTTCAGTTTGCCTTCAAGCAAAAAGAGGATGTGATTGCAATCTTTGTTTGCCAGATTGAAAACACACTCTTCTTTCACTTCATGGCATTTGAAGCCCATGGATTGAGAAAGAGAAAACACCCGTAAAGATAAAGGTTTGCCTGGGAGATTATTCATGTCTATTTTAATATAACCGCTATTCGTCCTAAGAGAAAAAGAAAGGACAGGAGATCCGGCTGTCCTTTCTTTATTTACGGAAAATAATGTCGTTTATTTAACGAATACTTTCTGCGTCAGATACTCTTCATTTATTTTCACTTTTACAATATACGCCTGTTGTCTGTCTGTTTGTATGCGGAAATAATCCGAACGCGTAGCGCTGCTGTAAACCAAAGCCCCGGTAAGGTTGTACACCTGCAGGCTGCTTGCGAGAGACGGGGTTTGCACATAGATGTATCCGTCCTTCGAAGTTACGTTGAGTTCCGCTGCACCGGTCGCTTCATTGCCTACGCCTTTGCCCGTAAAGGAGGTACGCAGGCTGAAACGGTCGTTCAGTTCAATCATCTTGTCGGCCTGCTGCTTTTTGGCCACCGTAAAGGTGTACGAGGGGGTTTTCTGCAGGTCGGTCTCCTTATTGTTCTGCGCATGGTCTATCAGGTAAACGTTGTGCCCGAAGGTGGCCATGCCGCTAAATTCGAGTGTTACCGTGCCGGCTGTGCCCGTGCGCAGCCCCAGGGGAACGTTTTGCGTGAAGTCGCTGCTGGAGTTTATCGCCAGCGCCTCTTTAGTGGGGGCGAACGAATAGACTTCGAGCGGCGT
>JAIRKZ010000009.1 GCA_031259845.1 Tannerellaceae bacterium | reverse complement strand
GGGACGAGGGAGATAGCGTTTACCACTCCGTCCACAATGCCGAACTCCTGGTCGGGGAAGTTATTGAAGCGGATAATCACCCGTTGGCCGGTCTTTACCTTTCCCGAACGGGCGATAGGAAGCAGGGCTTTCCCTATTATTTCTTCTTTTTTATCCGGTACGATACTGAATACGCTTTCGCCTGCATTCACATACTGGTTTTCATTCCAGTAATTGGTAAACGTAACTTTTCCTTCAATGGGCGATGTCAGGCAATAAGTCAATTCCCATGTGTTGATTGCATTCGTCAGTTGTTCCCTGTTCGATTGTAAGTCTTGTTGCAACAGGCTTTCTTTTTCGGCCTGTTGCAGTTCCATATCCAGCAAACCGGTTTCCAGTTCTCCGATTTGGATTTTCAGGTTTTCTAAGGAAGCGTTGGTTCCTTCCAGCGAATGTTGGCTTTGAAGCATCGCGCTGCGTGCCGTTTCATGTTCAGACGGAGCGATAACTCCACGTATATAGAGCAGCGAATCGCGTTCATATTGCTGCCTTGCCAGCGTAAACTGTGCATCCATCACCTCCTGTTGCCGTTTCAGGTTTTGGTAATATGTCTGATATTTAGTTATTTGTCCCTTTGTGGCAGCTATTTTCTTAGGATAATAATTTAATGTATAATACGTATTGTACTCATGCAAACTTCGCAGGTAAGAGGTATAGGCAGGTTGGATATCGCCGAGTTCCAAACCAGCCTCCCAAGTCTCCTTTAATTTCATCACATCCTCCGTCTTTGCCGGATTTTCAATCACGGCAAGCAAGGTATTGGTTGTTACCGCCTGGCCGTCCGTTACGTATAACCGGCTCATCTTCCCTGACGCCCGCGCTACTACCTGTGCCACCGGGTAGCGTCCGGTGAGCGTCATCTCCGCAACAATTACATCCGGATATGTAAAGAAGTAACTCCCTGCAAGCAATACCATGACAATTCCGAACAGCAACGTAATCCCCCACCGTACAATCCGGGACGGAACTTTTCCCATCACCTCCTGCACAGCCTCGCTTCTTATCTCAACTTCTTTATGCTCCATCAATTCCCCAATTCTAACTGGTTTTTCACTAACTGATAATAGATTCCCCGTTTAGCCGTAAGTTCGGTATGCGTACCCTCTTCAGCTATTTTGCCTTTATCCAGTACAACGATGTTGTCGGCGTCGCGTACGGTGCTGAGACGGTGGGCTACTACTACGACTGTTCGTCCGACATAAAACCGCCTGAGATGTTCCATTATCTCTTTCTCATTATTGGCGTCCAGGGCATTGGTGGCCTCGTCTAAAAAGATGAACTCCGGGTTTTTATAAACGGCGCGGGCTATCAGGATGCGCTGCCGTTGTCCCTGGCTGACGCCGTTTCCTTCCATACCGATTTTTGTGTTATATCCCAAAGGCAAACCGTCTATAAAATCACGGATATTGGCCACGGTTACGGCATGCACTAATTTCTCTTTGTCAATCGCCTCATCACCCACGGCAATATTCTTGGCAATAGTATCGGAAAAGATAAACCCGTCCTGCATAACCGATCCGGTACGGGCGCGCCATACATGGGGATTGATGTTTTGCAGCGGCATGCCGCCTACTTTGACCGTTCCGTGATTGGGTGGGTAAAAGCCCAGTAAGAGTTTGATCAGCGTTGTTTTCCCGCTTCCGCTGGCGCCTACAATGGCGGTTACTTTCTCTTCCGGGATAGTCAGGTTAATATTATCCAATACATAATCCCTGTCGGCTTCGTCATAGCTGAACCGGAGGCTTTCAATGGATAAGGTGCGGTTGGAAGGAAGCGAAGTTACTTTTAAAAACAGGGTTTGCTCTTCATCTTCTTTATTATGTATTTCACCCAAACGCTCCAGACTGATTTTAGCGTCCTGGAAAGCGCGTGCAAAACCGATAAACTGCTCAATGGGCGAAGTAAGCTGCCCCACGATATAGGTAAGCGACATCATCATCCCCAGCGTCATATCCCCCGATACCACCGCCTTAGCCGCTAAGAAGGAAATCAGTATATTGGTCGTCTGGTTAAAGAAAACAGAGCCTAACTGCTGGTACTGCTCCAACGCCAGCCCCTTGATGCTTATCTTAAACAGTTTGACCTGTATCCGTTCCCACTGCCAGCGTTTTCCGGTCTCGCAATTGTTGAGCTTAATCTCCTGCATGCCTGTGACCAACTGGTATAGATTGCTCTGTTCGGCGGCAGCCTGCGCAAACCGTTTGATGTCCAACTCGCGCCGGTACTTCATAAACGCCAGTATCCAGGCTACATACAACCCGTTCCCCAGCAGGAAAAGCCCCAATATCGTAAGGTTATAGTAGGCCAGTACAATACCGAACACAATAAAATTAACGAATGAAAACAGCGTATTGACAGACGATCCCGTCAAAAACGACTCAACCCGGCTATGGTCTCCAACCCGCTGCATAATATCCCCCACCATTTTGGTATCGAAAAAGCGTATCGGCAGACGCATCAGTTTGGCCAGGAAATCGGAAATAAGGGCGATATTAATCCGCGTATTCACATGCAGCAGTATCCAGCTACGGATAAAGTCAACCGACAGCCGGGCGACAAAAATCACCAATTGCGCAATCAGTATCAGGGTAATGAAGTTAAGGTTGCTGTCCCGTATCCCCGTATCCACCAGCGCCTGGGTAAGGAACGGCATAATCAGTTGCAGGATACTGACCGTCGCCATCCCCAGGATAAGCTGCACAAACTCCCTCCTGTAAGGCTTCAGGTAGCGGAAGAAAAAAGAAATCCCTTTCTTCCGGGCTTCCTGCTCATCCCCCTTTTCATAAAACTCCGGCCCCGGTTCCAACAGCAAAGCCGTCCCCGTATCCTCCTCCCCGGTCTTCGTACTGATCCAGCAGCGCTTAAATTCCTCCTCCGTAAAGACAATCCGTTTGGATGCCGGGTCGGCAATATAAAACCCGTCCTTCTTTATTTTGTATAACACCACAAAATGGTTCTGGTTCCAATGTAATATACAGGGAAGAGGCGCTTCTTTCTTCAATTGAGCCAATGATATTTTCACTCCATTTGTCCGGAAGCCAATCGATTCCGCCGCATCACTGATACCCAGCATTGATACCCCTTCACGCGTAATAAAAGCTTTTTCGCGGAGGGTCTGTAAGCTGTAACTGCGCCCATAATACTTCGCAATCATGCGAAGCGAAGTGGGGCCGCAATCCATAGCATCAAGCTGGGTGTAATGTGGAAATAACCTTATCATTATATCTATAAAAGATTATTATCAATTCTTTCTATTAATCTGTCAGGTAACGAAGATATGAATTTTCGAGCAAAAAACGCATCGGATTTTTGTGAGATGTCGAAATTATTTATTTCCGGATTTGCCGGATAATTACCATTTTTATATGTCCAGTCAACATAGCGCAGGCTTCTGTTAAAAGTCAACAAAATTCAGCGCTTTATAGATTTGCTATAATCAATCCCAAACCAACTTCTCATATTGGAGCCTTCATTTGACCTCAGATACCCAGGAATTAGTGAAATAATGTATAGCGTATGCTTCTTGCAGACAATTTTCCAATTCATCGTTTTCCATTCCAGCTTTGACCTGTGCTATCTGAGCGCAATCAAAAGGCGTCACATATTTGGCTGGAATCAGGCAAACAGATGCTTTTTCTCCTATGCTTAGATTTTCATATATATCCGACAACATCAGAGGACCGGTCGTGTGAAGGATGGACATAGGCTTGTCCGAGCGATCCTGTTGCATAGTCTTTTCCGAAAAAACGCGCTTAATCACTTTTTCCAAATAAAAATTTTCCGGCGTGCAAGCCAACAGAGCAGCGTTTAGCACACGCGGAATGTTATACATAACGCAATGCGTTTCCGGTTCCAGGGCGATGCAACAGGTACGGTTGTCTAACAACGGCTCCATATTTTCCAGACACTCGTAATCAAAATCAGCATACATGCCACCCATTTTATACAAAATAAGGAATCGTACCGCATCCCAGCGCTGAATATCGAAGAATAGGGAATCATAAAAACTACGCAGTTCGGGAAATTCACTTTGCATAAAATCGTTCATGTCCTGCTCGCTCCAATAGATATACTGCCAATCGGGATGTTTTTCTTTCCAGGTATCGGACAAGAGACTGAAAAACGGCGGTAAGGGTTTATACTTATCGCTCCATATCTGATGGATTATTTTCGGTATTAACGGCATACCTAAATCGCCATAACACCATCCTATTCTTGATAATTCATTTATCTTTGTATCAACAGGTATATTCATGCAAAAATGACTTCCAACAGTTTTGATATTTTGTTCTGTTGACAAAATATAATTTATAGATTTATTCAGAAGTATATCTAACAAAGGATGCGATATTTTCTGTTCTTTCAATTTAGAAAAAAACATAATAAGGGCTGGTATGCCATGGGCTAATCCTAAATTATACATATCAACTTTTTTATTACTTATTA
>JAIRKZ010000111.1 GCA_031259845.1 Tannerellaceae bacterium | reverse complement strand
ACCGGCCTTTCCTTTATTTTATTAAAGAGCAAAGTACCGGTACGATATTCTTTATCGGCGAGATGCGTAATATAGATACAGAATAAAAAAAACTGAAAAGTATAACTTCATCCGTGTAGTATTCGTATCTTTGGTATCCTGAAAAACAGGTTAACATGGATTATTACGAATTGATATTTACATATAATTCTACGGTAGAGACGGAGGTTGTGAACGATGTCTTGGCCTCGGAATTGGGAGAGATTGGTTTTGAAAGTTTCACCGGAACAGAAAACGGGCTGTCTGCCTATATCCAGGTAACATTGTATAATCAAACGTTATTGGACGATACAATCGCTTCTTTCCCCTTAGGAAACGTTACGATCCGGTATACTAAGAATTATATCAAAGCCAAAGACTGGAATGAAGAGTGGGAAAAGAACTATTTCCAACCCATAGCCATTGGTAAGGAATGTATCATCCATGCTTCTTTTCATCAGGTAACGCCCAATTACATATATGATATCATAATCGACCCCAGGATGGCTTTCGGAACAGGCAATCACGAAACGACCCATCTGATGATTAACGAAATACTCTCTGTCTACATGGAAGGGAAAGAAGTACTTGATATGGGATGCGGCACGGCTGTACTGGCTATTTTAGCGGCAAAAAAGAAAGCGAAACGGGTAGTAGCTGTAGACGTCGACGAATGGGCTTGCCGCAACGCCCTCGATAATATCCGGATTAACCGGACAACCGATATTGAGGTAATAGAAGGAGGAGCCGAACAGATTCCCCGTTTAGGCAAATTCGACGTCGTACTGGCAAACATTAACCGTAATATACTGTTAAATGATATAAAGGCTTATGCTTCCTGTATGAAAAAAGAAGCATGCCTTTTGATGAGCGGTTTCTACAATGAAGATATTCCCATGATTGAAGGTGAGTGTAAAAGAAATGGCTTATTCCTCATTTCATATTGTGAAAAGAACAATTGGGCGGCTATAAAAATGCAACTCATTACAACATAATTTAAGAAAACGGGTGGTATTTCTATAAACGATTACCCGTTTTAAACCGTTACATATATATAAACCATTTAAAAAGAATGAAGTTATGAAAACAGGAGATTCAAAATTATTAGTGGGATTATTGATTGGCGCCGCGGTGGGAGCAACTATTACTTATTTAGCGACAACAGACAAAAAAGATCAGTTGCTTGATGAATTGAATGCCCTTACCGATAAACTGAAAGAAGGCTACCGTGCCGCCGTAGCCAAATATAGCGAAGGCAAAAAGGAAGTGAAAGAAGAAATTGAAACCATTGTCGAAGAATAACCGGCCGGATGGAAAAAGATGCAGGACAAATATTCCGTGAGCTGAAAGAAGATATAACGGCTTATGCGGAATCTAAATTTGAATTGTTTAAATTAAGCTCATACGAGAAAGTCGGCCACGTAGCCGGCCTTCTCACGTATGGATTAATTTTAATAAGCCTTGCTTTATTTGCCTTATTATTTATTTTCATTTCTGCGGGTTACTTCCTTGGCGAAATGTTTCATTCCATCGGGCTGGGATTTGCATGTGTGGCAGGATTATACCTTATTATCATACTTATCGTAATAATAATGAAGAGACGTATAAAGACAAAGGTGCTCAACGAGATAATCGAAGCGTTAACGGCTAATGATGAAAAAGAAAATGGAGACAACAGCTAAAAAGGCGCGACTTACCCCCTGGGAAAAATTACAATCCGGCAAGCAATTGGCTAAAAGAAGAAACAAGGAGGCGGCGCAAAGATTAAACGACAATTTCGTTTACATACAGAGCAACGCCGGTAAACTCATGCTATCGGGTATCGGTTCTTATTTGCCTCCTGTGGCCACAACCCTTATCCCTCATCTCTGGGGAATAGCCAAACCGGCTCTTTGGGCTTGGGGCGTAAGCAGAATGAAATCATTACTTCTTAACATACTATTCGGACAAAAGAAGAAAAAGTAATCCCAACAATTAATTTATGTTAGAGAACATGTTTTTTCTAATCATAATCCAATGACATTAAAAAAAACATAAGTAACTTTGTGCTCGTTAAAAATCAATAACAAGATGAAACATAAATCAATGCATTTGTTGTCCCTTTTACTGTTGTTGACTGTATTGGTTTCTTGTGCTACTCCTTGTGGATGTTAACGTGTATTTAACTAATGTTTTTAATAAACCCAATAAAAGTTTTATTACAATGATTAAAGTAGGTATTAACGGTTTTGGCCGTATCGGGCGTTTGGTGTTCCGTGCAGCTCAGAAGAGAAACGACATTCAGGTAGTTGGTATTAACGACCTGATCAGTGTTGATTACATGGCTTACATGTTGAAATACGACACGATCCACGGACAGTTCGATGGAACGATTGATATTAAGGATGGCAATTTGGTTGTAAACGGAAATTCAATCCGCGTGACTGCCGAAAAGAACCCTGCCGATTTGAAGTGGGACGCCGTAGGAGCGGAATATGTTGTTGAATCAACCGGTCTGTTCCTGTCTAAAGATAAAGCGCAGGCACACGTAGACGCAGGCGCTAAATATGTGGTTATGTCTGCTCCTTCAAAGGATGATACGCCCATGTTCGTTTGCGGCGTTAACCTGGATGCTTATGTAAAAGGCACTCAATTTGTTTCTAACGCTTCTTGTACCACCAACTGTTTAGCCCCTATCGCTAAAGTATTGAACGATAAGTTTGGTATCACAGATGGTTTGATGACTACCGTTCACGCTACAACGGCTACGCAAAAGACCGTTGACGGCCCTTCTGCTAAAGACTGGAGAGGCGGACGCGCTGCTTCGGGCAATATTATTCCTTCTTCTACCGGCGCAGCAAAAGCCGTAGGTAAAGTAATCCCCCAGTTGAACGGCAAATTAACCGGTATGTCTTTCCGCGTTCCTACATTGGATGTTTCTGTTGTAGACTTAACGGTTAACTTGGCTAAGCCGGCTACTTACGAAGAAATTAAGGCAGCAATGAAATCTGCTTCCGAAAACGAATTGAAAGGTATCCTCGGATATACCGAAGATGATGTTGTTTCTTCCGACTTCATTGGCGACGCCCGTACATCCATCTTTGATGCAAAGGCCGGTATCGCTTTGACAGACAAATTCGTAAAAATTGTATCCTGGTACGACAACGAATGGGGTTATTCAAGCAAAGTTCTTGACTTGATTGCTCACATGAAGAAAATAAATGGATAATTTCATCCAATCCTGATAGTTTTTCATTTTTCAGAGGCTTTCCTCGTGTAGGAAAGCCTCTTTTTTTATATCCGAACCCGCGCCGATAAGATTCTTATTTCCCATCTACCTGTTTCACAATAGCTGTCAGGGAGGCTTCGTCTATTATATTATTATTCTTATTGGTCATCATTAAAAGCGTAACGTATTTATCGAACTGTGCTTTAGACAGCGTTTTTTTCATGCCGGATAAATTTTCGGATAATATCTGCTTCATTTTTTGCTCTTCCCCGCCGTTTATTCTCTGCATTTGAATAAAGCTTTCGTTAAGCGCCTCTACTCTTCCCTCCTGGTAAGAGTTTAGATTCAAATAACGGTTGAGTTTGGATGTATTAACATTAAAGGGTACTTCTCCTGCGTTTGATTGCGCTACAACAGTTGTTATGCTTGCAAATAACACAGCCATGACAATTATTAGACGTTTCGTATTCATAATCATTTTAATATTACAAGTTAAACATAAATTAATTGGTTGCTGAAAATGCTTCAGCCACTTTTATACAAAACGTTTTGAAAAGCGTTGCTAAGATAGCGGACGAGTTTATCTGAAAAAATGATCTATATCAGAAAATTGAATTATACCGGAAAAAATCAAAGCATCCCGCCTCTTACCCGGCTTAAAGATTCCGGCGCCATTAAAAGATACGACGCAATATCGTTTACCGAAGCCCTTCTGGCAGCGTCGGGGAAGTCTTTTATAAAACGGTTATACCGCTCGCGGACTGTTTCAAAACGCCAGGAATCGGCCTTGTTTTGAGACACAATCAAACCATATTCCACAATGCCCCGGTACATAGTAGCTATTTCTTTGCTTTCTTCAATCAAACTGCATAATTTCCGGTAATTAATATTGTACACAAGCGTAGGTTCTACAATCGCTTCAATCATCAAATCGGTTGGCTGTTCGTTAAATAAACTGTTGATGCAATAGACCACAGTCCCTTCGCAACCGAAATGCTCCGTTATATCTTTTCCTTTTTTGTAATAAAACTGCCGTAGCATGCCGGTATCCACATACACCATATTCCGGTGAATCTGCCCCTTATCCAATAAAATCTCGCCCTTTTTTAGCTTTACTGCTTCCAATATCTCTGCAAGCTGCCGCAAAGGCCCGGGAGACAAATTATTATAGAGCGAAGCTATTTTCCTGGCTATGTCGATTATTTATCCATCACTTACAATTTCCTGATTTTGTTTGATCCTCTTTCAATTCCGTTTTCTTTTACATCAATTTCGGCTTTGTCTAAATTAGAATTCTTCCATCATATACAGTTACGGAATAACTGTATTTAATGCAAATTTAAGTATAATTCTACTTTAACACATTGAAAAGGGAAGAGGAAAGGAACCTGTCCGTTTTACAATAGGATACCGTTAAGGCTTACCTGCTGACAGATTGTAAGGAATTTTCCTTTTCAGCTAACGGGTGATTTGGACGAAAAGGGAGGTGTCAGCGGGTGATTCCGATAGTTTTCGTAATCAAATGAGGCCATATTGACCGTTTTGCGGGAGGGTTTCAGGAAACCATGACGAAGTCTTGAGCAAAGGATTACGATCTCTTTGCAAAAGCATTGGGAAGTCTTTACAAAACCATCATCATGACTTGGTGGAGTCATCCCAATGAAAAAACGGAAGCCCCGAAAACGCCCGGGAAAGGGGCTTTCGAAGGCTCAAAACGGCGCTGGAACAACTGTTTTCACCCGCTGTTTTTACTGAGCAAACAGATAGCAAACGACTGTTTTTTGCTTTGTTTTATATCCGTACAGAATCCATTTGCGAGCATACAGTTCGTACTTTCTTTCTTTTTGCGTTATTTTATCAAAAGGCAAACGCCAAATACAGCGTGTTTTCGGGAGTTATCCCGGATTGGCGTACAAATAAGCGAAACAGGGAGGGGGTAAAATGACACAATGATAAAATGATAAAATCATCGGTGGCTATACTTCCATCGCTTACCCCTGAATCTGACAGTTTCTTCTGTATCTCAACGCATGCTCTCCAATAAACTGTTTTTTTACATCCCGGAAATATATCTTATACAAATTTAGCTCGTGAGATTTGCAGTTATGTTGTATCTTTCCTCTGTAAAAAAACTTTTTCATCCGTACGCGCTTGGAAAACTTGAGTTTTTATATAATTTTGCGCATTATTCATTTCTAAATTTAAAAAACGAATGAAAAAAACGTTATTAGCAGGTATCATGGCAATTTTTGTCATGAGTTGTGACGATGAAAGTAAACTGTTAACTGACAGTATGCAGCCGGTTAACATTGACGCCACGGATATTAATACCAAAATATCCGCAGAGGAAGCCAAACAGCATGCACTAACTGTGTTGAATGATTTGGAAGATGTTTTGGCAATGAACGGAGGTGTGAGCCTGCGGAGTGGTTCAAACTCCGGTAATAATCGGACAGTTAAGGATGTTCAGGCAGTCCGTGTTGGAAATAAAGAGAATATACATGAGTTAGCAGAAAGGATCGGTCTGACCGAGTCTGTTGATACCCTTATGTATATCATAAACTTTGAGGATAATAAAGGGTATGTTATTGCTGCTGCCGACGAACGAACAGATGCTGTGTACGCCATTATTGATCAGGGGATATTATCTGCCGACAGTCTGGGACACTTCGACAATCCCGGTTTTACTGTCTTTATGGAAGAGGCCGCATTCAAAATGCTTGCAGACATGAAGGAAAACCTCGGAAAGCCGAAAAAAGATAATGCGGTTACATACGCGACTTCCCTGACCTGGTTAGATGCCAACATTCGTCTTAAAACAAGATGGAATCAGTGGGCGCCATATAACCAATATTGTCCATGGGATGACGGACAACAATGCCCGACAGGCTGCATTGCAACTGCAGTTGCCCAAATTGTAGCCTATTATCAGACAGTGGGTAACGTTCAATGGAGTTATAACGGTTCATCCGGTAGCGCCGTATTAAATTGGGATAGAATCATAAGTGATTGTAACAATAATGATGGAGCGCTACCAGCAACGACAGCGAGCGCCAACGAGGTGGCTCATTTAATGCGCTATCTGGGTATAGCCATGGGCGCTAATTATTCAGCAGACGGTACAAGTATTGAGGAGAATGCAGGAGTGAATTGGATGAACAAGTGGGGCGGTCTCTCGGCAACAAGTCTTAGTAATTATAACCAGAGCACAATATCGTCTGCACTGATTGCTAATACAGTTCCGCGCAAACTTGTTTATATGAGAGCAAATTCCGGCAAAAAGACATTTTTGGGTATTACTACCGGATATACAGGCGGCCATGCCTGGGTTATTGACGGACAATACGTTAATCTTGCTCAAGGAAAAACTTATTTTCATTGTAATTTCGGATGGGGTGGAAGGGCTGACGGTTTTTATCTGAGTGATGCTTTTGATACCACTGCAGGACCTGTATATATAATTGGTGACGATCCTGGTAATACCAATTCGTCTAATTACAGATACAATAAACAAATATCAGTCGTAAGTTGTCCATGAAAAAAATAAACAGTCTATTTTCCTCCTTATTATTCCTGTATTCGCTGACAGGCTGCATTCAAATGGATGGAGACGAGCCGATCCCTTTTGCTCCGGAAATAATCATCATATATACC